>NZ_CP108036.1:5685000-5988750 GCF_036170895.1 Streptomyces erythrochromogenes | reverse complement strand
ATAAATCGGCTCCGCTCCCGCGGCAACGGGGCACGCATCCGTCGAGGTCAACCTGCATCCGTTGTGCCCATCCGGAGGCCCGGTAATCCGCCCCTCCCGCCCCACCCGATGCCGCTGCGGCCCCGATGGCCCGTTCGGGTCACTCCCGGCCCCGCCCCGGCCCCCCGGCCGCACCCCCGCCACGCCGTGGCCGCAGGCCCCGCAGGGGCCCCCGTAAACCGGTCTGCCGAGCACCCCCCGCACCCGTACACTGGGCCCAGCGAAAGGCATGGACGGGGACGAGTAGCGTCGGACGCAGCCAGGAGCGACCCGGGGACGGTGAGAGCCCGGGGGCGAGCGCGACGTGAAGGATCACCCCTGAGCCGCCGGAAGAAAGCCGCGGGTCCCCCGCAGGGCGAGTAGAACCGGCTTCGCACCCCAATGAGGGGGCCACCGGATCCGTCCGGCGGCCAAGGAGGGTGGTACCGCGGGAGCAGCAGTCGGCTCTCGTCCCTCCGGACGGAAGCGACACCCCGCCGGAGGAAGAGTTCAGCCTCATGACCACACCGCCGCAGTACCGCCCGGTACCCGCCCAGGTCGACCTGCCTGCCCTCGAGCACGCGGTCCTCGACTTCTGGCGCGAGAGCAAGACCTTCGCCAAGACCCTGGAGCAGTCCGAGGGCCGCCCCGAGTGGGTCTTCTACGAGGGCCCGCCCACCGCGAACGGCATGCCCGGCGCGCACCACATCGAGGCCCGCGTCTTCAAGGACGTCTTCCCCCGCTTCCGCACGATGCGCGGCTACCACGTGGCCCGCAAGGCCGGCTGGGACTGCCACGGCCTGCCCGTCGAGCTCGCCGTCGAGAAGGAGCTGGGCTTCAACGGCAAGCAGGACATCGAGGCGTACGGCATCGCCGAGTTCAACGCCAAGTGCCGCGAGTCCGTGACCCGCCACACCGACGCGTTCACCGAGCTCACGACCCGCATGGGCTACTGGGTCGACCTGGACGACGCCTACCGGACCATGGACCCCGAGTACGTCGAGTCCGTGTGGTGGTCGCTGAAGGAGATCTTCAACAAGGGTCTGCTCACCCAGGACCACCGCGTCGCCCCCTGGTGCCCGCGCTGCGGCACCGGTCTGTCCGACCACGAGCTGGCCCAGGGCTACGAGACCGTCGTCGACCCCTCCGTCTACGTCCGCTTCCCGCTGACCTCCGGCCCGCTCGCGGGCCGGGCGGCGCTGCTGGTGTGGACGACCACCCCGTGGACCCTGGTGTCCAACACGGCCGTGGCCGCGCACCCCGAGGTCGACTACGTCGTCGCCACGAACGGCGAGGAGAAGCTGGTCGTCGCCCGGCCGCTGCTGGAGAAGGCCCTCGGCGAGGGCTGGGAGGCCACCGGCGAGTCCTTCACCGGCAAGGAGATGGAGCGCTGGACCTACGAGCGCCCCTTCGAGCTGGTCGAGTTCCCGGCCCCGGCCCACTACGTCGTGAACGCCGAGTACGTCACGACCGAGGACGGCACCGGTCTGGTCCACCAGTCCCCCGCCTTCGGCGCCGACGACCTCGCGGTCTGCCGCTCGTACGGCCTGCCCGTCGTGAACCCGGTCCGCCCCGACGGCACCTTCGAGGAGGAGGTCCCCCTGGTGGGCGGCGTCTTCTTCAAGAAGGCCGACGAGAAGCTGACCGCCGACCTCGACGCGCGCGGCCGGCTCTTCAAGCACATCGCCTACGAGCACAGCTACCCGCACTGCTGGCGCTGCCACACGGCCCTGCTCTACTACGCGCAGCCGTCCTGGTACATCCGCACCACCGCCGTCAAGGACGCGATGCTGCGGGAGAACGAGAAGACCAACTGGTTCCCGGACTCCGTCAAGCAGGGCCGCTTCGGCGACTGGCTGAACAACAACATCGACTGGGCGCTCTCCCGCAACCGCTACTGGGGCACCCCGCTGCCGATCTGGCGCTGTGAGGAGAACCACCTCACCTGCGTCGGCTCGCGCGCCGAGCTCTCCGAGCTGTCCGGCCAGGACCACTCGAACCTGGACCCGCACCGCCCGTACATCGACGAGGTCACCTTCACCTGCACGCACGAGGGCTGCTCCCTCGAAGCGGTCCGCGTGCCGGAGGTCATCGACGCCTGGTACGACTCGGGCTCGATGCCGTTCGCGCAGTGGGGCTACCCGTACAAGAACAAGGAGATCTTCGAGAAGCGCTACCCGGCGCAGTTCATCTCGGAGGCCATCGACCAGACGCGCGGCTGGTTCTACACGCTGATGGCGGTCGGCACCCTCGTCTTCGACAAGTCGTCCTACGAGAACGTGGTCTGCCTCGGCCACATCCTCGCCGAGGACGGCCGCAAGATGTCCAAGCACCTGGGCAACATCCTCCAGCCGATCCCGCTCATGGACCAGCACGGCGCGGACGCGGTGCGCTGGTTCATGGCGGCCGGCGGCTCCCCGTGGGCGGCCCGCCGCGTGGGCCACGGCACGATCCAGGAGGTCGTCCGCAAGACCCTCCTCACGTACTGGAACACGGTCGCCTTCCAGGCCCTGTACGCCCGTACGTCGAACTGGGCGCCCTCGGCGGCCGACCCGGCCCCGGCGGACCGCACGGTCCTCGACCGCTGGCTCCTCTCGGAACTCCACGCCCTCGTCTCCGAGGTCACGGAGGCGATGGAGTCCTACGACACCCAGCGGGCCGGCAAGCTCCTCTCCGCCTTCGTGGACGACCTGTCCAACTGGTACGTCCGCCGCTCGCGCCGCCGCTTCTGGCAGGGCGACGCGGCCGCGCTGCGCACCCTGCACGACGTGGTCGAGACGGTCACCCGGCTGCTGGCCCCGCTGACCCCGTTCATCACGGAGCGGGTCTGGCAGGACATGGTGGTCCCGGTCACACCGGAGGCCCCCGAGTCGGTCCACCTCTCGACGTGGCCGGTCGCGGACACGGCGGCGATCGACCCCGCCCTGTCGCAGCAGATGCAGCTCGTACGCCGCCTCGTGGAGCTGGGCCGCGCGACCCGCGCGGAGTCGGGTGTGAAGACCCGCCAGCCGCTCTCCCGGGCGCTGGTCGGCGCGGTGGGCTTCGACGCGCTCTCCCCCGAGCTCCAGGCCCAGATCACGGAGGAGCTGAACGTCTCCTCCCTTGCCTCCCTCTCGGAGGTCGGCGGGTCCCTGGTGGACACGACGGCGAAGGCGAACTTCCGCGCGCTGGGCAAGCGCTTCGGCAAGGGCGTCCAGGACGTGGCGAAGGCGGTGGCCGCGGCCGACGCGGCGGCGCTGTCGCTGGCCCTGCGGTCCGGCTCCGCCGAGGTCGAGGTGAACGGGGAGTCCGTTTCCCTCTCCCCGGAGGAGGTCATCATCACCGAGACCCCGCGCGAGGGCTGGTCGGTGGCGTCCGACTCGGGCGCGACGGTGGCCCTGGACCTGGAGATCACCCCGGAGCTGCGGCTGGCGGGCCTGGCCCGTGACGCGATCCGGCTGATCCAGGAGGCCCGGAAGAACTCCGGCCTCGACGTGGCGGACCGGATCGCCCTGCGGTGGTCCTCCTCGGACCCGGAGGTCGTGACGGCCCTGACGGACCACGCCGGCCTCATCGCGGACGAGGTGCTCGCCACGGACTTCGCGTCCGGCGCCGCCGACGCCGACGCCGCCTACGGCGACCCCTTCACGGACGAGCCCCTGTCCCTGACGTTCCGCCTCCGCAAGGCGTAGCCCGCACGACAACGGCCCGCCCCTCCCCTCCCGGGGGGGTGCGGGCCGTTCGCGTCTGCGGCTGGCCGCTGCCGTAGTGCCCCGGGTGCGGCCCGGTGGCCGCGCCTCAATCGCCGGCGGGGCTGGTTTGGTGTCCCCTGGGCGGGGTCGGGATCGGGGGGGGTGGAGGTGCGGTGCCGCCGGGGGGTGTCTCCTCGGCTCGGCGCGTGCGGGCACGTCACGGGCCAGACGGGGTGGTCGCGCGCTCGTCCTGCGGGGACACCCCCCACCGTCCCCACACCCCCAACGGGCGGTGCCGGCCCGCCTCGCACCCGGGGGCCGTGGGGCGGGGACACTCCGGGGGCTCCCCGCAGGACGAGCGCGCAACCCAGGCCGCCTCGCCGCGACACACCCGCACGCGCCGAGCCGAGGAGAGCCCCCGGAGGGGCACCGCCCCACCCGAAGCCAAACCCAGCCCCGCCGGCGATTGAGGCGCGGCCACCGGGCCGCACCCGGAAGACAAGGGCAGCGCCCGGCCAGGGCAACGGCGGCCACCGGCCCGCACCCGGTACGGGAACGGGCCGGGCCCGGTGCCCCCGAAGGGGAACCGGGCCCGGCCCGTGACTGCCGACTGCGCGGCGGCGCTTAGTTGTCGTCCTCGTCGATCAGGAAGCCCCGCATCGGCGACGGCGCCTGCATCGGCTGCGGCGCAGCCGGCCGCACCGGAGCCATCGGCTGGGTCATCGCCGGGGACATCTGCTGCTGGCCGCCGTAGGACGGACCGGCACCCATCGGGGAGGGACCGCCCATGGACGGACCGCCCATGGAAGGGCCGCCCATGGAGTGGCCCATCGCACCGGCCGGAGCCATCGAGGGCGACGGCGACGGGGGCAGCGCGGGACCGGCCGGGTTGCGCGGCGGGGCCAGGGAGTCGTCCGCCTGGGTCTCCAGCTGGCGCAGCTGCGACTCCAGGTAGGACTTCAGACGCGTACGGTACTCACGCTCGAAGCCCCGCAGGTCCTCGACCTTGCGCTCCAGCGTGGCGCGGGCGGACTCCAGGGAGCCCATCGCGACGCGGTGCTTCTCCTGGGCGTCCCGCTCCAGCGCGTCGGCCTTGGCGCGGGCGTCCCGCTCCAGGCCCTCGGCGCGCGACCGGGCCTCGCCGACGATCTTGTTGGCCTCGGAACGGGCCTCCGCGATCGCCTGGTCGGCGGTCTGCTGCGCCAGGGACAGGACGCGGGCGGCGCTGTCGCCGCCGGGGCCCTGCTGCGGGAGCTGCGGCTGCTGCTGCATCTGCTGCATGGGCTGACCCATCGGCTGCATCTGCTGACCCATCGGCTGCATCTGCTGGCCCATGGGCTGCATCTGCTGGCCGAGCGGGTTCTGGCCGCCCATCGACTGCTGCTGGCCCATGGGCTGCTGGCCCATGCCCTGCGGTCCGCCCATGGGGTGCTGCTGCATGGGGCCGCCCATGGGGCCGCCCATCGGGCCGGGGCCCTGCTGGCCCTGGCCGCCGGGGCCCGGCGGGAGCTGCGGTGCGCCGCCCGGCAGCTGGGGCGGGCCCATCTGCGGGTTCTGCTGCTGCGGCGGGCCGGATATGGCCGCGGGCACGGGGGCGCCGGGGCCGCGCTGGTCCTGGGGCTCGGGCTTGCGCATGCCCTGCTGCTGCTGGTTCTGCGCGGCGGCGCGCGTGGCGGCGGCCAGCTTGGCGCGCAGGTCCTCGTTCTCGCGCAGCAGGCGCGTCAGTTCGGACTCGACCTCGTCGAGGAAGGCATCGACCTCGTCCTCGTCATAGCCTTCTCGGAGGCGGACGGTCGTGAACTGCTTGTTCCGCACGTCCTCGGGAGTCAGCGGCATGTCTTCTTCACCTCTACGTAGTCGTCGGCAGTCGGCAAGACCGTATCGGGACCGTCCCCGCGCGTACGGGGAAGCTCATCGTTCACACGCTTCTCGCAGCGGTGCTCACGAAGCTGATGAGGATGTAAACGATGATCATCAGAACGAAGAAGGACAGGTCGAGTGCCACGCCGCCGAGACGCAACGGCGGAATGAACCGCCGAAGGAGCTTGAGCGGTGGATCGGTGACAGTGTAGGTGGCCTCCAGAACGACCACCATCGCCTTGCCGGGTGTCCATGAACGTGCGAACTGGAACACATAGTCCATGACCAGTCGGAAGATCAGCACGATCAGGAAGCACATCAGCACGACGTAGACCACCTGCAGCGCGATGCCCATCCCGTGCTTCCCTCTCCCCGTTTCCCGATCTGTTCCCGGTCCCGTATCTGACGGATCGGTCTAGCTTTGGTTGAAGAACCCGCCCTCCGCGATGCGGGCCTTGTCCTCCGCCGTGACATCGACGTTAGCAGGCGACAGCAGGAACACCTTCTGTGTCACGCGTTCAATGCTGCCGTGCAGACCGAACACGAGTCCGGCGGCGAAGTCCACGAGACGCTTCGCATCCGTGTCGTCCATCTCCGTGAGATTCATGATCACCGGAGTGCCCTCACGGAAGTGTTCCCCGATGGTACGGGCCTCGTTGTAGGTCCGGGGGTGCAGTGTCGTGATGCGGTACGGCTCCCGCTCGGAGACGACCTTGGGCATGATCACGGGGGCGTTCTTCTCCAGGTTCGTGCGATCAGGTGTGATGGATGCCACGGGGGCAATTCGCGCAGGACGTCCGTTTTCCACCGGAATTGGGATGGGCTCCCGCTGCGCCGGAGGCTGTACGACTCGTACCGGTTCGTCCGATACGGGCGACTGGTGCACGGGCTGCTGTCGGCGATCCCGCTCCCGAGCCCGCTCCATCTCCGGCTCGGGCTCGAACTCGTCGTCGGGGTCGTACCCCGGGTTGTCGTACCGGTCGTCCTCCACGAGGCCGAGGTAGACCGCCATCTTGCGCATCGCGCCGGCCATTCTCCGAGTCCTCCGCTCTGTGGTGGATCGCCCTGTCGCAGGTGCCGCCGTGTCACGAATGTCACCAACTGCCCGCGATCCACGTGGTCTGCCCGCTCATCGACGGGAATGACCATATTTTCTGCTGTGGTCCGACTTTCTTCGCGACGTTACCCGAGCCGGGGTCTCGCGCCGAGTACCGCAGTGCCGACGCGTACATGTGTCGCACCGGCCGCAACGGCCTGTTCCAGGTCTGCGCTCATCCCGGCCGACACCATCGTGGCAGTCGGATGGTCCGCGCGCAGGCGGGATGACAATTCCACCAACCGCTCGAAGGCGGCCTGTTCGCGTCCCGCGTAGTGGCCGGACAGCGGTGCGACGGTCATCAGTCCGTCGATCCGCAGTCCGGGTGCCCCGGCGACGAGGTCCGCCAACTCCGCGAGCTGCTCCGGTGCGGCCCCGCCCCGGGTCCCCCGCTCGCCCGACTCGGCGTCGAGGGCGATCTGGACGAGGCAGCCGATCTCACGGCCCGCACCCGTCGCGGCCGCCGAGAGGGCACTCACGAGCCGGGCCCGGTCGACGGACTGCACCACGTGCGCGTATCCCGCCACGGAACGGACTTTGTTGGTCTGCAACTGGCCGACGAAGTGCCAGGTGAGCGGCAGATCCGCGCAGGCCGCGGCCTTGGGGGCGGCATCCTGGTCGCGATTCTCAGCAACATGACGGACGCCCAGCTCCGCCAGCAGTCGTACGTCGCTCGCGGGGTAGGTCTTGGTGACCACGATGAGGGTCACCTCCTCCCGCCCTCGGCCCGCCGCCGCGCACGCGGACGAGATACGTTCCTCCACCCGCGCCAGGTTCTCGGCGAGCTCCGACTTACGATCCGTCATTCTTCTTTTCCCCCGGGGATCCGGGGGTCTCCCCCCGGGAAAGCTCCGTCAACCAGACATATCCGGCAAGCCGTCCGGTCACCCGGTCACGGCGGTACGAGAAGTGGTCCCGCGACTCCAGTGTGCAGACCGGGGAACGGAGGCCGTTCACCACCCCCGCCTCCGCGAGCTGCGCGTGCACCCCCGCGACCACGTCGACCGCCGGTGTCCCCCAGCTGGTCTCGGCCCGGGCGGCGGGGACCGTTTCGGCCACCGCCTCCCGCATCTGCGCCGGCACCTCGTAACAGTGCCCGCAGACCGCGGGCCCGGTGCGGGCGACGATCCGCCCCGGCTCGGCGCCGAGGGAGACCATCGCCTCCACCGCCGCCGGCACCACTCCGGCGACCAGCCCGGGCCGTCCGGCGTGGGCGGCCCCGACGACGCCGGCGACGGGGTCCGCCAGCAGGACCGGCGTGCAGTCGGCGGTGAGCACGGCGAGGGCGAGCCCCCGACGGGCGGTCACCACCGCGTCCACGGCCGGGATCTCCGCTTCCCCCCAGGGTCCGTCGACCACCGCCACGTCCCGGCCGTGCACCTGGTTCATCCAGACCACCTGGTCCGGGTCGAGTCCCAGGGACCGCGCGGCCAGGGCCCGGTTCGCGACAACGGCGGCCGGGTCGTCTCCGACCGCGCCGCCGAGGTTGAGCTCTTCGTACGGAACGGCGCTCACTCCGCCCCACCGGTCGGTGAAGGCGAAGTGGGCGCCGCCCACGTGATGCTGCTCCGGTGTCACTTCAAGAAGTCCGGGACATCCAGTTCCTCGGCCGGGCTGTCCTGGTACGGCCGGGCCGTGGGGACCTGCGGCGCGGGGGCCTGGACCTCGACCGGGGCCGCCTCGACGGGGGCCGGGGGCTCCTCGCGCGGGGGGACCGTGCCGAGTCCGCCGAAGGCCGGGCGGACCGGCTCGGCGGCGCGGACCGGAGCCGGGGCGGGCTCCTCGCGCTTCGTGGACGCGGCGCCGATGACGTTGTCCCGGCGGGCCGGGGGCTGTCCGCCGTCGAACCCGGCCGCGATGACGGTGACCCGTACCTCGTCGCCGAGCGCGTCGTCGATGACGGCGCCGAAGATGATGTTCGCCTCGGGGTGCGCCGCCTCGCTCACCAGCTGCGCGGCCTCGTTGATCTCGAAGAGACCGAGGTCGGAGCCGCCGGAGATGGAGAGCAGCACGCCGCGGGCGCCGTCGATGGACGCCTCCAGCAGCGGCGAGGAGATCGCCATCTCGGCGGCGGCCACCGCGCGGTCGTCGCCGCGGGCCGAGCCGATGCCCATCAGGGCCGAGCCGGCCTCGGACATCACGGACTTGACGTCGGCGAAGTCGAGGTTGATCAGACCCGGGGTGGTGATGAGGTCGGTGATGCCCTGGACGCCCGAGAGCAGGACCTGGTCCGCCGACTTGAAGGCGTCCAGGACGCTGACCTGGCGGTCCGAGATGGACAGCAGGCGGTCGTTGGGGATGACGATGAGGGTGTCGACCTCTTCGCGGAGCTCGGCGATGCCGTCCTCCGCCTGGTTCGCGCGGCGCCGGCCCTCGAAGGTGAACGGCCGGGTGACCACACCGATCGTCAGGGCGCCCAGCGAGCGCGCGATGTTGGCGACGACGGGTGCGCCGCCGGTGCCGGTGCCGCCGCCCTCACCGGCGGTGACGAAGACCATGTCGGCCCCCTTGAGGACCTCCTCGATCTCCTCGCGGTGGTCCTCTGCCGCCTTGCGACCGACGGCCGGGTTGGCTCCGGCGCCGAGGCCCCGGGTGAGTTCACGGCCGACGTCGAGCTTGACGTCGGCGTCGCTCATCAACAGCGCCTGGGCGTCGGTGTTGATGGCGATGAACTCGACGCCCTTGAGACCGACCTCGATCATTCGGTTGATGGCATTGACACCACCGCCGCCGACACCGATGACCTTGATGACTGCGAGGTAGTTCTGCGGTGCTGCCACGTCGAAGGCCTCTCGCCTCGAGTTACGTGTCGCCGCCTCGCGGGCCTGCGTTGCGACGACTGATGCCGAAATAGGGACGGTCCGAACGCGCCGACCCGAACCCTCACCCTGAAGTTTAGGGTTAGGGGTGTGTCTGTTCCTTGGACTCTTCCGAACAGGACACTAAGTCGACAAGTAGCGCGTGTTCAACGAACACGCCGAACCTCCCGTTTTTCTTTTCACCCTATGTGATCACCCGTATCGCTGGCCAACCAGGGTGCGTCGCTGTTCGACCTGACGTCAACTCCCGGCCGCCGCAGGGGCGGTGGGAACGCTCACGTCGAAGTGGCCGGCCTTCGGAGCGGCTTTCAGCAAAGCGGTCAGCGCACGCCCCTTCGCGTCGCTCTGTTCGCCGCTGCCCCACCGCACGGACCGGCCTCCGGTCAGCTCCAGCACGATCGAATCGTAGGAACCCACCTTGACCTGCACGGTTTCCTTGGCGATCGGCGCCGGGAGGGATCCGGCGACGAGCACGGCCTCGTGCAGCAGCCGCTCTTCGTCGAAGCGGCGGGCGCTCGGGGAGCCCCCGGCGTTCAATTCGAGGACCGGAACACCCGCGGGTGCTTTCGGAACCGTGTCGAATCGCACACCCGATGCGTCCACTTCCACGAAGTTGGCGTCCTTTTTGATGAGCAGGACGGGTTTGCGTTCGGTCACCTTGAGTCCGATCCCGTGCGGCCAGGCCCGCACCGCATCGACCGAATCGATGCGGGGCAGACGCCCGCGGACACGGCTCTCGATCTCGTCCGTGTCGACGCTCACGAGGGGTGAGCCGACCGGTACGGCCGCGGCGGCGAGCACCTGTTCGGGGGTGAGCACCTCCGTGCCGGTGGCGGTGACCTTCTCGACGCGGAGCCAGGAGGACCCGTAGAGGACCCAGGTGCAGCCGGAGACGAGAAGTACCGCGGCGGCCAGGGACGCCAGCACAGGGCCCCGGCGCAGGTGCTTGCCGGGGCCCCGTGGGGCGGTCCCCTTCCGGGCCTTCGCGGACTTGGGACCCTTGGACGGCTTGGGAGAGCCGTCGCCCTTGCGGGGCGACCGGCCGGGCCGATCAGAAGACGGGGTTCCGCGCTGTGCGGTCGTCGCTCCGGCCACTCCTGTGCCTCCTGCGTCCGTGCTCCCGCGTCAGCGGGCTCGGTGGGCTGCGATCGCCTCGTACACCATGCCGACCAGCAGCTCGTCGGCGTCCCGGCGGCCGAACTCACCGGCGGCGCGGGACATCTCGTACAGGCGGTGCGGGTCGGACAGCACCGGGAGGACCTGGCTGAGCACCCAGTCGGGCGTCAGTTCCGCGTCGTCCACGAGCAGGCCGCCGCCGGCCTTGACCACCGGCTGGGCGTTGAGCCGCTGTTCGCCGTTGCCGATCGGCAGCGGGACGTAGGCGGCGGGCAGCCCGACGGCGGACAGTTCGGCGACGGTCATCGCTCCCGCGCGGCACAGCATCATGTCGGCGGCGGCGTAGGCGAGATCCATCCGGTCCACGTACGGTACCGGCACATAGGGCGGCATCCCGGGCATGTTGTCGACACGCGGCAGTTCGTTCTTCGGCCCGACCGCGTGCAGGATCTGCACGCCGGAGCGCTGGAGGGTCGGAGCGACCTGCTGGATCGTCTCGTTGAGGCGCCGGGCGCCCTGCGAGCCGCCGGAGACCAGCAGCGTGGGCAGGTTGGGGTCCAGGCCGAAGGCGGCGCGGGCCTCGGGGCGTACGGCGGCCCGGTCGAGGGTGGAGATGGAGCGGCGCAGCGGGATGCCCACGTAGCGGGCGCCGCGCAGCTTGCTGTCGGGCGTGGAGACCGCGACGGCGTGCGCGTACCGGGAGCCGATCTTGTTGGCCAGTCCGGGCCGGGCGTTGGCCTCGTGGACGATGATCGGCACCCCGAGCCGCTTGGCCGCGAGGTAGCCGGGCAGGGCCACGTAGCCGCCGAAGCCGACGACGCAGTCGGCCTTGGTGCGCAGGAGGATCTCCTCCGCGGCCTTGATGGTGCCGCGCAGCCGTCCGGGGACGGTGATCAGCTCCGGGGTGGGCTTGCGGGGCAGCGGTACGGCGGGGATCAGCCCCAGTTCGTAGCCGCGCTCCGGCACCAGGCGGGTTTCGAGTCCGCGCTCGGTGCCCAGGGCGGTGATGCCCACTGAAGGGTCCTGCCTGCGCAGGGCGTCCGCGAGGGCGAGCGCCGGCTCGATGTGGCCGGCGGTCCCCCCACCGGCGAGTACGACATGCACCGAAATTCACCGCTCTCCGGACGGACGCTTCTTGACGCGCCGTCTCATCGACTTCCATCTCACCCCGGTCCGCCTCCAGCCGGTCTTCGGCTGCCGCATCGCGAGGGCCGCGCGCGCGGCCGGCTCCTCCCGCGCGAAGGCGATGAGCAGTCCGACCGCGAACATGGTCGGCAGCAGGGCGGACCCCCCGTAGGAGAACAGCGGGAGCGGGACTCCGGCGATCGGCAGCAGGCCGAGCACCGCACCGATGTTGATCACGGCCTGGGCCGTGATCCAGGTGGTCACGCCTCCCGCGGCAAACCGTACGAAGGAGTCCTCCGTGCGTCCGGCCACGCGGATACCCGCATAGCCTAGAGCCGCGAAGAGGGCGAGCACCGACAGCGTCCCCGCCAGTCCCAGTTCCTCCCCCGTGATGGCGAAGATGAAGTCGGTGTGGGCTTCGGGTAGTTGACCCCATTTTTCCACACTTGCACCCAGGCCGGAACCGAACCAGCCGCCCGACGCGAGGGCGTAGATCCCGTGTACGGCCTGCCAGCAAAGGTCGTTCTTGCCCGGTTCTGTCGCACCGATGCACTCCAGGCGGTCCATCCGGTGCGGACTGGTCTTGATGAGCAGTGCGACGATCGCACCCGCGAAGGCGAGCACGCCGACGAACATCCGCGTCGGGGCCCCCGCGAGCCAGAGCAGGCCGAACAGGATGGCGCCGAGGATCATCGCGGTGCCCATGTCCCCGCCCAGCATGATGAGCCCGAGGAGCAGGAAGGCCACGGGGACCAGGGGCACCAGCAGGTGCTTCCACTGGCTCAGCAGCCCCTTGTCGCCCTTGCGGGCCAGCAGGTCGGCGCCCCACAGGATCAGTGCGAGCTTGCCGAACTCACTGGGCTGCAGCATGAACGGGCCGCCGAGGGAGATCCAGTTCTGGTTGCCGTTGATCGAGACCCCTATCCCGGGGACCTGGACCAGGACCATCAGGAAGAGCGTCCCGGCGAGCACCGGGTAGGACAGGGCCCGGTGCAGCTTCACCGGCATCCTGGAGGCGACCAGCAGCAGCACCGTGCCGATGAGGGCGGCGAGGAACTGCTTCTTGAAGAAGTACGCGTCGCCCAGGCCCAGCTGGAGCGCTTTGATCATGGAAGCGGAGTACACCATCACCAGACCGAGCACGGTGATGAGCAGGGAGCTGCCGAAAATCAGGTAATAGGCCGTGAGCGGGCGGTCCCACGCCCTGCGCAACTGCTGTTGCGTGCGCCGGAGGCCGGCCAGCGGCCCGCGCCCGGGGGGCCGCCCAGGGCGCTTCACACTCACCCCGGGGCGCTTGCGGCCCTGCGCCTTCACGGCGGACGGCCGCCGCCCCGGCAGCATCTGCTTGGCCGGCATCTGTGATCTTCCCCTCCACTCGTAAGAGGCGAGCATCCGGCCGGAGGGAACCAGTCCCGGCGCCCCCGGCCTAGGCCGTGTCCGCGGCGTTCTCGGCGGCCAGTTCGCGCACCGCGTCGGCGAACGCGTCCCCGCGCTTGTTGTAGTTCGCGAACATGTCCATCGAGGCGCAGGCCGGTGCCAGCAGGACCGTGTCGCCGGGCTCGGCGAGCGCGGCCGCCTCCCGGACCGCTGCGAGCATCGCCCCAGTGTCGGTCCGGTCGAGGTCGACGACCGGGACCTCGGGGGCGTGTCGCGCCAGCGCCTCGGCGATCAACGCCCGGTCGGCGCCGATCAGGACGGCGCCGCGCATCCGCGCGGCCGACTTCTGCACGAGCTCGTCGAAGGTCGCGCCCTTGGCGAGGCCGCCGGCGATCCAGACGACCTTGTCGAAGGAGGCGAGGGAGGCCTCCGCCGCGTGGGTGTTGGTGGCCTTGGAGTCGTCGACGTAGACGACCGAGGCGACCTCGTCCACCCGGGCGACCCGGTGGGCGTCCGGACGGAAGTCGCGCAGCCCGTCGCGGACGGCGCGCGGCTCCACGCCGTAGGCGCGGGCCAGGGCCGCGGCGGCGAGCGCGTTGGCGATGTTGTGCGGGGCCGGCGGGTTGACGTCCTTGACCTCGGCGAGCTCCTGGGCGTTCTTCTGCCGGTTCTCCACGAAGGCCCGGTCGACGAGGATGCCGTCGACGACTCCGAGCATGGAGGGGCCGGGGGCGCCGAGGGTGAAGCCGATCGCGCGGCAGCCCTCTTCGACGTCGGCCTCGACGACCAGGTCCTCGGTGGCCTTGTCGGCCACGTTGTAGACGCAGGCCACCGTGTTGCCCTCGTAGATGCGGCCCTTGTCGGCGGCGTACGCCTGCATCGAGCCGTGCCAGTCGAGGTGGTCGGGGGCCAGGTTGAGGACGGCTGCCGAGTGGACGCGCAGGGAGGGCGCCCAGTGCAGCTGGTAGCTGGAGAGTTCGACGGCGAGGACGTCGTACTGCTGCTCGCCGAGCACCACGTCGATGATCGGGGTCCCGATGTTGCCGACGGCGGCGGTGCGCAGCCCTGCGGCCTTCAGGATCGACGCGAGCATCTGGACGGTGGTGGTCTTGCCGTTGGTGCCGGTGACGGCGAGCCATTCGGCGGGCCCGGCCGGGTCCGCGCCGGCCCCTTCGCCGGTGCCCTCGGCCGCGGCGCTGCGGGCGGCGCGGAGCTCCACGCCGGCCGCGCGCAGCCGCCAGGCGACCTCGACGTCGCCGACGACGTCGACGCCCGCCTCGGCGGCGGCCAGGAAGAGCGGGCTCTGCGGCTGCCAGCCGGGCGAGGTGACGACCAGTTCGGTGCCCTCGGGCAGGGTCTCGCCGGCCCGGGCGCCGTCGGGCAGGTGACCGAGGCGGACCTCGATGCCCAGTTCCGCGAGCTCGGCCGCCCTGGCCCGGTGCGCGTCGCCGTCGCCGTTGTCGACGACGGTCACGCGGGCGCCCAGCCCGGCAAGCGCCCGGGCGGCGCTGATGCCGCTGATGCCGAGGCCGGCCACGGTGATCCGGCCCGGCAGGCCGAACCGGCCCAGGGCGTCGGGGCCGAGCAGGCCGGCCAGGTCGGAGGCGCTCACTTGTCGGCTGCCCATCCCGCGTAGAAGAGACCGAGACCCACGATCACGCACATGCCCTGGATGATCCAGAAGCGGACCACGACGAGGACCTCGGACCAGCCCTTGAGTTCGAAGTGGTGCTGGAGCGGCGCCATCCGGAAGACGCGCTTGCCGGTCAGCTTGAAGGAGCCGACCTGGATGACGACCGACATCGTGATGAGCACGAAGAGGCCGCCGAGGAGCGCCACCAGGAGCTCCGTGCGGGAGCAGATGGCGAGGCCCGCGAGCGCGCCGCCGAGGGCGAGCGAACCGGTGTCGCCCATGAAGATCTTGGCGGGCGAGGTGTTCCACCACAGGAAGCCGAAGCAGGCGCCCATGAGGGCGGAGGCGACGACCGCGAGGTCGAGTGGGTCGCGGACCTCGAAGCAGGCGTTCGGGTTGGTGAGGTCGGCGGCCATCGCGCACGACTCCTGGAACTGCCAGACGCCGATGAAGGTGTAGGCGCCGAAGACCATCACGGCGGCGCCGGTGGCCAGACCGTCCAGACCGTCGGTGAGGTTCACGCCGTTGGACAGGGCCAGGATCATGAACAGCGCCCAGACCACGAAGAGCACCGGGCCGATCGACCAGCCGAAGTCCGTGACGAACGACAGCTTGGTGGAGGCCGGGGTGAGGTCGCGCGAGTCCTTGAACTGGAGTGCGAGCACTGCGAAGGCGATGCCGACGATCAGCTGGCCGGCCATCTTGGCCTTGGCCCGAAGACCCAGCGAACGCCGCTTGACGATCTTGATGTAGTCGTCGAGGTACCCGACGAGGCCCATGCCGGCCATCAGGAACAGGACGAGCAGGCCCGAGAAGCTCGGCTCCTCACCGGTGATGACCTTCGTCAGCGCGTACGCGACGAGCGTGGCCAGGATGAAGGAGATACCGCCCATGGTGGGCGTGCCCTTCTTCCCGGCGTGGCCGCGCGGGCCGTCGTCGCGGATGAACTGGCCGTAGCCCTTGCGGGCCAGCAGCTTGATCAGCAGCGGCGTGCCGATGACGGTCAGGAACATGCCGATGACACCGGCGAACAGGATCTGCCTCATCGGCCGGTGACCTCGCCCTCGACAGTGCCCTCGAGCAGGGCCTGCGCCACCCGCTCCAGACCGGCCGACCTGGAAGCCTTCACCAGCACGACGTCACCCGGGCGCAGTTCACTGCGCAACAGGTCGACCGCCGCCTGCGCGTCGGACACGAGCACCGACTCCTCACCCCACGAACCCTCGTTATATGCGCCCAGTTGCAGCCAGGAGGCTTCCCTGCCCCCGACCGCGACGAGCTTGCTCACGTTGAGCCGGACGACAAGTCGTCCGACCGCGTCGTGCTCGGCGAGAGCGTCGTCTCCGAGCTCGGCCATCGGGCCGAGCACCGCCCACGTGCGCCCCCCGTTCGCCCTGCCGCCACCGCCCATCGCGGCGAGCGCGCGCAGTGCGGCCCGCATGGACTCCGGGTTCGCGTTGTAGGCGTCGTTGACGATCGTCACACCGTCCGCCCGCTCGGTGACCTCCATCCGCCACCGCGACAGCGTGCCCGCCCCGGAGAGCGCGGTGGCGATCTCCTCGACGGACATGCCCAGGACGTGGGCGACGGCGGCCGCGGCGAGCGCGTTCGACACGTGGTGCTCACCGTACAGCCGCAAGGTCACGTCGCTGCACCCGGTCGGTGTGTGCAGTGTGAAGGAAGGCTGCCCCTTGTCCGTCATGCGGACTTCCGTGGCCCGGATTTCGGCGTCGTCGGCCTCGCCGAACAGCACCGTACGGGCCTTCGTGCGCGCGGCCATGGCACGAACGAGCAGGTCATCGGCGTTCAGGACGGCGACGCCGCCCTCCGCCTCGGCCGGCAGCGCCTCGACGAGCTCGCCCTTGGCCTGCGCGATCTGCTCGCGGCCGCCGAACTCGCCGATGTGCGCGGTGCCGACGTTGAGCACCAGACCGATCCGAGGGGGCGTCAGTCCGGTGAGGTAGCGGATGTGTCCGATGCCGCGGGCGCCCATCTCCAGGACGAGGTGCCGGGTGTCCTCGGTGACGCGCAGCGTCGTGATCGGCAGGCCGATCTCGTTGTTGAGGTTTCCGGGGGTCCACACGGTGGGCGCGTGGTGCTGGAGCACCTGCGCGATGAGGTCCTTGGTGGAGGTCTTGCCGGCGGACCCGGTGAGGGCCACGACGTCGGTGCCCAGGCGGGCGACGACGGCCCGGGCGAGCGCCCCGAGGGCGGCCACCACGTCGGGGACGACGATGGCCGGGACGCCGACGGGCCGGGTCGCGAGGACGCCCGCGGCGCCGGCGGCGAGTGCGCGTTCGGCGTAGTCGTGGCCGTCGACCCGCTCGCCGACGAAGGCGGCGAACAGGCTGCCCGGCCCGACCTCGCGGGAGTCGTAGACCACGGGACCGGTGACCTGTACGGACGGATCCGGTATGTCGTGGGGCCGCCCGCCGGTGATGTCGGCGATCTCGGCGAGGGAAAGGGCGATCACTGGTTCACCTCGGCCTGTCGGACCTGGTTGGTTCGATCGAGCACGAGTTGGCGTTCGATCGCGGCGCGGAGCACCGTGCGGTCGTCGAAGGGCCGGACGACCCCTGCGGTGTCCTGGCCCTGCTCGTGGCCCTTGCCGGCCACGAGCACGGTGTCGCCGGGCTCGGCGCGCGCGACGGCGGCGGCGATGGCCGCCGCCCGGTCGGCGTCGACGAGGACGGTGCCGCGCTCGGCGGGCGGTACGGACACGGCGCCGCCGAACATCGCGGCGAGGATCGCGAGCGGGTCCTCGGAGCGCGGGTTGTCGGAGGTCAGGACGGCCACGTCGGCGAACCGGGCGGCCGCGGCGCCCATCGGGGCGCGCTTGGTGGTGTCGCGGTCGCCGCCGCAGCCGAGGACGATGTGCAGCTTGCCGGTGGTGACCTCGCGCAGGGCGCGCAGGACCGACTCCACGGCGTCCGTCTTGTGCGCGTAGTCGACGACGGCGAGGTACGGCTGTCCCGCGTCCACCCGCTCCAGCCGGCCGGGGACCCCGGGGACCGCGGCGACGCCGTCGGCGGCGGTCTGCGGGTCGAGGCCGGCGGCGGCGAGCGTGACGATCGCGGCGACGGTGTTGGCGACGTTGAACGGGCCGGGCAGCGGGGCCTTGGCGCGCACGCGCTGCCCCTCGGGGCCGACCAGCGTGAGCGTGGAGTCCATGTGGCCGGTGACGACGTCCTCGGCGCGCCAGTCGGCGGCCCGGTCGCCCGCGGCGGAGAAGGTGACGACCGGGACGGTGGCCTCCTTGGCGAGGCGGCGCCCGTACTCGTCGTCGAGGTTGACCACGCCCAGGCGGGCGCGGCGGGGCGTGAAGAGCTCCGCCTTCGCCTGGAAGTAGTCCTCCATGTCGGAGTGGAACTCCATGTGCTCGGGGCTCAGGTTGTTGAAGACGGCGACGTCGAAGACGCAGCCGTCGACGCGGCCGAGCACCAGGGCGTGGCTGGAGACCTCCATGGCCACGGCCTCGACGCCGCGTTCGCGCATGACCGCGAAGAGGGCCTGCAGGTCGGTGGCCTCGGGGGTGGTCCGCTCGGACTTGATGCGCTCGTCGCCGATGCGCATCTCGACGGTGCCGACCAGACCGGTACTGCGGCCGGCCGCGCGCAGGCCGCCCTCGACGAGGTACGCCGTGGTGGTCTTGCCGGACGTTCCGGTGATGCCGATCTGGAGCAGGCCTTCGCCGGGGTGGCCGTAGATCGCGGCGGCGAGTTCGCCCATCCGGCCGCGCGGGTCGGCGACGGCCAGGACCGGCAGGCCGGTGGCCGCTGCGCGTTCGGCGCCCGAGGGGTCGGTCAGCACGGCGGCGGCGCCGAGGCCGGCGGCCTGGGCGGCGAATTCGGCACCGTGGGTCCGGGCTCCGGGCAGGGCCGCGTACAGGTCTCCCGGGCGGACCGCACGGGAGTCGTGCGTGATCCCGGTGATCTGCGCAGCGCCTGGTGACGGGACGCCCAGCAGCGTGGCCAGCTCGCCCAGCGGGCTCGGAGCGGCGGACGCGGGCCTGGGTGCTCCCGGCGGCGCTGCCGGGGCGTCTTGCTGGGTGGTTCTGGGCTGATCAGCGTGGGGCACGGCGGTGAGCGTACCGGGCGCGGCGGCCGGGCCGCGAAGTGAGGGCCCGGCCTCGGCTGCGGCGGCCGGTCGGTTCCCGGGTTTCGGGGTGATCGTTGTCACTGATGGTGCCTCACGCTTTTCTGGCGGGCAGGCCGTGGCCGAGGGTCACTGGCCGGGCTGCGGAGTGGGCTGCGGGGCGGGCTGCTGGGCGGCCTGCGGGCCGGGCTCGTAGGTGACGGGGAGCCCGGCGGGGGCGGTGCCGGTGGGGGCGACCTGGAGGGTCTTGAGGGCGAACTCCATGACCTTCTTGTAGATGGGGCCGCAGATCTGGCCGCCGAAGTAGCTGCCCTTCGTGGGGTTCTGGATGGCGCAGTAGACGGTGATGCGCGGGTTGTCCGCCGGGGCGAAGCCGGCGAAGGAGGCGGTGTAGCCCTTGTAGCGGCCGGTGGCCGGATCCACCCGGTTGGAGGTGCCGGTCTTGCCGCCGACCCGGTAGCCGGGGATCTTCGCCTTGGTTCCGGTGCCCTCCTGGTCGTCGACGACGGATTCGAGCATCTCGGCCAGGGTCTTGGCGGTCTCCTGGCTGATCACGCGGTTCTGCTCGGGTGCCGGGGCCGGGTTGAAACGGCCGTCGGGCCCCTTGGTGCCGCGGACCAGCGTCGGCTCGATGCGGACCCCGCCGTTGGCGATGGTCGAGTACACCGAGGCCGCCTGCATGGCGTTGAGGGAGAGTCCCTGGCCGAAGGGAATCGTGTACTGCTGGGAGGTGGACCAGTCCTGGGGATCGGCGAGGATGCCGCGGGACTCGCCCGGGTAGTTCAGGCCGGTGGGCCGGCCGATGCCGAACTTGGTCAGGTAGGAGTGCAGGACCCTGTTGGCCTCGGGCTGGGTGGGGCCGAGCTGGCCGGTGGCCAGGATGGTGCCGATGTTGGAGGACTTGGCGAGGACCCCGTTGAGGGTCAGGTACCAGGTCGGGTGGTCGATGTCGTCCTTGAACAGCCGGTCGCCGCGGTGCAGGCGGTTGGGGACCTCGACGCGGGTGTCGGGGGTCGCCTTCTTCTCCTCCAGGACGGCCGCCATCGACATCACCTTGGCGGTGGAGCCGGGCTCGTACACGTCCTGGAGCGCGGCGTTGCCCATGGCGGCGGAGCTGGCCCGGGTCAGGTCGTTGGGGTCGAAGCCGGGGGCGTTGGCCATGGCCAGCACCTCGCCGGTGCGGGTGTCCTGGACGATGACGTAGCCGCGGTCGGCCTCGGACTTCTGCACCTGCTCGGCGATGGCGCTCTGCGCCGCCCACTGGATGTCCCGGTCGATGGTCAGCTCGATGTCGTCGCCGGGGACGGCTGGCTTCTCGCTGGAGCCGGCGGTGGGCACCTTGCGGCCGCCGGACTGGGCGTAGGTGATCTCCCCGTCCTTGCCGGCCAGCTTCTTGTCGAGGGCGGACTCCAGCCCGCCGCCGCCCTTGCCCTCGGCGTTGACGTAACCCAGTATCCCGGCGGCGAGGTCCCCGCCGGGGTACACGCGCTTGCTGCTGTCCTCCTTGAACACGCCGGCCAGGACGTTGGCGCCGGGGGCGTTGTTCTTCTTGTCGGCGCTCGC
This sequence comes from Streptomyces erythrochromogenes, assembly GCF_036170895.1. Lineage (NCBI taxonomy): Bacteria > Bacillati > Actinomycetota > Actinomycetes > Kitasatosporales > Streptomycetaceae > Streptomyces > Streptomyces erythrochromogenes. Next base: position 5,968,377 of record NZ_CP108036.1, on the reverse strand, counting down.
CTTCTCCGAGAAGACCCGCTTGAGGTCCTTGATCTGGTTCCAGACCTGCGGGGTCTGGCGCTGGGCGAGGACCACGTACCGGCTGTTCTTGGTCCTGAGCTTCTCCGCGAGCTCCTTGGCGTCCTTGCCGAGGATGGGTGCGAGGAGGGCCGCGGCCTGCTCGGGGGCGTCCGGGGCCTTGCTGTCCTGCGGGGTGAACATCTTCGGGTCGGCGGTGATGTCGTACGCGTCGACGCTGGTGGCCAGGGCCACGCCCCTGCGGTCGGTGATCTCGCCGCGTTCGGCGGCCAGTTTGACGTTGGTGTAGCGGTTCTTGGAGGCCGCGGCGGAGAAGGACGAGGCGTCGACGGCCTGTACCTGGAGCAGCCGTACGACGAAGGCGAGCATGACCAGGGTCAGGCCGACGCCGACCAGGCGCAGCCGGGGCCGGGGGCTGCCGAGCCGGATGGTGTGCGGCTTGCGGGGGCCGGCGGGGCGGCGGGTCGCCGGGCGCGAGGCCGGGCGGGCGGCGGCCCGGGTCCGGTCGCCGGGCCGCGACGGCCTGGCCGGCCCGGGCACCCGCCGCCGCGGCGGCTCCTGCGGGCTCACCCGGCCACCGTCCGCGCCTCGAACGCCGGCGAGGCCGGTTCAGACGGGATCCGCGTCACGACGTCACCTTCCAGGGGTCTGGCTGGACTGCGGGCTACCGGAGGGAGCGGGCTGGGCCGGCGCCGGGGATGCGGTCGGGGCAGGGGGCTGGCCCGGTCCGGCCGGCGGCGGGGCCGGGAGGGTCGGGGTCGGCGACGGCGGCGCCTCGGCCACCGAGACGCTGCCGGAGACCTTGCCGTCGGGGCCGATGAAGACGGGGCTGCCGCCCGGGACCAGGCCCAGTTCCCGGGCGCGGCGCTGGAGGGCGTCGGGGGCCGAGTGGGCGTCCACGTCGCGCTGGAGGGCCTGCTCCTCGTCGGTGAGGGCGGTGGTCTCCTTCTTCAGCCGGGTCAGCTGGAAGGAGCCCTCGTTGAGGGCCGAGTTCAGCAGCAGCAGGCTGATCAGGCCGCCTGCGAGCAGGGCCACGACCAGCAGGACGAACGGCATCCGCGCCGCCTGCCCGCCGGGCCGCGGCCGGGCCGGGCGGGCGCCGAGGGCCCGCCCGATGCGGGCCGCCTGCCCGCGGGTCAGCGTGGCGACCTTCCCGGCCTTGGTCACAGTTGCGCCTCCCGGATGCGTTCGACCCCCCGGAACCTCGCCGGGGCGGCCCGCCGGTTCTCGGCGATCTCCTCCTCGGTCGGCAGCTCCGCGCCGCGCGTGAGCAGTTTGAGCTTCGGCTGGTACTTCTCCGGCACCACCGGCAGCCCGGGCGGCGCGGTGGAGGTCGCGCCCGCCGAGAAGACCTGCTTGACCAGGCGGTCCTCCAGCGAGTGGTACGAGAGCACCGCGATCCGGCCGCCGACCGCGATCCGGTCCACGGCCGCCGGGATGGCCCGCTCCAGGCCGGAGAGCTCGCCGTTGACCTCGATCCGCAGCGCCTGGAAGGTGCGCTTCGCCGGGTTGCCGCCGGTCCGCTTGGCGGCCTGGGGCAGGGCGTCGCGGATGAGCTCGACCAGCCGGGCGCTGTTGCTGAAGGGGGCCTTCTCGCGCTCGCGGACGATCGCGGACACGATCCGCTTGGCCTGCTTCTCCTCGCCGTACTGGCGCAGGATCCGCACGAGCTCGCCCGGCGCGTAGGTGTTGAGGACCTCGGCGGCGCTGATGCCCGTCGTCTGGTCCATGCGCATGTCCAGCGGCGCGTCCTGCGCGTACGCGAACCCGCGGTCGGCCTCGTCCAGCTGCATGGAGGAGACGCCCAGGTCGAAGAGGATGCCCTGGACGGCCGGGAGGCCCAGGCCGTCGAGCACCTCGGCGAGGTCCGCGTAGATCGCGTGGACGAGGGTGGCCCGGTCGCCGAAGGGGGCGAGCCGTTCGCCGGAGAGCCGCAGGGCCTCCTTGTCGCGGTCGAGGCCGATCAGGCGCGCCTCGGGGAACCGGGTCAGCAGGGCCTCGCTGTGGCCGCCGAGGCCGAGGGTGCAGTCGACGACGACGGCCCCGGGCCTCTCCAGCGCCGGGGCCAACAGGTCCAGGCACCGCTGGAGCATCACCGGGACATGTCGGGACTCGCTAGTCAAAGCGCCCTCTCAGATAACGGCGCGGCAGGCGTACGCACCGCCCGCTCCCCGGCCGGTGAGCGGAAGAGGGCCGGGCCGTACGTACGCGCCGCGCACGCGGAGTCTTCATCGGTGGCCGGGCGGCCGGTCAGGGCCGGGCTCCGGCCGGTTCGCGTCACTTTAGTGCAACGGTCGCCGCGGTCAACGAACCGGCCCGCGCGCCGTACGCGCCTCTCGGACCGAAGCCGCAAATGATGCCGAACCACCCGGACGGCCGCTCCCCGCCCACCCCTGTGGGTTAGCTCACAACAAGCCCCGTTGACGTTCTTTGTCCAACCTCACGCCCGGACGGCGCCGCCCGTGACCACTAACGTCGTACCCATGACGACTTCCGCATCCCTGCCTGCAGACTCCGCACCCGAGGCATCCGTCGGCGGATCCGTCACCGACCGGCTGGTCGAGGCGAATCAGCGCTACGCCGCCAAGTTCGCCGACCCCGGCATGGACGCCCGCCCGGTCCTCCACGTGGCCATCGTGGCCTGCATGGACGCCCGCCTCGACCTGCACGCCGCACTCGGCCTGGAGCTCGGCGACTGCCACACCATCCGCAACGCGGGCGGTGTGGTCACCGACGACACCATCCGCTCCCTCACCATCAGCCAGCGGGCCCTCGGCACCCGCACGGTGATACTCATCCACCACACCGGCTGCGGTCTGGAACGTCTGACCGAGGACTTCCGCCACGAGCTGGAGGACGAGGTCGGCCAGCGTCCCGCCTGGGCCGTCGAGGCCTTCCGCGACGTCGACCAGGACGTCCGCCAGTCCATGCAGCGCGTGCGCACCAACCCGTTCCTGCCCCACAAGGACGATGTGCGAGGCTTCGTCTTCGACGTGCACACCGGACTCCTCCGGGAGATCGATCCCAGCTCCTGAGTGACACAAGGCCGTGACGCCGTCAAGAATGCGGGAAGACACCCCCCGGGAAACCCCGGGTCCGGTGTCCGTGTTTCGGGGTGGGCCGGTCATGCGCCAAGGGCGTCGGCCCTGAGAAATGGGCCGAGGAGAACCAGGTGACGACGTATGACGACCGAGCGAGCCTCGCGGATCTGACCAGCACGGCGGAGCGGGTCCGCGAGTCGGTCGAGAGCGTGATCGAGGGCAAGCCCGAGGTCGTCCGCCTCGCGCTGACCGTGCTCCTCGCCGAGGGACACCTGCTGATCGAGGACGTTCCCGGCGTGGGCAAGACGATGCTCGCGAAGACGCTGGCCAAGTCCATCGACTGCTCGGTGCAGCGCATCCAGTTCACGCCGGACCTGCTGCCCTCCGACATCACGGGCGTCAGCATCTACGACCAGCAGCGCCGCGAGTTCGAGTTCAAGCCGGGCGCGATCTTCGCGCAGATCGTCATCGGCGACGAGATCAACCGCGCCTCGCCGAAGACCCAGTCGGCGCTGCTCGAGTCGATGGAGGAACGCCAGGTCACCATCGACGGCACCACCTACACCCTGCCGAGCCCCTTCATGGTCGTCGCCACCCAGAACCCGGTGGAGATGGAGGGCACCTACCCGCTGCCCGAAGCCCAGCGCGACCGCTTCATGGCCCGCGTCTCCGTCGGCTACCCCAGCCCCGAGGCCGAGCTCCAGATGCTCGACGTGCACGGCGGGATCAACCCGCTCGACGACCTCCAGTCCGTCGCGCACGCCCACGACATCGTCAAGCTCATAGAGGCCGTGCGCGAGGTCTACGTCGCCGAGCCCGTCCGGCGCTACGTCGTCGACCTGGTCTCCGCCACCCGCAGCCACCCCGACCTGCGGCTCGGCGCCTCGCCCCGGGCCACCCTGCACCTCCTGCGCGCCGTGAAGGCCTCCGCCGCGCTCGCCGGCCGGGACTACGTCCTGCCCGACGACGTCCAGTCGCTGGCCGCGCCGGTCCTCGCTCACCGGCTGCTGCCCACCGCACAGGCCCAGCTGAACCGGCGCACCTCCGAGCAGGTCGTCGGCGAGATCCTCCAGCGCACCCCCGTCCCGGCCGCGCACGCCCGCGGCGAGATGCCGCCCGGCGCCGGCGCCCGGAGCTTCTGATGGGCGCCGGTGCCCCACGCGGCGCCGGCGGCCCGGGAGACGGCGGCGGACTGCGCGCCTCGCTGTCCGGGCTGACCACCCGCGGCCGCTCGTTCGTGGCCGCCGGGATCGCCGCGGCCGCCTGCGCCTACGTCCTCGGCCAGGGCGCACTGCTGCGCGTCGGCCTGCTCCTCGCCCTCCTGCCGCTGATCTGCGTCTACGCCCTGCACCGCACCCGCTACCGGGTCTCCGGCAGCCGCCGGCTGACCCCCGGGCGGGTGCCCGCGGGCGCCGAGGCCCGGGTGCAGCTGCGCATGGACAACGTCTCCCGGCTGCCCACCGGCCTGCTGATGCTCCAGGACCGGGTGCCCTACGTACTGGGCCCGCGCCCGCGGTTCGTCCTGGACCGGGTCGAGCCCGGCGGCCGCCGCGAGGTGTCCTACCGGGTCCGCTCCGACCTGCGCGGCCGCTACCCGCTGGGCCCGCTCCAGCTGCGGCTGACCGACCCCTTCGGGCTGGTCGAACTGACGCGCTCCTTCAGCACCTACGACACCCTCACCGTCATACCGCGCACCGAACCCCTGCCCCCGGTCCGGCTGGCCGGCGAGTCCAACGGCTACGGCGACGGCAGCCGCCGCTCCCTGGCCCTGGCCGGCGACGACGACGTGATCCCGCGCGGCTACCGGCGCGGCGACGACCTGCGCCGCGTGCACTGGCGCTCCACCGCCCGCTACGGCGAGCTGATGGTCCGCCGCGAGGAACAGCCCCAGCGCAGCAGGGCCACGGTCCTGCTCGACACCCGCCGCCTCGCCTTCGACGGCGCGGGCCCCGACTCCGCCTTCGAATGGGCCGTCTCCGCGGCCGCCTCCAGCCTCGTGCACGTCCTGGAACAGGGCTTCTCCGCGCGCCTGCTCACCGACACCGGCAACGCGGTGCCCGGCGAGGGCGGCGGCGGGTTCTCCGCCGGCGGGCAGGAGTCCGCGGAGGCCGCCGGGCTGATGATGGACACCCTCGCCGTGGTCGGGCACTCCGACGGCGCCGGGCTCTCCCGGGCCTACGACGCGGTGCGCGGCGGCGGCTACGGCGAAGGCGGCGGCGACGGGCTCCTCATCGCCTTCTTCGGCGACCTGGACGACGTACAGACCGAGCTGGCGGCCAAGATGCGCCAGCGCACCTCCGGCGCGGTGGCCTTCGTACTGGACACCGGGGCCTGGGGCGGACTGCCCGTGCCCGGGCACGACGTGGTCCCGCTGGAGGAGCGGCTGCGCAGGCTGCGCGACGCGGGCTGGACGGCGCTGGCCGCCACCCCGGGGGTGGCCTTCGGCGAGCTGTGGCGACAGGCCGGGACCGCGCGCGTCGGTACGGGAACGAGCGGAGGCCGGGAATGAGCGGACGGGCGAAACTGACGGTCTTCGCAGCACTCGCGACGCTGCTCACCGCGTGGTCGCTGAGCCCGCTGGTGGAATCGCAGGCCTGGCTGCTCCAGGCCGCACTGCTGCTGGTCGTGCAGAGCGCGGTGGGGGCGGGGGCCCGGCGGGTCCCGCTGGCGCGGTCGCTGACCGTGGCCGCGCAGCTGCTGTTGTCGCTGCTGCTGCTCGCGCTGCTCTTCGCGGGCAAGGTCGAGTCCACCGGCAGCGGCCCGCTGGCCTACTTCGTGACGGACTTCGGCTCGCTGTTCGCACAGGGCGTCCACGACGTGGGCGAGTACGCGATACCGGCCCCGCTGACGGACGGCATCCAGCTGCTGCTGGTGTCCGGGGTCCTGCTGATCGGCCTGCTGGTGGACCTGCTGGCGGTGACGGCGCGCACGGCCGCCGCGGCCGGGCTGCCACTGCTCGCGCTCTACTCGGTCGCCGCGGGCCTGTCGGGCGGCGGGGAGGCCTCCTGGTTCTCCTTCCTGCTGGCGGGCTGCGGATACCTGATGCTGCTGCTCTGCGAGGGCCGCGACCGGCTCGCCCAGTGGGGGCGGGTCTTCGGCTCGGCTCCGCACGGACGCGGAGCGGCCGACTCCGGCATCAGCAGCGGCAACGTCCGGGCGATGGCCCCGGTGCGGTTCGGCCGGCGGATCGGCGCCCTGGCCCTGGGCCTTGCGCTGGTGGTGCCGGCGGTGCTGCCCGCCCTCGACGACGGCCTGCTGGGCGGTCCGAAGGACGGCGAGGGCGCCGGCGGCTCCGGCGGCACGATCTCGGCGGTCAACCCGCTGGTCTCCCTGCAGAGCAACCTGAACGCGCAGGACAACCGTGTGGTGCTGAGGTACCGGACGGACAACCCGCAGCAGGGCGAGCAGTACCTGCGCATCCTGGGCCTGGACGAGTTCAACGGCTCCAAGTGGGAGGCGTCCGGCCGGGCCCTGACCGACGTGCCGCAGCAGATGCCGGTCCCGCCCGGGCTCGGTGACCAGGTCCGCCTCGGCTCGACCGAGGTGACCACCAACATCACGGCGTCGGACGGCTACACCCAGCGCTACCTCCCCATGCCGTATCCGGCGACCGCGGTGGAGATCGGCGGGAAGTGGCGGTTCGAGCCGGTCGGCCGGACCCTGGTCGGCGACCAGCTGGGCCGGGACAAGTACCAGACCGTCCAGGGCGCCGAGTACAAGGTGCGCAGCCTGCTGCTGAAGCCGACCGCGCAGCAGCTCCAGAAGGCCCCGGCGCCGGACCCGGCGATCCGGGAGGAGTACACGAAGGTCCCGGACAACCTGCCGCCGGTGGTCGCCGAGACGGCCCGCCAGGTGACGCAGGGGACGAAGGACGACTACTCGCGCGCGGTGAAGCTCCAGGACTTCTTCGCCGTGAGCGGTGGATTCCGCTACGACACTCAGACCGCCTCGGGGACGGGGCCGGAGGCCGTCGCCCGGTTCCTCGCGAACAAGGAGGGCTTCTGCATCCACTTCGCGTTCTCGATGGCGGCGATGTCCCGCACGCTGGGCATCCCGGCCCGGGTCGCGGTGGGCTTCACCCCCGGCGAGAAGCAGTCGGACGGCGTCGTGAACGTGTCGATGCGGGACGCGCACGCCTGGCCCGAGCTGTACTTCCAGGGCGTGGGCTGGACCCGGTTCGAGCCGACTCCCCGGTCGGGCCTCAACGTGCCGGACTACTCCCGCACGCAGGCTCCGACGGCCCAGCCGTCCGTGCCCGCGCCGCTGCCCTCGCAGGGCGCGGTGCAGCCGGCGCCGGCGCCCTCGGCGTCCGCCGAGTGCCCGCCGGAGATGAAGAAGCTCGGCGAGTGCGGACCGACCGCCCCGCAGCAGAGCGCGGCCGGCGGCGACGGGCCGTCGGTGGCGACGGTCCTCGGCTGGGCGGCGGTCGTGGTCGCGGTGCTGGGCCTGCCCCTGCTCCCGCTGCTGTGGCGCAGCCGGCTGCGGGCCCGCCGTCTGGGGACCGGGGAGGTCCTGGCGGCCTGGCTCGAACTGGGCGACGCCGCCTGGGACGTGGGCGTGGCCCCGGACGAGGCGCTGTCGCCGCGCCGGGCGGCGGGCCGGATGGTGGACCTGGGCCGCCTGGAGCCGGACGCCGCCGCGGCGGTGCACCGGGTGGCGGGTGCCGTGGAGCGGGCCCTGTACGCGCCGCCGGGCGCGGAGGTCTCGTACGCGGGCCTGGCGGACGACGTACGCGCGGCCCGTGCGGGCCTGCTGGCCGCGGCGGGCCGCCTGACCCGGCTGCGCGCCCTGCTGCTGCCGCGCTCGGCGACCCGGATCTCCTGGGCGGTCTCGGCCCGCCGGTCGGCGCTGACCTCGGCGGCATCGGCCCGCCTGACGGCCCTCCGCCTCCGCCTCCCCCTCCGCGGCCGCGGCTGATCCGCGGCTGAGGGAACGCCGGCGAGGCTGGGATTCCGCCTCGCCGGCGTTTTCGTGCCCGCGTCCCGGTCTTTTCAGCCCCGCCGTCGGTCGGGGCGCGGCGTCCGGGGTGGCACCCCGGCAGCGGCGCGCCACCGCGACAACCGCCGAACCCGCGGACGCGAGAACGCGGCGAGGCCCGATCCCCCCGGGCCCCGCCGCGTCCGCGCTTTTCCCACCGGGTCCCCCGTACCTCCCCCGGTTCCGGATGGAGGTACCCGGTCCGCTCCGCAGCCCCGTGTCGGCGGTGCGGACCGGGTCTCTCCTGTCCGTGGCTCCCAGTCTGGCGTCCGCGCAGGTGGGAGCCCATCCGCGTGCGTACTCATTTCCGCGCCTAGGTACGGATACTCAGCGGCCGCGGCGGGCCCCACCAGTTGTACGGGCTGCCGCGCCCGCGCGGCACCGCCGACTGGGGGGTGCAGCGCGGGTCAGCGGTTTCCGCTGACCCGGCCGCGCAGCAGCAGCGACAGCGCCGAGTGCACGTCGTCGAGGGACCGCTCCCGCTGGAAGGACTGCCAGTCCAGGGCGGCCACCAGCACCATGCCCACCAGTGCGGCCGCGGTGAGCTGCACGTCGATCTCGGAGCTGAGCTCCCCGCGCTCGACGCCCTCGCGCAGCACCTTCTCCACGACGGCCACCGCCTCCTGGCGGACCACCATCAGGGTGGACTGCCAGGTGCGGTTGGTGCGCCACAGCTCGGCGACGTACAGCTGGGTGAAGGCCGGGTAGCGGTCGATGAAGACCAGGCCCGCCCGGATCATCGCGTCGAGCGCCTCGACGCGGCTGCCGCCGCGCGCCTCGGTCTCCTCCGCCGAGGTCCGCAGCGATGCCGTCAGCAGTCCGACGCCGTGTCGCAGCAGCTCCTCGAACAGCTCGTTCTTGCTCGCGAAGTTGTAGTAGACCGTGCCCTTCGCGACGCCCGCCCGCTCGGCGATCTCATCGACCGTGGTCGCGGAGAAGCCCTTCTCGGCGATCAGGGTGACGGCCGCTTCGTAGAGCTTCTGCCGGGTGGCCGCACGACGGCCCCCGCCGGTACCCGTACCGGCGCTGCTGCTGTCCATGGCGCTGATTGTCACAGGTCAACACATCCCTACAGGCTCAGTTCCGGGTGCAGTCTGTCCATGGTCCACACCTGCTTGCCCCGGGCGGCGAGCGCGGTCAGGGCGAGGGCTCCGACCGTGAAGGCCACCAGGACCAGGCTGCCCTGCCAGACCGGGGTGAGGTCGCCGCCGGTGATGAGGCGGCGCAGGCTCTCCACGACGTACGACATCGGCAGGTACGGGTGGACGGCGTTGAAGAAGTCCGGACTGGTCTGGACGGGGTAGGTGCCGCCGGCCGAGGTCAGCTGGAGCATCAGGACGGCGAGGACGAGGATCCGCCCGGCCGCGCCGAACTTGGCGTTGAGCCACTGGATGATAGCCGCGAAGCAGCCGGTGACCAGCAGCAGGAAGCCGATGGTGAGGGCCGGGTTGGCCATCTTCAGGCCGAGGCCCGGGGCCCAGTGCAGGACGGACATCAGCAGGGTGACCTGGGCGGCGCCGATGCCCACGACCGGCAGCCAGCCGGCGAGGGCGATCCGCCAGGGCGAGGCGCCCGCGGACAGGGCCCGCTTGTTCATCGGGACGATCAGCATGTAGGCGACCATCGCTCCGACCCAGAGGGACAGCGGGATGAAGTAGGGCGCGAAGCCGGTGCCGTAGTTGGGCGCCTTGTGCAGGGACTGGTTGGCGAGCTTGATCGGGTCGGCCATGACCTCGGTGCGGGCGTCCCGCTGCTGCTGGTCGTAGTCGGGGATCTTGCCCACGCCCTCGTGCAGGCCGCCGGCGAGCTCGCCGGTGCCGTCGACGAGCTTGTACATGCCGCCGTCGAGGCGGTGGGCGCCGTCGCCGAGCTTGCCGACGCCGTCGGTGAGGGCGCCGGAGCCGGTGGTGGCGGTGCCGAGGCCGGTGTGCAGCTGGGACATGCCGGTGGCGACCTTGTGGGCGCCGGCGTTGAGGGCGTTGACCTTGGCGACGGCCGCGTCGAGGTCGCTCGCGAGGTGGGGGGCCTTGTCGGCGAGCTCGCGGGCCTTGTTCTCCAGGTCCGTCAGCTGGGTGCGGAGCGTGGCCACGTCCCCGCTCGCGTTCTTGGCCAGGGTGCCGACGTCACCGCTGAGTTCGGCGGCCTCGGCCGTGTCGTCCCGGACCTTCTTCAGGTCGGGGCAGGAGGCGAGGTGCGGTTCGGCTCCGGGGGTGACGCAGTGCTTGGTGTAGTAGGCGTCGGCGCCGGCGGAGGCCCGCTTGGCGACGGCCGCGGCGGCCGGGGCCTTCTCCACGAACTTGTCGAGGTGGTTCTTGACCACCTTGGCGCTGTCGGCGACCAGCTCGGCGGTGGCCGCGAGGCTCTTGGGGTCCTTGACGAAGGGCCGGGCCTTGTCGGCCGCGCCGTTGACCTTGTCGGCGACCATCTGGGTGCCGTTCGCGACGTCCCGCGTGCCGGTCTCCAGCTTGGCGGCGGCCGCGTTGAGCTTCTTCAGTCCGCTGTTGAGCTCGCCGCTCTTCTCCCCGGCGGTGTCGAGGCCGTCGGCGAGCTCCTTGGCGCCCTCCTGGGCCTTGCCCGCCCCGTCCTTGAGCTTGTCGGCGCCGTCGGCGGCCTCGGCGGTCTTGTCGTGCAGGTCGGAGAAGCTGACGAAGATCTTGTCGAGGAAACCGCGGGAGGCGTTGGCGGACGCCGCCGAGCGGACCTCGGAGAAGACGGAGCGCGAGATCGAGCCGACGACGTAGTTGTTGGCGTCGTTGGTGCGGACCTGGAGGGCCCCCGTGGCGGGGTCGTCGCCCGAGCTGGAGGCGATCTTCTCGCTGAAGTCGGCCGGCATGGTCAGGGTCAGGTAGTACGTACCGTCCTCCAGGCCCTTGGCCGCCTTCTCGGCGCTCACCTCCCGCCAGTCGAAGGTCTTGCTGTCGCGGAGCTTCTTGGTGATCTCACCGCCCGCGTCCAGGTGCTTGCCGTCGACGGTCGCGCCACGGTCGGAGTTGACGAGGGCGACGGGCACCCTGTCGAGGCGGCTGTACGGGTCCCAGAAGGACCACAGGTACAGGGCTCCGTAGAGCAGCGGCAGCAGGAGCAGCGCCACGAGTGCGGCCCGGGGCAGCTTCCCCCGCCCGAACCGCTTCAGCTCAAGCGCGGCCAGCTTCGGCGAGCGCATCGTCCGCCCCCTTCGTGTCGTCGTCGTCGTTGTCGTCGTTGCCGTCGTTGCCGGTGTCGTCGGCGTCGTTCTCGGTGGCCGTCGCGGTGGCCGGCCCGGTCTCCGCGTCCTTCTTCGCGCCGGAGTCCTTCTCCACGGCCGGTTCCGCTTCCGCCTTCGCGGCCGGTTCCGCTTCCGCCTTCGCGTCGGCGTCCCGGCCGGCCCCGGCGCCGTCCTCCTTCGGGCCGGTCCGCAGGACCACGGCGTCGGCGGGGGCTTCGCTGCACACCGCGAGGACGGTGATGCCCCGGGCGGCGATCGAGCGGAGCAGGGCCCAGACCTCGGTGCGTTCGGTGTCCGAGAGCTTGATGTCGAGGTCGTCGAGGGCCAGCAGCTGCGGCGAGCCGAGCAGGGCGATGGCGACCGACAGCCTTACGGCCTCCAGGCGTTCCAGGTCCCGGACGGTGGTGCGCTCGCCCTTGGGCAGCGTGGCCAGGTCCAGTCCGGCGGCGTCCAGCGCCGCGTCGATCCGGGCGGCGGCGGTGGCGCGGCGCTCGGCCCGGGAGCGGAACAGGGATCGGATCGGGGCGCCGTAGTGGCGCTGGAGCAGGGCGCCCTCGCGCAGCTGCTCGGCGACGGTGAGGGACTGGTCGAGGTCGTTGACCCCGGGGACCGGGCCCAGGGCGGCGATCCGGCGGACCGCGGCCATCTTCTTCGGCAGCCGGTGACGGCCGATCTCGGCGTGGCCCTCGGTGGGCTTCATCCGCCCGGTGAGGGCCAGGAGCAGGCAGGTCCGGCCGCTGCCGGAGGGGCCTTCGACCGCGATGAGCGAGCCGGGTGCCGCGTCGAGGCCGATCCCCCGGAAGGCCCAGCCGCGCGGTCCCTTGAGTCCGAAGTCCTCGGCCTTGACGGCCGCGCCGTGCGGGCTGTCCACGCCGTCCCCCTTCTTTTTGAACTGACCGGTCAGTTCAAAAACTACCACCTCATTCCGCACCAGGTGCGCAGGAGGGGGCAGTTGCTGTGCATTTGACGGAAAACACGCAGGTCAGGCTGATTGTCAGTGGGGCCCGTCACGATGGGGGCAACGCACAACGCATCGACAGGAGGTTCGTCATGGCCACACCGTCCCCGTCCCCTGTCCACCCCGTCCTGCGGAAGTCGGCGGCCCCGCCGGCTGCCCTCGACCTCCTCGCCAAGGCCCACAGCGGCCTGGCCGAGGCCGCCCGGCTGACCCGGCCCAACGAGCGCTATGCCACGGCCCACCTCTCCGCGCTGCGCACCGCCGCGGCCGTGCTCGCGGCGCGCGCACGCCCCGAGCCGGTGCACCCGCGGCGGCGGCCCCGGATCCGCAGCGCATGGGAGGTGCTGCCGGAGCTGGCGCCGGAGCTGGCCGAGTGGAGCGCGCTCTTCGCCTCCGGCGCCGCCCGCCGGGCCCGGGCCGAGGCGGGGATAGCGGACGCGGCCAGCGCCCGGGACGCGGACGACCTGCTGCGCGCCGCCTCGATGTTCCTGCGCCTGGTGGAGCGGATGCTCGCCGTCCGGGCACCCGCCCCGACACCGTCCCAGAGCCCGGGGCAGACCCTGCCGCAGCCACGGCCGGAGCGTTCGGACGCGGGATGACCTGCCCGGCTGCGGAAGGCAATAGGGTGGGGCACGGACCGCTCACCCTTCCCTCGCCGAGGAGCCATCAGCCGTGTCGGACACTTCCCGCCCCCGTGCCTCCCTCCGCACCGCCGTGGTGTGGGAGGTCCTCAAGGAGGCGCTCGACCGCCGGGTGAAGGCGACCGGACGGGACGTGCTGGACGTGCTCGACACCGGTGGCGGCACCGGCAAGTTCGCCGTCCCGGTGGCCCACCTGGGCCACCGGGTCACCGTGGTCGACCCCAGCCCGAACGCGCTGTTCGGGCTGGAGCGCCGGGTGTCCGAGGCCGGCGTCGCCGACCTGGTCCGCGGCGTCCAGGGCGACGCCCAGGGCCTGTTGGACGTGGTAGAGCAGGGCGCGTACGACGTGGTGCTCTGCCACGGCGTCCTGGAGTACGTGGACGACCCGGCCGAGGGCGTGGCCAACGTGGCGGCGGCCCTGCGTCCCGGCGGCACGCTCAGCCTGCTGGCCGCCGGCCTCGGCGGGGCCGTGCTCGCCCGCGCGCTGGCCGGGCACTTCACGGAGGCCCGCACCGCCCTCACCGACCCGGCCGGCCGCTGGGGCTCCGGCGACCCGGTACCGCGCCGCTTCACCGCCGAGCAGCTCTCCGAGCTGGTCGGCGACACCGGCCTGGCGGTCGGCGCGGTGCACGGCGTGCGGATCTTCGCCGACCTCGTTCCGGGCGTCCTGGTGGACACCGAGCCGGGCGCGGTGGAGGCGCTGCTGCGTCTGGAGGAGGCCGCGGCTGAGCTGCCCGCCTTCCACGCGGTGGCCACGCAGCTGCACGTCCTGGGCGAGAAGCAGGCCTGAACTGCTGCTCTTGCGTGCACCGAGTCTGCCGCTCACCCTCCGTTCGGCCGGTCCGCCCCGTATGATCGGGAGCAGTGACCGGCATGGCGAACGGGCCATTGGGGAATAACGGCCTCAGTGACCGCTCCCGCGGCGGTACGGTTTTCACGCAGTGGCTTTACCGGCTCTGTCTCTGTGCTTTGTCATTTTGGAACGTGTGCGTTGAGGGCGGGTGTCACGGGGGCGATTCCCCGCCTATCCTGAAGGGGACCCCTGGTCGCTACCCCCGCGACCGACGGATGAGGAGGACTCCCGTGCCGCTCTCGGAGCACGAGCAGCGAATGCTCGAGCAGATGGAGCGAGCGCTGTACGCCGAAGACCCCAAGTTCGCGACAGCGCTTGAGGGAAGCGGTCTGCGTACGTACACCCGGCGACGGGTCTACCAGGCAGTCGCAGGCATTGTGGTGGGTATCGCGCTCCTCATGACCGGTGTGATCATTCCGAACGTGCTGTGGATCAGCGTGGTGGGCTTCCTCGTCATGCTGGGATGTACGGTCCTGGTGGTCACCGGTTGGCGCAAGGCACCCAAGCCCGGCGAGCAGCCCGTCTCCGGAAGTACCGGCGGTTCGGCCCGCGGCCACAACCGGCAGCGTCGGTCGATGATGAACCGCATCGAGGACCGGTGGCAGCGCCGCCGTGACGAGCAGGGGCAGTAGCCCCCGGAACACGTGAGTGAGGGGACGGCCGCCGCCGTGCGGCCGTCCCCTCACTGTTCTGCGCCTACCTCCGGCCCGCGGGTGGCCCCGTACGGCATGATGATCCGATGAGTGTGCTCCCCCTGGTCTTCACCAGCGGCTGGGCCAGCGGGATCAACGCCTACGCCGTGGTCCTCCTGCTCGGCATCTTCGGCCGTACCGGCCTGACCGACGAGGTCCCCGCGTCGCTGCAGCGCACGGACGTGCTGATCGTCGCCGCAGTGCTCTTCCTCTGCGAGGCCGTCGCCGACAAGATCCCGTACGTCGACTCGATATGGGACGGCGTCCACACCGTGATCCGCCCGGTGGCGGGTGCGGTGATCGGCGCCCTGCTGGCCGGGCAGAGCGGCTCGCTCTCCGACATCACCGCCGGGGCGGTCGGCGGCACCACGGCGCTGGCCAGCCATTTCGTGAAGGCCGGCACCCGGATGGCGATCAACACCTCGCCCGAGCCGTTCAGCAACGTGGCGATGAGCATCGCCGAGGACCTCGGCGTGGCGGGCCTCGTCACCTTCGCGATCTTCTACCCCGTCCCCGCCGCGATCATCGCGGCCTCCCTGCTGGTCGTCGGACTGGCCATTGTGGCCTTCCTCTGGAGCCGGATCCGCCGCTTCCTGCGCCGCCGCGCCCAGCGTCGCGAGGAGAAGCGGCTGGCCGTCGAGGCCCGCGAGGTCACCGGGGCGCCACCCCGCTGAGCGCGGGCGCCCGCACCGGGTCATAGGCTCGGCCGCATGGCACGAATTGCGGTGATCGGCGCCGGCATGGGCGCGATGGCGACGGCGGCCCGGCTGGCCGTGGCGGGGCACCAGGTGACGGTGTACGAGCGTGGCGCGACCTACGGCGGGGCCGTGGGCCGGTACGAGCGCGACGGCTTCGCCTTCGACACCGGGCCCGGACTGCTGCACCTGCCCGCCGTCTACCGCGACCTCTTCGTGAAGACCGGCAAGCGGCCCCTGGCGGACTGCGTCGACATGGCGCAGGTGAACCCGGCCGTGCGGCACGTCCTGCCCGGCCACGGCATCGACGTCACCCTCCCCGGCGCCTCGCACGGCGGTGTCGCCGCCGCCCTCGACGGCGCCTTCGGCCAGGGCGCCGGCGAGCGCTGGAACGCCGTGCTGGCCCGTGCCCGGGACGTCTGGGACGCCACCCGCCGCCCGCTGCTGGAAGAACCCCTGCGGGACGGCGCCCGGCAGACGCTCGGCGGCGACCCGTACCCGGCCCTGCGGCGCAGCGGTCTGCTCCGCCGCCGCAGCCCGACCCTCGCCGAAGTCGCCGGGCGGGAGCTGGGCGGTCCCCTCTCGGAGGTGCTGACCGGCGTGGTCCGCGGCTACGGCCTCGACCCCGCCACCGCTCCCGGCTCGGCCGCCGTGCTCCCGTACATGGAGCAGACCTTCGGCAGCTGGTACGTGCGCGGCGGGATGCGGGCGCTGGCCACCGCGGTGTACGAGCGCTGCCTGGAGCGGAAGGTCGCCTTCGTCTTCGGGGCGCAGGTGCGGGAGGTGCTGGTCCGGGGCGGCCGGGCGGCCGGGCTGCTGCTGGCCGACGGCACGGAGGCGGCCGCCGACTCCGTCGTCTGCGGGATCGACCCGCGGCGGCTGCCGGCCGGCTCGCTGCCGTGGCCCGCCGGGGCGGTACCGGCCCGCGGCGACGGCGTGCCCGGCCGGATCACCCTGCTGCTCGCGCTGCGCGGCGCCCGCCCCGCGGGAACCGTCCACCGCACCCTCGTGCACTCGGCCGGGGTGCAGGTCTCCGTCATGCGGCCGGACGATCCCGCCACGCGTCCCGACGCGGAGCACGAGGCGGTCACCGTGAGCGCCGTGCACGGCCCGGGGACCTCGGAGCCCGGGGAGCTGCTGAACCTCGCGGAGAAGGCCGTACAGGGCCTGCAGGAGCGGCTGTTGTGGCAGGAGGTGCGCACCCCGGCCGACGTCGAGGCGGCGACCGGCGCGCTGGGCGGCGCGGTGCCCCCGCCCGCTCTCGCGGGTGCGGGGGGCCGGCTGCTCTACCCGGCGAACGCCACGGGCGTGCCCGGGCTGTACCTGGCGGGCGGCTGGGCGCATCCCGGCGGCGGGCTCGCGCACGCCGGGATGACCGGGGCCCTGGTGGCCGGACTGATCGTGGAGGGCGCGGGCTTCCGCGGCTCCCAGTGACCCGGCCGCGGCCCCGGCCGGCTCAGTAGCGGTACTGCTCGTACTCGCCCTGCTGCGGGTACGGGTACTGCTGCGGCGGCTCGCCCTGCCCGTCCGCCGGGTAGGACTGGCCCGCCCCGTCGGTGGACCGCTGCTGCGGGACCCAGACGCCGCCGGGCGGGGTGTCCGTGGAGTACTGCTGCTGGCCGTAGTCGGCGTAGGGGGCGTAGTCGTACGGCTGGGGCGGGACGACGGCGCCGCCGGTGCCGATGTACGGGTCCGAGTAGGCGGCGTAGACCTGCTGCTGGTCGCCCGTCGGGTAGCCGCCGGAGTAGTCGTAACCGCCCTGGTTGTGCTGGTCGTAGTACGCCGCGTACTGGTGGGCGTCCTGCTCGGCGGTGGTGAACGGCGAGGCGAAGGCGGCCGTCTGGTCGACCTCGGGGGCCGGCGTCGCGAAACTCTGTATGCCGTAGGACCCGGTCTCCTCGGGCACGGGCTGCGGGCTGTAGACCTCTTCGGCCGGGGCCTGGAACGGCCGCTCGTCCGGGGCCCCGTCAGCGTCGCCGTACTCGAGGGCGGTGACCTGGAGCGCCGGCTCCGGCGCGGAGGTCCCTCCTCTGCGGCGTCTGGCCTGCCGTACGGGCTCCCCGCCGCGGCGCAGCGCCCAGCCGGCGACGAAGCCCTTGCGGAAGGAGAGCGTGACCAGGGTCTGGCCCACGGCGAACGCGGCCGCGCCGGCGCCGATGACCGGCACCGAGGGGAGTATCACGCCGGCGACCACGCCGAGGAAGCCGGCGAAGGCGAGCAGGCGCCAGCGGAGCCGGGCCTTGTACTGCATCAGTACCTCGGCAAGCAGCCACAACGCGACGATTCCGAACGCGATGTAGAGGACCGTCATACCCATGCAAGGCCCCTCTCGGTACGGCCGTCACACGGGTACGGCCGGTCAAGCCCGCTGGTGCAGGCCCAGGTTCTCGTAGATCTCGAGAGTCGCCGTGGAATTGTTCAGCGTGATGAAGTGCAGTCCCGGTACACCTTCGGACAGCAGCCGCGCGCAGAACTCCGTGGCGAACTCGATGCCAATGGAGCGTACAGCGGCCGGGTCGTCCTTGACGGCGAGCATGCGCTCTTTCACGTCCGCGGGGAAGACCGCGGTGCTCAGCTGGGGCAGCCGGTCGAGCTGCTTGATGCCCACAACAGGCATGACCTCGGGGATGATCGGGGTGTCGCAGCCCGCCTTCTCGACGCTGTCGCGCAGCCGCAGATAATTCTCGGGATCGAAGAACATCTGGGTGATCGCATAGTCGGCGCCCGCGCGGCACTTGTCCACGAAGTGCCGGATGTCCGTATCCCAGTCGGTCGAGCGCGGGTGCATCTCGGGGAAGGCCGCGACACCGACGCAGAAGTCCCCGGACTCCTTGAGCAGCCGCACCAGGTCGGCCGCGTAGTGCACGCCCTCGGGGTGGGCCACCCAATCGGCCATCGGGTCGCCCGGCGGGTCTCCGCGCAGGGCGAGCATGTTGCGGATCCCGGCGTCGGCGAACTGGCCGATGACGTGGCGCAGCTCGGCGATGGAGTGGTCCACGGCGGTCAGGTGCGCGACCGGGGTCAGCGTGGTGTCCGCCGCGATCTCCTGGGTGGCCTTGACGGTGCCGCCGCGGGTGGAGCCGCCGGCTCCGTAGGTCACGGAGACGAAGCTCGGGGATACCGCCTCGACCCGGCGGAGGGCGTTCCAGAGGTTGCGTTCGCCCTTCTCGGTCTTCGGGGCCCAGAACTCGAAGGAGTACGAGCGCCCGGACGCGAGGAGGTCGCGGACCGTGTGTGCGCGGTCCGACCAGGTGGAAGCGGTACCAGAGGCCATGTGGGCAGGTTAGACGCGCCCCGGCGCTCCCCGAAGCGGCGTCCACCTTTTGGACACGTTTTTGGACACCTGTGGCCGCGCCTCTGGCCGGAAGGGGCTTGTACGGGTTATGGCGGCGCGGAATGCCACCGGCTGTCCGGGCGGACGGGACCTGCCCGTCGGGCCGGGGCTCAGCCGAGGCGGGCCCGGATCCGCTTGGCGAGGTCCGCGGCGGCGGCACCGGGGTCGGGGGCCTCGGTGAGCGCGCGGACGACCACGACGCGGGTGGCGCCGGCGTCGAGCACCTCGTCCAGGTTCGCGGCGTCGATGCCGCCGATGGCGAACCAGGGCCGGTCCTGCTCCAGGGAGGCCGCGTAGCGGACCAGGTCCAGGCCGGGGGCGTGGCGGCCGGGCTTGGTGGGGGTGGGCCAGCAGGGCCCGGTGCAGAAGTAGTCCACGCCCGGTTCGGCGGCGGCCGCGGCGACCTCGTCCTCCGCGTGGCAGGAGCGGCCGATGAGCACCTGCCGGCCGAGGATGGCGCGGGCCGCGGGGACGGGGATGTCGCCCTGTCCGAGGTGCAGGACGTCGGAGCCGATGGCGTGGGCGACGTCGGCGCGGTCGTTCACCGCGAGCAGTTTGCCGTGGCGGCGCGCAGCCTCGGCGAACACCTGGAGGTGTTCGAGTTCCTCGCCCGCCTCCATGCCCTTGTCGCGGAGCTGGACGATGTCCACGCCCCCGGCCAGGACGGCGTCGAGGAACTCGGGGAGGTCACCCTGGCGCTTGCGGGCGTCCGTGCACAGGTAGAGCCGGGCGTCGGACAGCTGCATGGGTGTTCCCCCCGTGATGGAGGCGGTGTACGGGCGCGGGGCCCGTACACCGCGGTGGAGCTACTGCGGATCAGGTCAGAGGGCGAGCGCCTGAGCGCGGCGCTTCACCTCCGTGCCGCGATTCTCGCTCAGCGCCTGGGCGGGGGTGCCGGGCAGGGTCGGGTCGGCGGTGAAGAGCCACTCCAGGATCTCCTCGTCGGAGAAGCCGTCGTCGCGCAGGACGGTCAGCAGGCCGACGAGGCCCTTGACCACCTTGTCGCCGTCGATGAAGGGGGCCGGAACCTGCAGGGCCCGGTTCTCGCCCCGGCGCACGGCGATGAGCTGCCCTTCCTTGACCATCTGGCGGACCCTCGTCACCTCGACGTCGAGCATCTCCGCGATGTCGGGGAGGTAGAGCCAGTCGGGGACGAGGGAATCGATCTTTGCGTCAATCTCGGTCACAGGCCAAGCCTGCCACCTCCCACCGACAGCCGGTACCCGGGCGGACCGTCCGTGGCGCGCCGCCGTACGGACCGCCCGGACCGCCGGCTACGCGGTGGCCGATTTCAGCGGGGTGCCCGGGTCGGCGACCTTGGCCGGGTCCACCGGGACGCCCGTCTCGATCAGCTTGCGGCCCTGCGCCAGGTCGCGGGGGCGGCCGACCGCGAGGACCGCGGCCAGGGCCCCGTCGCGCAGCCAGCACACCGACCAGGTCTCCTCGGCCGGGTCGCCGCGCCACACCAGGGCGTCGGCCCCGCCGTGGTGGCCGGCGTACTGCACGAAGCGCCCGAACTGCTCGGACCAGAAGTACGGCACCGGGTCGTAGACCGTGGTGGGCTCCCCGGCCAGGACGTTCGCCGCGACCGCCCTCGGCCCCTGGAGCGCGTTGTCCCAGTGGTGCACGAGCAGCCGCGCCCCGTACCGCCCGGACGGGAAGGAGGCGCAGTCGCCGACCGCGTACACCCCCGGAAGGGAGGTCAGCAGGTGCGCGTCGGCGGTGACCGAGCCGTCGGCGCCGCGTTCCACGCCGGACCCGGCGAGCCATCCGGTGGCGGGCCGTGCGCCGATCCCCACGACCACCGCGTCGGCGGGCAGGGCGCGCCCGTCCGCCAGGAGGACCCGCCCCTCCTCGACGCCGGCCACCTGCGCGCCGGTGACCAGCTCGGCGCCGGCCTGCCCGTACCAGCGCGCCATCGGCTCGGCGACCTCGGCGGGCAGGGCGCCCGCCAGCACCCGGTCCGCCGCCTCGACGACGGTCACCGCGCAGCCGGCCTCCCGGGCGGCGGTGGCGAACTCCGCCCCGATCCAGCCCGCACCGACGACCACGACCCGGGACGCTGCCGCCAGGACCGGGCGCAGCCGCGCGGCGTCGTCCAGCGTGCGCAGCAGGTGCACGCCCGGGACGCCCTCGGCGCCGGGCAGGGTCAGCGGCTGCGCGCCGGTCGCCAGGACGAGGACCTCGTACGGGACCGGCCCCGCCTCGGTGTCCAGTTCGTGGTCGGCGGCCCGCAGCCCGGTGACCTCCGTCCCGAGCCGGAGCTCGATGCCCAGGCCTTCGAAGTCCACGTCGAAGGCGGAGTCCTCGGCCTTGCCGAGGAGCACCGCCTTGGACAGCGGGGGCCGGTCGTAGGGCTGGTGGGGTTCGGCTCCCAGCAGGGTCACGGGGCCCGTGAAGCCCTGTTCGCGCAGGGCGACCGCGGTCTGCACCCCGGCCATTCCGGCGCCGACGATCACGACGCCGCGCTGATTCTGTTCCGTCTGCTCGCTCACGCCGCCACCCTAATCATCTGACGCTCCGTCAGGAATAGGTGCCGCCTTACCCGCCGTCCACCGCCGGGATAGTCTGGCCACCGTACCTATCGCGGGAGTCCGGCGCACCGGGCTGAGAGGGAGGCTGGCCGGCCTCCGACCGTACGAACCTGATCCGGGTCATGCCGGCGAAGGGAGGGGCTGGACGCCCATGCACTCATCTCGGAAGGGAACCGACCGGGGATCCGACGTCCTCGTCGTCGGAGGCGGGATCATCGGCCTGGTCACCGCCTGGCGGGCCGCGGAGCGCGGGCTGCGCACCGTACTCGCCGACCCGGCACCCGGCGGCGGCGCCGCCCAGGTCGCGGCCGGCATGCTCGCCCCCGTCACCGAACTCCACTACGGCGAGGAAGCCCTCCTCGGCCTCGGCCTCGCCTCCGCCGAACGCTATCCGCGGTTCGCCGCCGAGCTCGCGGAAGCGAGCGGCGGCATGGACATCGGCTACCGCGCCTGCGGCACCCTCGCCGTCGCCCTCGATGCCGACGACCGCCTCCACCTGCGCGAACTGCACGCCCTCCAGCGCCGCTGCGGCCTGGACCCCGCATGGCTCACCGGCCGCGAGTGCCGCCGCCTGGAACCCATGCTCGCCCCCGGCGTACGCGGCGGCCTGCGCGTCGACGGCGACCACCAGGTCGACCCGCGCCGGCTCGCCGCCGCCCTGCTCGCCGCCTGCGAAGGCGCCGGAGTGGGCATCCACCGCGCGGCCGCCGAGCAGCTGCTCACCACCGCCGACCGGGCGACCGGCGCCCTCCTCGACGACGGCACGGAACTGCGCGCCGACCAGGTGGTCCTCGCCGCGGGCTCGCTCAGCGGCAGGCTGGCGGGCGTGCCCGCCGATGTGCTGCCCCCCGTACGGCCCGTCAAGGGGCAGGTGCTGCGGCTCGCCGTACCCCCCGCCTACGCGCCGTTCCTCTCCCGCACCGTACGGGCGGTCGTGCGCGGCAGCCACGTCTACCTCGTGCCCCGCGAGAACGGCGAACTCGTCATCGGCGCCACCAGCGAGGAACTCGGCTGGGACACCACCGTCACCGCGGGCGGGGTCTACGAACTCCTGCGCGACGCCCACGAACTGGTCCCCGGCATCACCGAACTCCCGCTGACCGAGACCCGGGCGGGACTGCGCCCCGGATCACCCGACAACGCCCCGCTGCTGGGCCCCACCGACCTGCCCGGCCTGCACATGGCCACCGGGCACTACCGCAACGGGGTGCTGCTGACCCCGCTCACCGGCGAGGTGCTGGCCGAGCTGCTGGTCACCGGCGAAATGCCCGAGATCGCGCGCCCCTTCACCCCCCGCCGCTTCTCCGCCGCACGTCAGGAGTCGTACGCATGACCATCTCCGTCAACGGCGAGCCGCGCGAGGTCGCGGCCGGCACCACGCTCGACACCGTCGTCGCCACCCTGACCGCGGCCCCCTCCGGGGTGGCCGCCGCACTCAACGAGACCGTCGTCCCCCGCGGGCAGTGGCCGGCCACCCACGTGGGCGACGGCGACCGCGTGGAGATCCTCACCGCGGTCCAGGGAGGCTGACCGGCATGGCCGACGACCTCTTCACCCTGGGCGACCGGACCTTCTCCTCCCGCCTGATCATGGGCACGGGCGGCGCCCCGAGCCTGGACGTACTGGAACGCGCCCTGGTCGCGTCCGGCACCGAGCTCACCACCGTGGCCATGCGCCGCCTCGACCCGACGGTGCAGGGCTCCGTCCTCTCCGTCCTCACCAAGCTCGGCATCTCGGTCCTGCCGAACACGGCCGGCTGCTTCACCGCGGGCGAGGCCGTCCTCACGGCCCGGCTCGCGCGGGAGGCCCTCGGCACCGACTGGATCAAGCTGGAGGTGGTCGCGGACGAACGGACCCTCCTGCCCGACGGCGTCGAACTGCTGGACGCCGCCGAGATCCTGGTGGACGAGGGCTTCACCGTCCTCCCGTACACCAACGACGACCCGGTGCTCGCGCGCAAGCTGGAGGACGTGGGCTGCGCGGCGATCATGCCGCTCGGCTCACCCATCGGGTCCGGCATGGGCATCCGCAATCCGCACAACTTCGAGCTCATCACGGAACGGGCCTCGGTCCCGGTGATCCTCGACGCGGGCGCGGGCACGGCCTCCGACGCCGCCCTGGCGATGGAACTGGGCTGCGCGGCGGTGATGCTGGCCTCGGCCGTGACCCGGGCCCAGGAGCCGGTCCTGATGGCGTCCGCCATGCGGGACGCCGTCTCGGCGGGCCGCCTCGCCTTCCGGGCGGGCCGCATCCCCCAACGCCGCTTCGCCGAAGCCTCCTCCCCCACGGAAGGCCGCGCGACCCTGGACCCGGAGCGCCCGGCGTTCTGAGGGAGGGACGGGGTCCGACGTGCGCGGGGTGGTGGGGGTGGGGTGGGGCGGCGGGGTGGGTCGGAAGGCGCGGGTTGGTGTGTGGGTAGCGGGGTCTGCGCGGGGCGGCATCAGAGCTATCTTGGGGGTTTCCCGTCAGTCCCATCGTCTCTCCGGTTCGTGCCGGTCCCTCAAGGGCGCTCCCTTCGGTCGCGTCGCTTCGCGATGGCCTTCGGCCACCCTTGACCGACCGTCCCGCCCCGGAAATCCGAAAGACTGCCGGGAACCCCCCAAAGGAACGGGCCGGGCGACAAGAGACCATCAGGGCGTCGGAGAGGCCCGGGCAGGAGCCAGGAGCGCCCCAAATCGCTACGCGCTCCTGCCGTTTAAGCGTCTGCGAGCCTCTTGGGCCGGACATAGGCCGCCTCGGATCGCTACGCGCTTCGCCAGGACGGCGTCTGCGAGCTGTCAGGGGCTGGACATAAGCCGCCATCGATCGCTACGCGCTCCTCGATCACGCGTCCGCAGACCGTCTGGGGCTGGCCATAAGCCGCAGAGGCCTAATTTGCTCCCCATGGAGGGCGTCCGAGGGCGGTTGGGGGGAGGAGAAGCGCCAGATGACGGCTGAGGCGATGCCAATCCAGGTGTAGGTGGGGGGAGGCCTCGGAGAGCCGACGGATTGCCCCAATCGCCCCTGTTTGGGCGGGCGGCTGGGACCTCACCTCGGCCTTGATGGGGGTTGGCATCGGCTCAGCCGATGGATCGCCCTCCCGCCCCCCAAATCCGCCCCTCCCAGCCCCGAACAAGGGGCGGACGCGGTCTCGGAGAAGCGCGTAGCGATCGATGGCGGCCTATGTCCGACCCTTGACGGCTCGCAGACGCCTTCCGACAGGAGCGCGTAGCGATCTGAGGCGGCCTATGTCCAGCCCAAGAGGCTGGCTGACGCCTTCCGACAGGAGCGCGTAGCGATTTGGGGCGCTCCGGGCTCCCGCCCGGGCCCCTCCGACGCCCCGTCCCTGAAATCTGAGACCGGCCCGTTCCTTTGGGGGCTTCCCGGCAGTCTTTCGGATTTCCGGGGCGGGACGGGCGGTCAAGGGTGGAGCGCAGCGACATCGCGAAGCGACGCGACCGAAGGGAGCGCCCTTGAGGGACCGGCACGAACCGGAGAGACGATGGGACTGACGGGAAACCCCCATACGCGTCACTGACTACCGAATGCTCGGATTCCGCTTCCCGGGGCCCCTTTCCCTTCGCTCCCGTCCGTCGAGAATTCCGCTTTCCCGGACCCCCGCCGCACCTCCCGTCACCACCGCCCCAAAACCCCCCTCCCCCGCCCCGCCGCCGGGCCTTGCGCCCCCGACCGTGCTGGTCACGGCCGGTTTGGGCGGGTGGGCAACCGCCGGGTCAGCGCGGGGGAGCCGAGGGGGCGGAGGCCCCGCCCCGCCCCCTCCCCACGTCACAGCTGCGCTGCAACGAGACCCGCCCCCGCCGGTGTACCTGCGTCGGCTCGTAGAATCGGCGGGTGGATACGACCCTGGAAGACCCCCTCGTCGGGCGCGTGCTCGACGACCGCTACCGCATCGATGCCCGCATCGCGGCCGGCGGCATGGCCACGGTCTACCGGGCCGTCGACACCCGCCTGGACCGGATCCTCGCCCTGAAGGTGATGCATCCGGCGCTCGCGTCCGACGCCGCCTTCGTCGACCGGTTCATCCGCGAGGCGAAGTCCGTGGCGCGCCTCGCGCACCCCAACGTGGTCGCCGTGTTCGACCAGGGCACGGACGGGCCGTACGTCTACCTGGCGATGGAGTACGTCTCCGGCTGCACCCTGCGCGACGTGCTGCGCGAACGCGGCGCGCTCCAGCCGCGGGCGGCCCTCGACATCCTCGAACCGGTCCTCGCCGCCCTCGGCGCCGCCCACCGGGCCGGCTTCGTGCACCGCGACATGAAGCCCGAGAACGTCCTGATCGGCGACGACGGCAGGGTCAAGGTCGCGGACTTCGGGCTGGTCCGGTCCGTGGACTCGGTGACCAACACCACCGGCTCGGTCCTCGGCACCGTCTCCTACCTGGCTCCCGAACAGATCGAGAACGGCGTCGCCGACACCCGCGTGGACGTCTACGCCTGCGGTGTCGTCCTCTACGAGATGCTCACGGGCTCCAAGCCCCACGTCGGCGCCACCCCCGCGCAGGTGCTCTACCAGCACCTGCACGAGGACGTCCCGCCCCCGTCCGCCGCGGTGCCCGGGCTGCCCGTCGGCCTCGACGGGCTCGTGGCGTCCGCCACGGCCCGCAACCCCGACCTGCGCCCCTACGACGCCGCCGCCCTCTTCGGCCTCACCCGCGAGGCCCGCGCCGAGCTCACGGACGTCGAGCTGGACGCCGTACCGCCGCAGGCGCGCGCCGTGGAGCGGTCGTCCACCGAGGACCGCACCGGCGTGATCCCGCGCCCGGTGGCCGCGCAGCCCGTGAACCTCACCTCGCGGTTCGAGACCCCGCCGCTGGACCCGCCCGCTCCGCCCGGGCGCCGGGCGGCACCCGCCGGGCGGCCGCGCCGCGGCGTGCTGCTTGTGGTCGTCGGCGTGCTGCTGGCCCTGGGCATCGGTACGGGCGTCTGGTACATCAACTCCGGCCAGTTCACCAAGGTCCCCAGCCTCCTCGGCAAGACCGAGGAGCAGGCCCGCACCCAGCTGTCCGAAGCCGGTCTCGGCGTGAAGGGGGTCGACCGGAAGTTCAGCGACGCCTTCGAGCGCGGGACGGTGATGAACACCGATCCACCGGGCGGCCGGCGGATCCGCGGCAACGGCGCGGTGCTCATCACGATCTCCCGCGGCCCCGAGGTCGTGTCCGTTCCCAACCTGAAGGGCAGGCCCCTGGAGGAGGCCAAGCAGGAGCTGGCCAGGACCGGGCTGGCCCCCGGGGTCGTCACGCAGGCCTTCAGCCAGGACGTCGCCCAGGGCTCGGTGATCAGCACCAATCCGGCGGGCGGCGAGAAGCGGGCGCCCGACACGGCGGTCGCGTTCGTCGTCAGCAAGGGCCGGCCGGTGCCGGTGCCGGGTGTGACGGGTCTGCCGTTCGAGCAGGCGAAGGGCACGCTGGAGGGTCTGGGCCTCAAGGTCGTGACGGCTCCCGAGCAGGTCAACGCGCCGTCGGATCCGGGTACGGTCGCCAACCAGTCGATCGGAGCCGGCACCCAGGCGGCGGCCGGGGACACGATCACGCTGACCGTGTCCAAGGGTCCGCGCCAGCTGCCGGTCCCGAACGTGGTCGGCCAGGACGTGGACGACGCCCGCAGGACCCTGGAGGCCGCCGGCTTCAAGGTGAAGGTGGACCGGCCGCTGATCACCTTCAGCAAGACCGTGGACGCGCAGTCGGTGCTGCCGGGGCAGACCGCCGCCGAGGGCCTCACGATCACCATCCGGATCAAGGGGCTGTAGACGCACGTGGTACGCAATCCAGTGGGCGGACACGTCCCCGTCGCGGGCGGTCTCGCCTCGGTCGGGCTGACGTACGCCAGGGAGATGGGCGCCGAGGCCGTCCAGGTCTTCGTCGCCAATCCGCGCGGCTGGGCCACCCCGGTCGGCAATCCGGCGCAGGACGAGCGGTTCCGCGAGGAGTGCGCGCGGGAGGACATCCCCGCGTACGTGCACGCGCCCTATCTGATCAACTTCGGCTCGCACACCGCGGCCACCGTGGAGAAGTCGGTGGAGTCCCTGCGCCACTCGCTGCGCCGGGCTCGGCGGATCGGCGCGCTCGGGGTGGTAGTCCACACCGGCTCGGCGACCGGCGGCCGCCCGCGGGAGGTGGCGTACGCGCAGGTCAGGGAGCACATGCTGCCGCTGCTGGACGAGCTGACGCATGACGACGACCCGTTCCTGCTGCTGGAGTCGACGGCGGGGCAGGGCTCCTCGCTGTGCTCGCTCGCCGAGGACTTCGGCCCGTACTTCGACGCGCTGGACCACCATCCGAAGCTGGGGATCTGCCTGGACACCTGCCACATCTTCGCGGCCGGCCACGACCTGGCGGAGCCGGGCGGAACGAAGGTGACGCTGGACCTGCTGGTGGACACCGTGGGCGAGGGCCGGCTGAAGCTGGTCCACGCGAACGACTCCAAGGAGGGTGTGGGCGCGCACAAGGACCGGCACGCGAACATCGGCCGGGGGCACATCGGCCGGGACGCCTTCGCCGAGCTGTGCACGCACCCGGCGATGGACGGCGTACCGCTGATCATCGAGACGCCCGGCGGCAAGGAGGGGCATGCGGCGGACGTGGCGCTGCTGAAGGAGCTGCGCGGCCCCCAGTGATCCACTGATCCTTGGGGAATACCCCAGGGGGGTATACGGTTCGGTCAAGTCGACGGACCGCTACCCGGCTTTTCCCACCAGGGGTTGTCATGGAGCAGATGCACGAGGGGCACGACCACGAGCACGGGCACGACCACGAGCACGGGCACGACCACGGGCAGGCGCACGGACACGGCGGCGCCGGCAGGGTCAGCTGGGCGACGGCCGCCCGGGCCACCCTCCACTGCCTCACGGGATGCGCCATCGGCGAGGTGCTCGGCATGGTCATCGGCACCGCGCTCGGCTGGGGGAACGTCCCGACGATGGTCCTGGCGATCGTCCTCGCGTTCTTCTTCGGCTACGCGCTCACCCTGCGCGGGATCCTCGCCTCGGGCGTCGGTCTGCGTACGGCCGTCCGGGTGGCCCTCGCCGCGGACACCCTTTCGATCGCCGTCATGGAACTGATCGACAACGGGGTGATCGCACTGTGGCCGGGCGCGATGGACGCGCACCTCTCGGACCCGATGTTCTGGATCGTCCTGGCGATCGCCCTGGCGGCCGCCTTCGTGATCACGACCCCGGTCAACAAGTGGATGATCGGCCGCGGCAGGGGTCACGCGGTCGTCCACCAGTACCACCATTGAACGAAGGCACCCTCGGGGCACCCCCGGGGCTCCCTAGAGTTCGGGGCCCTCGCCCGGCTCCTCCTGGTACGAGTAGCGCTGCTCGCGCCAGGGGTCGCCGACGTTGTGGTAGCCGCGCTCCTCCCAGAAGCCGCGGCGGTCGGCGGTCATGTACTCGATGCCGCGGACCCACTTGGGGCCCTTCCAGGCGTACAGGTGCGGGACCACGAGCCGGACCGGGAAACCGTGCTCGGCGGTGAGCAGTTCGCCGCCCTCATGGGTGGCGAAGACGGTCCGGTCGGAGGCGAAGTCGGCCAGCCGCAGGTTGGAGCTGAAGCCGTACTCGGCCCACACCATCACGTGCGTGACCTGCGGCGCGGGCGGCGCCAGGGCCAGCACCTCGCGGGCGAGCACACCGCCCCATTCGGCGCCCTGCATGCTGAACTTCGTGACGCAGTGCAGGTCCGCCACGACGGAGGCGAACGGCAGGGCCGTGAACTCCTCGTGGTTCCAGCAGTGCTTGTCGCCGTCGGCGGTCGCGCCGAAGACGCGGAACTCCCAGCGGTCCGGCTTGAACTTGGGCACGGGACCGTAGTGGGTGACGGGCCAGCCCTTCTGCAGCCGCTGCCCCGGTGGAAGCTCCAGCTGCTCTGCTCCCGGAGATTCCCGGCTTTCCGGCTGACCCATGACTCCATGGTGACAGACCGGGCAGGGTGGTCATGACCAGGTCTGGTCCGATTCGGGCAAGTCACGGCAACTCCCACTAAGGAGGCACTTACTGGACGGCCCTCAGTGGCGGTGCAAGGATGCGCGCAACTGCCCCGTCACATAGCTGACATTGCCTGGAAGGAGCCTCTGCGATGCAGGGCGACCCCGAGGTCCTTGAGTTTCTGAACGAGCAGCTGACCGGCGAGCTGACGGCCATCAACCAGTACTGGCTGCACTACCGCATCCAGGACAACAAGGGCTGGACCAAGCTCGCCAAGTACACGCGTGAAGAGTCCATCGACGAGATGAAGCACGCGGACAAGATCACCGAGCGCATCCTGATGCTCGACGGTCTGCCGAACTACCAGCGTCTTTTCCACGTGCGCGTCGGGCAGACGATCACCGAGATGTTCCAGGCGGACCGCCAGGTCGAGGTCGAGGCCATCGACCGGCTGAAGCGGGGCATCGAGGTCATGCGCGGGAAGGGCGACATCACGTCGGCGCGGCTCTTCGAGGACATCCTGGAGGACGAGGAGCACCACATCGACTACCTCGACACCCAGCTGGAGCTCATCGAGTCCCTGGGCGAGGCGCTCTACATCGCGCAGCTCATCGAGCAGCCGAGCTGACCCTCCGCAGATCTGCTCCAGGCCGGCCCCGGGCCGGTTTCTAGGCCGCTTCCGCCAGCTCGGGCGAGCGTGCCGGCTGCGCGTCGGCGGCGAGCACGGACACCGCGTCGCCCTTCTCCAGCAGCTCCCTGCGCGGGCATGCCCCGCGGCCGAGGATGCCCTGGATGGTGCGCACGCAGGAGCCGCAGTCGGTGCCGGCCTTGGTGGCCGAGGCGATCTGGCGGGGCGTGCAGGCCCCGGCAGCCGCGTGTTCCTTGACCTGCTTGTCGGTGATCCCGAAGCAAGAGCAGACGTACACGCGGTTCACCTCCTGGCGCTGAGTGGTGCGGCGAGCCATCCCCTATTCGGTGAGGCTTACCTAACCGTACCCAAAGTTAGGGTGGCCTAAAAGCCCCGGGTACGACAGTGGGGCGCGGATCACATCGATCCGCGCCCCACAGTCGTAGGAACGCACCTACTGATCTCGACGACTAGTCGCGGTAGAGCTCCGCGACCAGGAACGCCAGGTCCAGCGACTGGCTTCGGTTGAGCCGCGGGTCGCAGGCCGTCTCGTAGCGCTGGTGCAGGTCGTCGACGAAGATCTCGTCGCCGCCGCCCACGCACTCGGTGACGTCGTCACCGGTGAGCTCGACGTGGATGCCGCCCGGGTGGGTGCCGAGGCCCTTGTGGACCTCGAAGAAGCCCTTGACCTCGTCGAGCACGTCGTCGAAACGGCGCGTCTTGTGGCCCGAGGCCGCCTCGAAGGTGTTGCCGTGCATCGGGTCGGTGACCCAGGCGACGATCGCGCCGGAGGCGGTGACCTTCTCGACCAGCTCGGGGAGCTTCTCGCGGACCTTGTCGGCGCCCATGCGGACGACGAAGGTCAGCCGGCCCGGCTCGCGGTCCGGGTCCAGGCGGTCGATGTACGTCAGCGCCTCGTCCACCGTGGTGGTGGGGCCGAGCTTGATGCCGATCGGGTTGGCGATCTGCGAGCAGAACTCGATGTGCGCGTGGTCCAGCTGGCGGGTGCGCTCACCGATCCAGACCATGTGGCCGGAGGTGTCGTACAGCTTGCCGGTGCGCGAGTCGGTGCGGGTCAGCGCACCCTCGTAGTCGAGCAGCAGCGCCTCGTGGGAGGCGTAGAACTCGACCGCCTTGAACTCGGCCGGGTCGGTGCCACAGGCCTTCATGAAGTTGAGCGCGTTGTCGATCTCCCGGGCCAGCTGCTCGTACCGCTGACCGGACGGGGAGGACTTCACGAAGTCCTGGTTCCAGGCGTGCACCTGGCGCAGGTCGGCGTAACCACCGGTGGTGAAGGCGCGCACCAGGTTGAGCGTGGAGGCGGAGGCGTTGTACATGCGCTTCAGCCGCTCGGGGTCCGGGACGCGGGCCTCTTCGGTGAAGGCGAAGCCGTTGACGGAGTCGCCGCGGTAGGTCGGCAGGGTGACGCCGTCGCGGGTCTCGGTGTCCTTGGAGCGCGGCTTGGAGTACTGGCCGGCGATGCGGCCGACCTTGACGACCGGCACGGAGGCCGCGTACGTCAGGACGGCACTCATCTGGAGCAGCGTCTTGAGCTTGGCTCGGATGTGGTCAGCGGAGACACCGTCGAAGGCCTCGGCGCAGTCGCCACCCTGGAGCAGGAACGCCTCGCCCTTGGCGACGGCTCCCAGACGGGCACGCAGCTGGTCGCACTCGCCCGCGAAAACGAGCGGAGGATACGACTCGAGGTCCGCGACGACAGCGCGCAGAGCCTCGGCATCGGGGTACGAAGGCTGCTGCGCCGCGGGAAGGTCTCGCCAGGTCGCCTTGACGGCGGGGGCTTGGATTTCAGCGTTCACGGTCACCTCGTACACATTACGGCGTTACGGGTGGCATCCGGCCCCCCGCCCACAACGTGAGACGGATTTCTCGAAGGCCGTGGACGCCCAACGGAACGGAATCCATGGTTCGGCCTGCGGTCCGGGACGGAACCGGGGCCGCGGCGGCGGTCTGGGCTATGGTTGACCGCGTGTACGCGCACACGAACCAGAACTGGTGGTGGCCCGCTCCCGGCGGCCCGCTTCCTGCGCGTACCTGAAGACACGCACGACGCCAAGGCCGCCCCGAGGGGCGGCCTTCCGCGTTCCCGGCCTCGGCGCCGGCAGCGAGAGCCGCTCCTCCCCCGACGGAAGGACGCTCCGCCATGGACACCAGCCGACCGAACCGCCCTGACGTACCCGGCCCGCTGGGCCGGCTGCTCGACGACTCCTGCCCGCCCTTCGCCCTGCTGCGCCGGCAGACCCCCGGCCGCGACCACGACACCGTCGAGGTGCTCCTCGGCGCGGTCCACGAGGCCGAGCACCTAGCCGACCTGCCCGTCGGTCCTCTGCCCACGCTCGTGCTCGTGCCCTTCCGGCAGATCCGGGAGCGCGGCTTCGACGTGCGCGACGACGGCACGCCGCTGAGCGCGCTGGTCGCCGAGGAGGTGCACGAGATCCCCCTCGCCGAGGCGCTGGCCGCGCTGCCGGCGCACGCGGTGCGGGTCGAGGACGGCGGCTTCGACGTCTCCGACGAGGCGTACGCGGACACGGTGGAGCGGGTGATCCGGGACGAGATCGGCCGGGGCGAGGGCGCGAACTTCGTCATCCGGCGCACGTTCGAGGGCCGGATCGACGGCTTCGGCCGGGCGGACGCGCTGGCCCTGTTCCGCCGGCTGCTGGAGGGCGAGCGGGGCGCGTACTGGACGTACGTCGTCCATACGGGCGAGCGCACGCTGGTCGGGGCCAGCCCCGAGGTCCACGTGCGGATGTCCGGCAGCACGGTCGTGATGAACCCGATCAGCGGAACGTACCGTCATCCGGCCACCGGACCGACCGCCGAGTCGCTCCTCGCCTTCCTCGGCGACCGCAAGGAGACCGAGGAGCTGTCGATGGTGGTCGACGAGGAACTGAAGATGATGTGCACGGTCGGGGACCGGGGCGGGGTGGTCGTCGGACCGCGGCTCAAGGAGATGTCGCACCTCACGCACACCGAATACGAGCTGCGCGGACGCTCCTCGCTGGACGTGCGGGAGGTGCTGCGGGAGACGATGTTCGCGGCGACGGTGACGGGCTCGCCGGTGCAGAACGCCTGCCGGGTGATCGAGCGGTACGAGAGCGGTGGGCGCGGCTACTACGCGGGGGCGCTGGCCCTGCTGGGCCTGGACTCGGCGGGTTCGCAGACGCTCGACTCCCCCATCCTCATCCGGACGGCCGACATCGCCCGGGACGGGCGGCTGCGGGTGCCGGTGGGCGCCACGCTGGTGCGGCACTCCGATCCGGCGGGCGAGGTCGCGGAGACGCACGCGAAGGCGGCGGGGGTGCTGGCGGCGCTCGGGGTGCGACCGGCGGCGCCCCGGCCGGCCGCCCCGGGGGCGCGGTTGGCGGACGACCCGCGGGTGCAGGCGGCCCTCACCGCCCGGCGGGCCGACCTGGCCCCCTTCTGGCTGCGGATGCAGGAGCGGCCGGCCGCTCCGGCGGGCCGTGCGCTGGTGGTGGACGGGGAGGACACCTTCACGGCGATGCTGGCGCACGTGCTGCGGGTGGCCGGGCTGGAGGTGACCGTACGGCGCTTCGACGAGCCGGGCCTGCGGGCGGCGGCCCTCGCCTGGGAGGGGCCGATCGTGCTGGGGCCCGGCCCGGGCAATCCGGCGGACTCCGCCGATCCGAAGATGCTGCTGCTGCGCGGGCTGACCGCCGAACTGCTGGCCGGGCACCGCCACGGCCTGCTCGGGGTGTGCCTCGGGCACGAGCTGCTCGCCGCCGAGCTGGGCCTGCCGCTGGTCCGCAAGGCGGAGCCGGCGCAGGGCGCGCAGACCCGGATCGAGCTGTTCGGGGCCGAGGAGGTGGTCGGCTTCTACAACACGTACACCGCGCACTGCGACGACGCCCTGGCCGCCGGGCTGGCCGCCCGGGGGGTGGAGGTGGCCCGGGACCGGTCCTCGGGGGAGGTCCACGCCGTGCGCTCCCCGGCCGGGGGCTTCGCCGGGGTCCAGTTCCACCCGGAGTCGGTCCTCACCCTGCGCGGCGCGGACCTGCTGCGCGAGCTGGTGACCGCCGTCCGCGCACCGGCCGCCGCCCGGGCGCCGCTGCCGCCGGGGCCGGGCGGGCCGAGTCGGCGGTGCTCGGCGTCCTGAGATCCGGGCTGCCGTTCCCCCTTCCGCCCGTCGCGGCCGACGGCTGCCGGGCGGCGACGCGGCGACGCGGCGACGCCCGGCACGGCCCGGCCCGGCCCGGTCTCCGGGGGCTCTCCCCTACTCCCCCGCGGGAACGGCTCCCCCGTCGGCCGCCGGGGCCGGCTTCGCCGCGCGGCGGGCGAGGAGGGCCCTGATCCCCTTGCACGCCCCGATCGCGAGCAGTACCGCGCCCGCGCCCACCAGTACGTCGAAGGAGCCGAGCGCCAGCCCGACGGACATCACCACTCCCACCGCGCCGTCGGCGACGGCCAGCCAGGGGTCCGTCCGTCGGCCGGGCTCCGCCCGGCGCAGCAGTTGGACGCCGCGGTAGACGAAGATCAGTTGCACGGCGGCGAAGACGCAGAAGGCCCACCGCATCCAGTCGGGTATGTCCACAGCGTGAGGGTAGCCCCGGCGACGGCCCCCACCGGGGAACCGGAAGGTGAACGTGATCCGAAATCCGGGGGCTACGGGGCCTGCGGCGGGTCCGGGACGAGGGTGTTCTCGGAGCGGCGGCCCGCGAGGTAGTCGGCCACGTTGGCGGCGGTGGTGTCGATGATCTGGCTCACCGCGTCGGTCGTGTAGTAGGCCTGGTGGGAGGTCACCACGACGTGGGGGAAGGTGACCAGCCGGGCCAGGGTGTCGTCCTCGACGGTCTCCAGGGAGCGGTCCATGAAGAAGATCCCGGCCTCCGCCTCGTACACGTCCAGGCCGACGCCCGTGAAGCGTCCGGCACGGAGCTCCGCGACCAGGGCCTCGGTGTCGATGAGGCCGCCGCGGCTGGAGTTCACCAGGATCGCGTCGTCCTTCATCAACCGCAGCGCCGCCGCGTCGACGAGGTGGCGCGTGGACCCCAGCAGCGGCACGTGCAGACTGATCAGGTCCGAGGAGGCGAACAGCTCCTCCTTGTCCACGTACTTCATGCCGAGCTCGACGCAGGCCGGGTTGCGCACGACGTCCCAGCCCAGCAGGTGCATGCCGTGGCCGTGCGCGATGCGGGTGAACGCCTCGCCGATCTTGCCGGTGCCGAGCACCCCGACCGTGCGGGCGTGCATGTCGCGGCCCATCAGCCCGTCCAGGCGGAAGTCGAAGTCCCTGGTCCGGGTCGCGGCCCGGACGATGCGCCGGTTGACGGCCATGGCGAGGGTCCAGGCGAACTCGGCCACGGAGTACGGGGAGTAGTACGAGACCCGGCTCACCGTCAGGCCGAGCTGCCGGGCGACGTCCAGGTCGATGTTGTTGAAGCCGGTGGAGCGCTGGGCGATCATCCGGGTCCCGCCGGCGGCCAGGATCCGCAGCACCCGCCCGTTGAGGTCGGCGTTGACGCTGGAGGAGACGACCTCGTACCCGGCGGCGATGGGGGCGGTGTCCTCGGTGAGGAAGACGTCCAGGCAGCGCACCTCGTGCAGGCCCGCGAACGCGGCTTCGAGCATGGGCTTCTCGTCCGCCTGCACGCCGAACGCCAGGATTTCCACGTTCACTCCAGTACGTAGGACCATGGGCCGTTCGTCACGATACGGCCCATGGTGTGCCAACGCCCGGCGGCTCAGCCGAAGAAGACGCCGACCTCCTTGTAGAGGGCGGGGTCGACCGTCTTCAGCTTCGCCGTCGCGTCCGCGATCGGCACGCGCACGATGTCCGTCCCCTTCAGCGCGACCATCTTCCCGAAGTCCCTGTCGTGCACGGCGTCGATCGCGTGCAGCCCGAACCGGGTCGCCAGCCAGCGGTCGAAGGCGCTCGGGGTGCCGCCGCGCTGGATGTGCCCGAGCACCGTCGTGCGGGCCTCCTTGCCGGTGCGCGCCTCGATCTCCTTGGCCAGCCACTCGCCGACGCCCGACAGCCGGACGTGCCCGAAGGAGTCCTTGGTGCCGTCCTTCAGCACCATGTCGCCGTCCTTGGGCATCGCTCCCTCCGCGACCACGACGATCGGCGCGTAGCTCGCCTTGAAGCGGGAGGTCACCCAGGCGCACACCTGGTCGACGTCGAAGCGCTGTTCCGGGATGAGGATGACGTTGGCCCCGCCGGCGAGCCCCGAGTGCAGGGCGATCCAGCCGGCGTGCCGGCCCATGACCTCGACGACGAGGACCCGCATGTGCGATTCGGCCGTGGTGTGCAGGCGGTCGATGGCCTCGGTCGCGATGCCGACGGCGGTGTCGAAGCCGAAGGTGTAGTCGGTGGCCGACAGGTCGTTGTCGATGGTCTTCGGCACGCCCACGCAGGGGATGCCGTATTCCGCGTGGAGGCGGGCGGCGACCCCGAGGGTGTCCTCGCCGCCGATCGCGATGAGCGCGTCCACCTCGTACTTGGCCAGGTTCTCCTTGATGTCGCGCACCCCGTTCTCCGTCTTGAACGGGTTGGTGCGCGAGGATCCGAGGATGGTGCCGCCGCGGGGCAGGATGCCGCGGACGGCGGGGATGTCGAGGGGGACGGTCCGCCCCTCGACCGCGCCGCGCCAGCCGTCCTTGAACCCGACGAACCCGCAGCCGTACTCCTGCTCGCCCTTGCGGACGACGGCCCTGATCACCGCGTTGAGCCCGGGGCAGTCGCCGCCACCAGTCAGCACTCCGACCTTCATTGCATCTCCCTTCGCCATGACGGTCACGCTAGTGGTGACGCAGGTCACAGCAAGGGATCTGGAGGGTCAATTCCGGTGGAATCGCGGGGCGTTGCGTACGCCCGTTCACTCGTACGAGGACGTAAGTACGATCGGCGGCCGCGTGAGCGGTGCTCACGCGTCGTCGAGACCGGCCTCTATCGCGTACCGGACGAGCTCCACCCGGTTGTGCAACTGCAGCTTGCCCAGGGTGTTCTGGACGTGGTTCTGCACGGTGCGGTGGGAGATGACCAGCCGCTCCGCGATCTGCTTGTACGAGAGCCCCTTGGCCACCAGTCGCAGCACCTCGGTCTCGCGGTCGGTCAGTTGCGGCGCCTTCGGCTCGTCCGAGGCGGCCGGCACCGGGTCGGTGGCCAGGCGCCGGTACTCGCCGAGCACCAGCCCGGCCAGGCCCGGGGTGAAGACCGGGTCCCCGGCGGCGGTGCGGCGGACGGCGTCGATCAGCTCCTGGGCGCCCGCGGACTTCAGCAGGTAGCCGGTCGCGCCTGACTTCACCGCCTCCAGTACGTCCGCGTGCTCGCCGCTGGCCGACAGGACCAGGACCCGCAGCGCCGGGTTGGCGCCGACCAGCTCCTTGCAGACCTGCACCCCCGGCATGCCGGGCAGGTTGAGGTCGAGGACCAGGACGTCGGGGGTGACCGCGCGGGCCCGGCGCACCGCTTCGGGGCCGTCGCCGGCGGTGGCCACCACGTCGAGGCCGGCGGCGGCCAGGTCGCGGGCCACGGCGTCGCGCCACATCGGGTGGTCGTCGACGACCATCACCCTGATCTCGCGCTTCTCCTGCGGCTGCTGCGGGTTGTTCACGTCGGTTCGCTCGCTCACTTCTTGTCCGTCCTGCCCCTGGGTACCTTCAGTTCCACTTCGGTGCCCTGCCCGGGGACGGACACCAGATCGGCGCTGCCGCCGAGGTCGCGAAGCCGGCCGCGGATGGAGAGGGCCACGCCCATCCGGCCCTCGCCCTCGGCCTGGTCGAGGCGGCCCGCGGGGATGCCGGGGCCGTCGTCGCGGACGGTCACTATCACCTCGTCGCCCCAGTCCTCGACCAGGATCCAGGCCCTGGCGCCTTCCCCGGCGTGCTTGCGCACGTTGTCGAGCGCGGCGCCGACGGCGGCCGCCAGCTCCTTCGCGGCGGGCACGGGCAGCGGTACCGGAGTGCCCGGCTCGGCGAAGCTCACCCGGGACCCGGCGTGCGGGGCGAGGAGCGTGCGCAGGTCCAGTTCGCCGTCGTCCGCGCCGGTCTCGTCGTCCTCGTACGAGTCGACCAGCGCGCCCCGCGACTCGTCGCGGGAGACCCGGGAGGGCTGCACCAGGCCGCTGGAGACGAGCGTGCGCAGCGCCACCTCCTGCTCCCCCGCCATCCTGCCGAGCTCCTCGGCCTCGCCGCCCAGTTCGGAGCCGCGGCGCTGGACCATGGCCAGGACCTGGAGGACGCCGTCGTGGATGTCGCGGGCGAGGCGCTCGCGCTCGCGGGTGGCGGCCTCGATCTCCAGGGCGCGGGCGAGGGTGTTCTCGCTGGCCCGGGCGACCTCGACGACGTAGCCGATGGCCACGGAGGCGACCCAGACCAGCAGGACGTTGTGCAGGGTGTCCCGGGTGGGCTGGCCGCTGTGGATGACGATGTTGGCCATGGCCACGAAGGTGGAGGCGAAGCAGGCCCAGCGCCAGCCGCCCTTGATGGCGAAGCCGAGGACGGCGCCGGCCGTCCAGATGGTGGGGAGGGTGGGCCCGCCGCCGATGATCCGCTCGTGGGTGTCGACGATCGGCGTCAGCAGGATCCCGACGATCGCGACGGTGAGGTCCGCGACGAGGAACCCCTTGGTGCAGCTGGCCGCGTTCGAGACCTTGCGGAAGGTCGCGAGCGTCCACACGGCCAGGACCGCGAGGTAGCCGGCCGCGGGCCAGGGGTGCGGGAACTGCCGGTACGCCGAGGCGAACAGCAGCACCGCGTAGACCATGGTCAGCAGCCGGTACGCGGTCAGGGCACGCCAGAGCGGCTGCTCGACCGACATGCGTACGACGCGTTCGCGTTTCGCCATCTCCCCCACCCCCCTGACGGGCGGTACCGCCCGCCGCTACTCGCTCTTGTCGGCCTTGTCCGCCTTGGCCGCCTTCTCGGCGTCCTTGGCCGCCTTCTCGGCGTCGGCGATCTGGCGCTTGGCCGCCGTCGCGTAGATGTCGACGTACTCCTGGCCGGAGAGCTTCATGATCTCGTACATGACCTCGTCGGTCACCGAGCGCAGGATGAAGCGGTCGCCGTCCATGCCGTGGTAGCGGCTGAAGTCCAGCGGCTTGCCGATCCGGATGCCGGGGCGCATGAGCTTGGGGATGACCTTGCCGGGCGGCTGGATCTTCTCCGTGTTGATCATCGCGACGGGGATCACGGGCGCGCCGGTGGCCAGTGCCACGCGGGCCAGGCCGCCGGGCTTGCCGCGGTAGAGGCGTCCGTCGGGTGAACGCGTGCCCTCGGGGTAGATACCGAACAGCTCACCGCGTTCGATGACCTCGACGCCGCTCTTGATGGCGGCCTCGCCGGCGCCGCGGGCGCCGGAGCGGTCCACCGGGAGCTGGCCGACGCCCTTGAAGAACGCGGCGGTCAGCTTGCCCTTGACTCCGGGGGAGGTGAAGTACTCCGCCTTCGCGATGAAGGTCACCTTCCGGTCCAGCACGGCCGGCAGGAAGAAGGAGTCGGAGAAGGACAGGTGGTTGCTCGCGAGGATCGCCGGCCCCTCCGCGGGAATGTTCTCGAGGCCCTCCACCCACGGCCTGAACGCGAGTTTCAGCGAACCGCCGATGGAGAACTTCATTGCGCCGTAGATCAACTCGAAAGCCTTCCTGTGTCTGTCGAACAGACCTTATCCCGTGCCCCCGCCGGCAGGGGCCCGACGACCCTGGCCGGTGCCACCCCCGTCGCGTACGGTGAAGTCACACAGAGCAACGCACCCGCCCGACGTACGTCATGATCAAGGAGTCCCTGGTGCCCGTCCTCCCTGGAGCCGAGCCGTTCCGCCACGAGGGCGGAGAGGTCGGCGTCCTTCTCTGCCACGGCTTCACCGGTTCCCCGCAGTCCCTCCGTCCCTGGGCCGAGTACCTCGCCGGGCGGGGCCTGACGGTGTCGCTTCCGCTGCTGCCCGGGCACGGGACGCGCTGGCAGGACATGCAGCTCACGGGCTGGCAGGACTGGTACGCCGAGGTGGACCGCGCCCTGCGCGAGCTGCTGGACCGGTGCACGCAGGTGTTCGTCTTCGGGCTGTCGATGGGCGGCGCGCTGACCCTGCGGCTGGCGGCCAAGCACGGGGACGCCATCAGCGGCATCGTGCTGGTCAACCCGGCCAACAAGGTGCACGACCCGCTGGCCTTCGCCCTTCCCGTGGCCCAGCACTTCATCCGGTCGACGCCCGGCATCGCCAGTGACATCGCCAAGCCGGGCTCGGTGGAGGTCGGCTACGACCGGGTCCCGACGCGGGCCGCGCACTCGCTGCGGAAGTTCCTGCAGCTGGTGGACGCCGATCTGCCGCAGGTGACCCAGCCGCTGCTGCTGCTGCACAGCCCGCAGGACCACGTCGTGCCGCCCGTCGACTCGGCGCGGGTGCTGGCCCGGGTCTCGTCGACGGACGTCACGGAGACCCTGCTGGAACAGAGCTACCACGTCGCGACGTTGGACCATGATGCGGAGCGGATCTTCGCGGACAGTTTTGCGTTCGTCGGCCGACTGGCGGAGAGCGTGGGCAGGGAGGGGGCGGAGGCCGGTGGCTGAGCACGAGGAGCAGTCGGGCGGCATCCCGCCGCTGGACGAGGAAGCGGCGTGGGCCGCGATCGTGGCCGGGTACGGGCAGGAGCCGCCGGACCCGCCGGGGTCCCGGCCGTTCCGGCCGATCGAGAACCTCCTGCTGCCCGAGGAGGACGTCAAGCCGCTGCCCCCGGAGCCGGGCGCGGACGCCAAGGCCAAGGGCGAGCCCGAGTCCGAGTCCGGGTCGAAGCCGGAGCCGCCCGCGGCGCCCGCGCCCGCGCTGGGCAGCTCGGTGGTCTTCGCCCCGGGCGTGGGCATGGCGGGTCCCCGTGACCACTCGCTGGCGGAGCCGGACGACGACGACCTGACTCCGGCGGACGAGGGCCACTTCGTCCCGCCCGAGCCGGAGCTCCCGCCCGCGGACACGACGGCGAAGTTCGCGTGGCTCGCGGTGGTCGGCGGTCCGGTGCTCCTGCTGCTGGCGGTGCTGCTGCAGTGGGACATGACCTGGTGGCTGACGACGCTGGGCATCGGCGGCTTCCTGGGCGGCTTCGCGACGCTGATCGCC
This sequence comes from Streptomyces erythrochromogenes, assembly GCF_036170895.1. Taxonomy (NCBI): domain Bacteria; kingdom Bacillati; phylum Actinomycetota; class Actinomycetes; order Kitasatosporales; family Streptomycetaceae; genus Streptomyces; species Streptomyces erythrochromogenes. Next base: position 5,927,798 of record NZ_CP108036.1, on the reverse strand, counting down.
CGCATGCAGCACGGCGACGAGGAGGACGACGACCCGGGCCGCGGCGCGGTCGTCTGACGGACGAGGCCGGCGGGGCTGCCCTTCAGCCCCGCCGCACCGCCCGGCCCCGCCGGCGCGGCACCCGGACGGCAGGGCTACGGCAGAGCCGGCAGCCGCAGCGCCGCCAGCACCGGCAGGTGGTCCGTGGCGGACCGCAGGTCCGCTCCGGACACCCCCGCCAGCCCCGCTGGGACACCGCAGGCCAGCACTTCCACTCCCGCCGTGGCGAAGACCGCGTCGATCCGCCGGTCCGGCGCCGCCGCCGGGAAGGTCCGCTCCCCGCCCCAGGGGGCAACCGACCAGCAGTCCTGCAGCGCGCCGGCGAGCCGCCGGAAGGCGGGGCCGTCCGGCCCCTCGTTCACGTCGCCCGCGGCGATCCCGTACGGGGTGTCCAGCGCCGCGACCCGGTCGAGGAGGAGGTCGGCCTGCTCCCGCCGCTGGGCCCGGTCCAGGGACAGGTGCGCCGAGACCACGCCCAGGCGCACGCCGCCGATGCGGACGACCGCTGTGGCCAGGCCCCGGCGGTGCAGTCCGGGCGTGTGCGGCAGCAGTACGTCCTGCGTCCGCTCCACGAAGACCCGCAGCGAGCACAGCAGCAGCGGTCCGGTCGCGGTCGCGCCCCCGCCCAGCACCACCAGGTCGCACTTGGCGGCGACCCGCGCCGCGTGTTTGCGCCAGCGGAAGAACCGCGGCGCCTCCTGTACGAGGACCAGGTCGGGTTCGCAGGCCCGGATGACCCGGACCAGCGCCTCCTCGTCGTCGCGCAGCGAGCGGATGTTGTAGCTGAGCACCCGGATCACGGCGGAACCGTCGGGTTCCGTACGGGACTTCGGCAGCGTGGGCGGCAACTGGTCCATGTAACGCAAGATACGCAGCCGCCCGCCGCTCCCCCAAGGGGCGCGGCGGGCGGTCCGGGTGGAAGGGGTCAGCCCTGGCGGGCCAGGTCGGCCGCGCCGACGAGTCCGGCCTTGCCGCCGAGCTGCGCGGCCAGCACCTGGGCGTGCGGGCGCCAGGCGCCGCCGACCAGCCAGCGCTTGAAGGACTTGCGGATCGGGTCGAGCACGAGGTCGCCCTCGTCGGAGACGCCGCCGCCGACGATGAAGGCGGACGGGTCGAAGAGGGAGGCCAGGTCGGCGAGTCCGGCGCCGGCCCAGCGGGCCAGTTCGCGGAAGGCGTCGACGGCCACCAGGTCGCCCTGGCGGGCGGCCTCGCTGATGTGCTTGCCCTCGATGCCCTCGGGGGTGCCGTCGCCGAGCGCGAGCAGGATCGTCGCGTGCTCGGGGGTGGCGTTGGCGCGCTGCTTGGCGTAGCGGACGAGGGCGCGCCCGGAGGCGTACTGCTCCCAGCAGCCCTGGCTGCCGCAGCCGCACAGCAGGCCGTCCGGGACGACCCGGATGTGGCCGAACTCGGCGGCGACGCCGAAGCGTCCGCGCCGCAGCTTGTTGCCGATGATGATGCCGCCGCCGAGGCCGGTGCCGAGCGTGATGCAGATGACGTCGTCGTGGCCCTGGCCGGCACCGAAGCGGTATTCGCCCCAGGCCGCGCAGTTCGCGTCGTTCTCGACGACGACGGGCAGGCCGATGCGCTGCTCGACCTTGTCCTTGAGCGGCTCGTGGCGCCAGTTGATGTTCGGCGCGAAGAGCACGGTCGCGCGCTTGTCGTCCACGTATCCGGCGGCGCCGATGCCGACGGCCTCGATGGTGTGGTTGCTGCTGACCTCGGACACGGCGGCGCAGATGGCCTCCGTCACGCCGTCCGCGGTCGGCGGGGTGGGCACCTTGTACGTCTCAAGGATCGTGCCCTCTTCGTCGACCACGCCGGCCGCGATCTTCGTGCCGCCGATGTCGACGCCGATGGTGAGTCCCATTAGTCCCTCGGTTTCCGGTCAAACCCCGCCACGGCCAACGGTACCCGAGGGCGTCGGGGGTTCAGTCGAGATCGATCCGCTCGGCGGGACCGTCGTCGGGGCCGTCCCGGCGGGGGTCGCGGTCGCCGGAGGCCTGCCGGGGTGCCCGGGGCTCGCCCCGGGTCCAGCGGCCCTCGTGGCCCTCGACGGCGGAGCGGTAGGCGGCGAGCAGCTCGGAGCCGGCGGCCGCGAGGTGGTCGAAGACCTCGGGGTTGCGTTCGACGACGGGCTTCGCGGCGCTTTTCGCCTGGTCGACGATCTGGCGGACCGCGCCCTGTGCGGCGGCGCCGAACAGCGGGTTGTTCAGGCCGGAGACCTTGTCGGCGACGGCCTCGAAGAGCTTGAACAGCTCCTCGGCGGCGGTGCCGGTGGTTCCGGAGCCGGCCTGGCCCTGCCCGCGCAGGCGCTCCTTCTCGGCCGCGAGGTCCTCGGCACAGGCCTTGGCCCAGGCGTCGTCGTCGGTGGGGCGGTCGGTGGCCTCGCTCATGGCGGACTCTCCTGCGGCGGCTGCTGGGCGTGCGTGCTGTCTACCTTCGACGGTACCCGAACGGGGGTATCCGGTTCAGCGCGTACGGGGCCACAGGCCGGGGTCGGGGGTGAAGCGGATGCGGAGCTCGCCTTCGGTGAGGGCGGCGCCGGAGACGGTGCACCGGCGCAGCGCCGAGGGCAGCGGAACGATCCTGCGGTACGGGCCCGCGGTGAGCAGCAGCTCGTCGCCGCGGCGGACGAGGTCGAGGTCGCGTTTGTGCGCGCCGGGCAGCGGAACCACCCAGACGAGGACGCCGTCCTCGGCGAGCCGGTCCTCGACGGTCCAGGCCCGGCGGGGCGCGGGCGCGTCCGGGACGAGTCCGCCGGGGGCGGCGAGCCGGTCGAGGTCGTCCTGGCCCTGGGGGTCGGGGCCGAGGTGGGCGAGGGCGACCACCGGGCCCTCGTCGGCCCACTCGGCGGCGTACTTCTCCTGCTGGGCGGCGAGCCCGGCGAGCCAGGGGTCGGCGGAGCCGTGCGGGACCATCCGGTTGGCGACGACGGCGGAGACGGGCAGCTGCTGGAGGGCGAGGCCCAGGCGTCCCAGCCGAAGCGTGTCGGCGGCGGCCGGTCCGGGCTCGGCGACCAGGCGCACTTCGGTGGTGTCGGCCTCCACGACGGCCTGGACGGCGGCCAGCTCCTCGTCCCAGCGCGCTGCGGCCTCGTAGAGCCACTGGGCGGGCATGGGCACGCCGGCCAGCTGGGCCAGTACGGGCCGCAGGGCGCGGGCGGCCTGCTTCTCTGCGGGGAGCAGGCGGGCGAGGTAGCGGCGCAGCTGGGCGGGGAGGGCGAGGGTGGCGACGGCCTGGTGGAGCGGGGGCAGGTCGACGACGACGAGGTCGGTGGCGGGTGCGGCGGCGGCCCGTCGCAGGGCGCGGAGCAGGGCGAACTGTTCGGAGCCGGGCAGTTCGGTGAGTTCCTCGGCGCCCAGCGGCCGGGCGCCGACCATGGCGAGGAGGGCGGATCCGCGTTCCTGGAGGGCGACGAGTTCGTCGCGGAACTCCTGGCCGGAGTCCACCCGGGCGACGCTCAGGCCGGGCGGGATCGGGTCGCCGAGGAGTTCGGCGAGCGGGTCGCCCGGGTCGCCGGAGAGCAGCAGCACCCGCTGCCCCTCGCGGGCCGCGGCGAGGGCGGTGGCCGCCGCCACGGTGGTCCGCCCGGCCCCGCCGGGGCCGGTGATGAGCAAGGTGTGCATGTGGGGGTGCTCCGGATCGGTGGGGTGCGCCGCCGCGCGGTGCCGCCCGGCGGGACGCCGCGGGGCGGTGCCGCGCCGGTGTCGGGCGCGGCACCGCCCCGGGTGGCGGGTCGGACTCAGACGGACTCGACGCGCTTCTTCAGGCCCGCCAGCGCGCGGTCGATGATGACCTTCTCGGCCTTGCGCTTGATCATGCCGAGCATGGGGATCTTGACGTCGACGGTCAGCTGGTAGGTGACCTCGGTGCGCTTGCCGCCGTCCACCGGGGCCAGCCGGTAGGAGCCGTCGAGCTGGCGCAGCATCTGGGACTTGTCCAGGGTCCAGCTGACCTCGTCGGTGCCCTTCCAGGTGTAGGCGAGGGTGTGGTCGTCCTTGATCGCGCCCGCGTCGAGCAGCAGTCGGACCTTCTCGGCCCGGCCCGCGGCGTCGGTGGCGAGGACCTCGGCCTCCTTCACCTCGCCGGTCCACTCGGGGTAGCGGGCGAAGTCGGCGATCACGGCCATCACGTCGCCGGGCGCGGCGTCGATCGTGATGCTTGAGCTGGTGTGTTCCGCCATCGCGGTCGCTCCTCCGGAGTTTGTTCGAGGATGTGTACGGCCTCCGGCCGCCGCGTGAAGGCTACCGCGCGTGTGGGCGCCGCCACTCCAGTGGCTCCCCGGGCCCGGTGCGGGCGGCGCGGAACCGGCCGGTTCTCACCACTCCATGGCCCATGGGCGGCCGGTCGACGCGAAGTGTCCGACGTTCACGCACTCGGTGGCGCCGATCCGCATCCGCCGGGCCAGCGGCTGGTGGACGTGGCCGAAGAGGGCGTAGCGGGGCCGGGTGCGGCGGATGGCGGCCAGCAGGGCCTCGCTGCCGCGTTCGAAGCGGCGTGCGACGGTGTCGTAGCAGAGCTCGGGCACTTCCGGCGGGATGTGCGAGCACAGCACGTCGACCTCGCCGAGGGCCTCGACCTTGGCGGCGTACTCCTCCACGTCCACTTCGTAGGGGGTGCGCATGGGCGAGGGCAGTCCGCCGCCGACGAAGCCGAAGACGCGTCCGGCGATCTCGACGCGCTGTCCGTCGAGCACGGTGAGGCCGTGGCGGTCGGCGTACTCGGGCCACAGCGTCGGGATGTCGACGTTGCCGTAGGTGGCGTACGTGGGGCGGGGGAAGGCGGCGAACATCTCGGCGTACTGGCGGCGCACGGCCTCCTCGATCACCTGTTCGCGGTCGAGGCCCGCCCAGAGCCGCCGGCCGAGGGCGTGGGCCTCTTCGAAGCGGCGCTGGGTGCGCAGCTCGACGATGAGGTCGGCGTTCTCGACGCCGAACAGGTCGGGGAAGATCCCGCGCGAGTGGTCGGCGTAGTCGAGGAAGAGGACGAGGTCGCCGAGGCAGATCAGGGCGTCGGCGCCGTCGCCGGCCCGGGCGAGGGCTTCGGTGTTGCCGTGGACGTCGCTCACGACGTGGACCCGTGTGCGGCTCGATCCGCTCGTGCCGCCGCCGTTCTCGCCCCGCTTGGTGCCAGCCATGCGGACAACCCTAGGGGGACTCGTGAGGGCCGGGTAGTGGGGGTGTGAAAGGTCGGCCTACCTGCGGTTACTTCCGAGTCGCCAGAGGGGTCGACTACTGTCGGCACGTTGGGGCCGGGCCTCGTGAGTGCAGAATGTGACGCACGGAACATCTGGCCGGTTCCCTCTATCGGGAACCCACTACCGGTGGGTAACGTCCGGTCGGTCCACATGGTGGCGATGGCGCCCAGAGGAGCAGCAGTCTTGCGCGAGTTCAGCCTTCCGGCCCTGTACGAGGTCCCGTCGGACGGGAACCTGACGGATCTCATCCGCCGCAACGCCGCTCAGCACCCAGACACCGCCGTGATGAGCCGCAAGGCCGACGGCCGGTGGCAGGACGTGACGGCGACCGAGTTCCTGGCCGAGGTCCGTGCCACGGCCAAGGGCCTGATCGCGGCCGGCGTCCGTCCCGGCGACCGCGTCGCCCTGATCTCCCGCACCCGCTACGAGTGGGTGCTGATCGACTTCGCGATCTGGAGCGCGGGCGGCGTCACCGTCCCCGTGTACGAGACCAGCTCCCCCGAGCAGATCCAGTGGATCCTCGGCGATTCCGGCGCCGTCGCGGTCGTCGTGGAGAGCACCGGGCACGGCAAGGCCGTGGCCTCGCTGCGCGACCGCCTGCCGGAGCTGCGCGAGGTCTGGGAGATCGAGCAGGGGGCGGTGGAGGCGCTGAAGGCCGCGGGCGCGGCCGTCACCGACGCCGAGGTCGAGGAGCGCAGCAGCCTCGCGAACGCCGACGACCCGGCCACCATCGTCTACACCTCGGGCACCACCGGCCGCCCCAAGGGCTGTGTGCTGACCCACCGCAACTTCTTCGCGGAGTGCGGCAACGCGGTGGAGCGCCTGAGCCCGCTGTTCAAGACCGGCGAGTGCTCGGTGCTGCTGTTCCTGCCGGCCGCGCACGTCTTCGGGCGCCTGGTGGAGGTGGCGGCCGTACTGGCGCCGATCCGCCTGGGTTGCGTACCGGACATCAAGAACCTCACCGACGAGCTGCAGTCCTTCCGCCCCACGCTGATCCTCGGCGTCCCCCGGGTCTTCGAGAAGGTCTACAACTCGGCGCGCGCCAAGGCGCAGGCCGAGGGCAAGGGGAAGATCTTCGACGCCGCGGCCGAAACGGCCATCGCCTACAGCCGTGCGCTGGACACCCCGCGCGGCCCGTCGTTCGGGCTGAAGCTCAAGCACAAGCTCTTCTCGAAGCTGGTCTACAGCAAGCTGCACGCGGTCCTCGGCGGGCGCGGCGAGTACGCGATCTCCGGCGGCGCGCCGTTGGGCGAGCGGCTCGGCCACTTCTTCCGCGGCATCGGCTTCACGGTCCTGGAGGGCTACGGCCTGACCGAGTCCTGTGCCGCGACCACCTTCAACCCGTGGGACAAGCAGAAGATCGGCACGGTCGGCCAGCCCATGCCGGGCTCCGTGGTGCGCATCGCGGACGACGGCGAGGTGCTGCTGCACGGCGAGCAGATCTTCACGGGGTACTGGAACAACGAGGCGGCGACCGCCGAGGCGCTGACCGACGGCTGGTTCCACACCGGCGACGTCGGCACCCTCGACGAGGACGGCTACCTCACGATCACCGGCCGCAAGAAGGAGCTCATCGTCACGGCGGGCGGCAAGAACGTGGCCCCCGCGGTGATCGAGGACCGGATCCGGGCGCACGCGCTGGTCGCGGAGTGCATGGTGGTCGGCGACGCGAGGCCGTTCGTGGCCGCGCTGGTCACGATCGACGAGGAGTTCCTCGGCCGCTGGGCCGCGGAGAACGGCAAGCCGACCGGGGTCACGGCGGCGGAGCTGCGTGAGGACGCGGACCTCATCGCCGCCGTCCAGAAGGCGATCGACGACGGCAATGCGGCGGTCTCCAAGGCGGAATCGGTGCGGAAATTCCGCATTCTGCCCTCCCAGTTCACGGAGGAGTCGGGCCACATCACGCCGTCGCTGAAGCTCAAGCGCAACGTGGTGGCGAAGGACTACGCGGACGAGATCGAGGCGCTCTACCGCGGCTGATCCGCTCTGCCGGCCCGCGGCCGGAGGACGCCGTCAGCGGGGGTCGGCGAGGATCCGCGCCATGTTCCGCTCGGCGAGGGCGGTGATGGTGACGAACGGGTTCACGCCGAGCGACCCCGGGACCAGGGAGCCGTCCACCACGTAGAGCCCCTGGTAGCCCTTGGCCCGCCCGTAGGCGTCGGTCGCGTCCCCGAGGACGCAGCCGCCGAGCGGGTGGTAGGTGAAGTCGTCGGCGAAGGCCCGGTTCCCGCCGAAGAGGTCGTAGCGGTAGATCGTGAAGTTGCGCCGGTTGATGCGGTCGAAGAGGTTCTTCGCCGCGTTGACCGAGGGCGCGTTCTGGTCCCGCCGCCAGTTCAGGCGTGCGGAGTCGGTGGCCGCGTCGTAGGTGAAGTGCCCGCGCTCCGGGTTCCTGGTGATGGCCAGGTACATCGAGATCCAGTGTTCGAGGCCCATGGGCAGCGGGGCGATCTCGGCGAAGACCGGGTTCGCGGCGTTGTCCCAGTCGTCGATGCCCAGCGCCGGCATGGTGGCCTGGTGGGCGCCGACCGTGTCCCAGAGGTGGTTGGCGCGCGCGGTCATGACGTTGCCGTTGGGGCCCCAGCCGCGCCCGACCCTGTCGCTGAGCGCGGGCAGGGCGCCGGTCTCGCGGGCCCGCAGCAGGATCTCGGTGGTGCCCAGGCTGCCGGCGCCGAGGAAGAGCTGCCGGCAGCCGAGTTCGCGGACGTGGGTGACCTTCCCCGTGACGTCGCTGGTGCGCACCGTCACGACGTACCCGCCGGCCGGGTCGGGCCGCACGCCGACCACGCGCTGCATGGTCTCGATGGTGACGTTGCCGGTCCCGATGGCGGCGGCGAGGTAGGTCTTGTCGAGGCTCTTCTTCCCGTGGTTGTTGCCGTAGATGACCTCCCCGGCCAGTGCCGAGCGGGGTGCGGTGCCGGCGGCCTCGCGCTTCATGTGGTCGAAGTCGTAGACGTTGGGCACGAAGACGGTCTTCAGGCCGGTGTTGTGGGCGTGCTTGCGGGAGATCCGGGCGAAGCGGTACCACTCGGTGGACTCGAACCAGGCCGGGTCGATGTCGTTCACGCCGAGCAGGGCGCGGGCGCGCGGGTAGTAGGTGCCGTACATCTCGTCGGCGTCGACCCCGGGGAAGACCTCGGTGAAGTACGAGCGCCTGGGGACGGGTGCCATGCCGCCGTTGACGAGGGACCCGCCGCCGACGCCGCGCCCCACGTAGACGGACATGTCGCCGTGGTTCACGCGGTCCAGGACTCCGGGGTACGGGCTGATGTCGCGGTTGACCACGTCGAGCCAGAGGAACTGCGCGAGCGGGGCCTCGGTGCGGGTGCGGAACCACATGGAGCGGTGGTCGGGGGCGGAGGTGGAGGGGAAGACCTTGCCGTCGGGCCCGGGGGTGTCCCACAGCCGGCCCATTTCGAGGACGACGGTACGCACGCCCGCCTGCCCGAGGCGCAGGGCGGCGACGGCGGATCCGTAGCCGGAGCCGACGACGATGGCGGGGGCGTACTGGGCGGCGGCGGGCTCGACGGCGGCGGCGGAGGCCGCCCCGATCCGTGTGAAGCCGAGGGCGGCGGCGGTCGAGAGTGCGCCGAGTCCCAGCATTTGACGGCGCGTCAGGTTGGGTGTCATGGCCGCATCATGAGCGGATTCCGGCCGTCCGCCCAGACGCGGTGTTGACAGACATCTGAGGAACAGTCAGACATGGCTGCGCGGCCCGCCACCCGGGGCGGAGCGGCCCGCCACCTCGGGGCGGAACCCCGCTACAGCAGCTCGCGCAGGCGTTCCGCCAGGAGGTCCCAGCGCCATTTCTCCTCGACCCAGGCGCGGCCGCGCTCGCCCATGCGGGCGCGCAGGTCCGGGTCCTGGAGCAGGGCCACGATCCGGTCCGCGGCCTCCTCGGGCGCACCGCCGCGCACGACCCAGCCCGTCTCGCCGTCCAGCACCGCGTCCGGCGCACCGCCCGAGTCGCCCGCGACCACCGGCAGGCCCGTCGCCGAGGCCTCCAGGTAGACGATCCCGAGCCCCTCCACGTCGAGGCCGCCCCGCCGGGTCCGGCAGGGCATGGCGAAGACGTCGCCCGCGCCGTAGTGCGCGGGGAGTTCGGACCACGGGACGGCTCCCGTGAAGACCACCGACCGGGCCACGCCCGTGGACTGGGCCAGCGCCCGCAGGTCCGCCTCGTACGGGCCGCCGCCGACGATCAGCAGCACGGCGTCGGGGACCGCGGCCAGGATCCGCGGCATGGACTCGATCAGCGTGTCCTGGCCCTTGCGCGGGACCAGCCGCGACACGCACACGACCACGGGCCGGTCCGAGAGGCCGAGCCGGGCCCGGATCTCGTCGCCGCCCGACGCCGGGTGGAAGGTCTTCTCGTCCACACCCGGCGGGAGTTGGACCATCCGCGCCGCCGCCCGGTCGGTGACCGCCGAGGCGATCCGGGAGCGCGTGTACTCCCCCAGGTACGTCAGCGTGTCCGTGCCCTCGCCGATCCGCCGCAGCAGCTGCCGCGCGGCCGGCAGCTGGGCCCAGCCCGCCTCGTGCCCGTGGGTGGTCGCCACGATCCGCCGCGCGCCCGCCCGCCGCAGCGCCGGGCCCATCAGGCCGAGCGGGGCGGCGGCGCCGAACCAGACCGACTCGCAGCCGTGTTCGCGCAGCAGGCCGACGGCCCGCCGCGTCACGCGCGGGGTCGGCAGCAGCATCGTCGTACGGTCACGGACCACCTGGAACGGCTGCTCCGCGTCGAAGGCGGCGGTGGCCTCGCGGCCCTCCGCGCTGTGCTTCCACGTGGAGGCGTAGACGACGACCCGGTCGGGATCCAGCCGTAGCGCCATGTTGTGGAGGAAGGCCTGGATGCCGCCCGGTCGCGGCGGGAAGTCGTTGGTCACGATCAGGGTCTTGTGCATCGCCTGCCGACAGTACCCGCTCAGCGCAGCTCCTCGCGAAGGGACTCCTGCCACGCTGCCGTCAGCCCGGCCCGGTCCACCCCGAGGGTCGCCCGCAGCGCGGTCTCCAGCGGCTCGCGCCCGGCCCGTCCGTACAGGTCCACCAGCGCCCTCTCGCCCCACTCGGCCGCGATCAGCCGGCACGCCAGCCACGCGCCCTCGTACGCCCGCGCCGCCGCATCCGGGTCCCCGCCGAAGGCGAAGTCCTCGGTCCGGGGCAGCTCCCCCGGCAGCTCGCCGCGCCGCACCGCCCGGGCGAGCGCCGGGGCGGCCTGCGCGGGGGGCGTGGATGCGCCCCGGTACGCCGCCCAGTCCGCGAAGCCCTCGGAGAGCCACAGCGGGGTGGCCGCGGAGGTCGCCGCGCGCGTGGCCACGTGCGTGACCTCGTGGGTCAGGATGATCCGCCGGCCCTCCGCGCCCAGTCCGGCGTACCCCTCGGGGTTGACCACGACCCGGTCCGCGGGGGCCGGGCCGGCGCCCACCCGGCCGGTGGTGACGGCGCCGAGCCCCCGGTAGGTGTCGGCGGGGCGGCCCAGCAGCCGCGCCATCGCGTCGAGGGAGCCGGGGACCAGTACGACCACCCGGCCCGCCCAGGGCCCGGGCCGGGCGGCGCTCGCTGCGGGCACCGCACGGTCGGCCTCGGCGGCGATCTCCCGCAGCGTCCCGGCGCTCTGCCCGGCCCCGCCGAGGACCAGGGAGTGCGTACCGGTGGCCACCGAGACAGGGCCCTGGTCCCACAGCTGCGGCAGGGCGCCGGGCGCGGGCCGGTCGGCGCCCACCCGCCAGGTACCGCCCTCCCGGACCAGCTCCACCTCGCGTGCCGACTCCTCGGGGGCGGTGTCGTAGCCGGCCAGGCGGTAGCGCAGCCGGGCCGTCGCGAGGGCGCGGTCGCCGTCGCGCCGTACCGAGGAGACCTCGTACGCCCAGTCCGTCAGCGGGATGCCGGCGAGCGCCTCGGGCACGGCCCGCGACCAGTCGGCGACGGCCCGGCGGACCTCCCGCCCGGCGGTGCCGGCGCTACCGGCCGGCCGCGGGCCGCAGCCGGCGAGCAGCGCGCCCAGGAGGAGCACCACGAGCGGCAGGATGCGCGGCGGACGGCGGACGGGGAGCATCCGCCGATCGTACGCAGGGCGCCGCGGGCGACGGGCGCGGCAGGGGCGGCGGCGGGCGGTCCGCCGCCGCCCGCGGGGTCAGGGGCGGGTCACCGCCGACACCGGCATCATCCCGACCGGGTCGTAGCGCACCCGGGCCCCGGGGTAGGGGGCGTGGACCACCTGGCCGTTGCCGACGTACATGCCGACGTGGCTGGCATCGGAGCGGTACGTCACCAGGTCGCCCGGCCGGGCCTGCGACAGCGGCACCTGGCGCCCGGCGTGCCGCTGGGCCTGCGAGGTGCGCGGCAGCGAGACGCCCGCCTGCCGGTAGGACCAGACCATCAGCCCGGAGCAGTCGAAGCCGGAGGGCCCGGTGGATCCCCACACGTACGGGCGGCCGACGGCGGCCCGGGCGGCCATCACGGCAGCCGCTGCGCGGCCGGAGGAGGGGCCTCCGGCGCCCATGGGGCCCAGGTCCGGCAGTGCTTCGTGGCGCCCGCCGGAGCGCGAGGAGCGCTCGAAGTCGGCCCGCTCCGCGGACGGCATGGAGTTGAGGAGCCGCTGGGCCGCGGCGAGCTTCGCGGTGACGGAGCGCTTGTGGCGGGCGACGTCGGAGCGCAGGGCGTCGAGTTCGGCGAGTTTGCGGGAGGCCTCCGAGCGCACCTGGCCGAGCCGGCGCTGTTCCTGGCGCAGGTCGTGGAGCTGCCGGGCCTGACGCTCGGTCAGCCGGTCCAGGGCGGCGGCCTGCTCCAGGTAGGCGTCGGGGTCCTCGGCCAGCATCAGCCCGACGGCGGGGTCGATGCCGCCGCTGCGGTACTGGGCCCCGGCGAAGGTGCCGAGGACGCCGCGCATGGCGTTGATGCGCTCCTGGCCGCGGGCGACCGCGTCCTGGGCCCGGTTGACCTCGATGCGGAGCCTGTCGGCCTTCTCGCCCGCCTCGTTGAAGTGCTCGGTGGCCTGCTCGGCCTCCTCGAAGAGCCGGTCGACCTGGGCGCTGACGCCGGATCTCGCGCCGCCGCCCGGTTCGTGCGGGTGGCCGGGGGCCGCGCTCGCGGGTGCGCCCGCCATGGCGACCGCGGCGGTGGCCGCGGCGGCGGTGAGGACGGTGACCTTCGTGTTCCGGTCGAGGCCGCCGAGCCCGGGCCGACGATGGGACGCCACGTGGAGCCGCTCCCTTCCGCTGGGCGGGGCCCGGGTCCGCCCCCCGTGGACGGTCGTGTGCCGGGTTCCGCGCTGGCAGACAGTAGCCGTGCGACCACGCACCGACCAACGACCGCCGGAGGGCACACACACCGACGCCCCGCCGGAGACGCAGGTCACCGGCGGGGCGTGTGGTCAGAGCGGGGCCGTGGAATTCGCCCGGATGGGCGGTGCGCGGCGCGTCAGCCGATGCGGACGCCGAACTGGAAGGGCATGTTGTCCATCGACTCGTACTTGACGCCGCCGCGCGGGTTCGAGGCGTGCAGCGTCATGTTGTTGCCGGCGTAGAGGCCGACGTGGTGCAGGTCCCCGTAGAAGAAGACGAGGTCACCGGGCTGGAGCTGGCTGCGGCTGATGCGCGTGCCGTCGTTCGCCTGGGTGTAGGTCACGCGGCTGATGCTGACGTTGGCCTGCTTGTACGCCCACTGGGTCAGCCCGGAGCAGTCGAAGGAGTTCGGGCCCTCGTGGCCCGATATGTACGCGCTGCCGACCTTGGTCTTGGCGGCCGCGAGCGCGGCTCCGGCACGGCCGGAAGCCTTGACGTCGCCGAGGTCGACGCGCTGGCTGTCGGCGCGGCTGGCGCGCGTGTCCTCGTCCTTGAGCGCGGCACGCTCCTGCGCCGTAAGGGTGTTGAGGAGGGCTTGGGCGGCGGCGAGCTTCTCGCCCGAGACCTTCTTCTTCTCGCCGAGCTCCTTGCGGGTGGCGTCGAGGTCGGCGATCTTCCCGGAGGCCTCCTGGCGCTGCTGCGCGAGGGTGCGCTGCTTCGCCTGGATCTTCTGGACCGCTTCGACCTGCTTGCCGCTCAGGTGCTCCAGGGTGGAGGCCTTGTCGAGGTAGCTGTCGGGGTCCTCGGAGAGGAGGAGGGCGAGGGAGGGGTCGATGCCGCCGTTGCGGTACTGGGCGCTCGCCATCGAACCGAGCGCGCTGCGGAGGTCGTTGAGCTCGCTCTGGCCGCGCGCGACCTGGTCCTGGATCTGCCCGATCTCCTTCTCGAGGGTCTCCTGGCGCTCCTTGGCCCCGTTGAACTTCTCGGTGGCCTGCTCCGCCTCTTCGTAGAGGGCGTCGACCTGGCTCTTGACCTCGTCCTTGCTCGGCTTCGCCGGAGCGGCGGAGGCACTCTGCGCGGTGAGGGCGACAGCCGCGGCCGCGACCGAGGTGAGCACGGTCACACGAGCGCGAGTCGGCTGCTTGGGTCGACGGTGGGACGCCACGAAGGCGAGCTCCTTCTTCCTAGGTAGCCGCCGAAGAACGCAACTCGGCAGCACCTTCGCTGCCACCCCGAATGAGTGATCTACCGCACGAAGGTTTGACCAGACCCTAGTGACCCATCTGTGATCAGTTCAAATCCTGCCGGGAAAAACTCGGCCTCCGACCAGGTTCTTTACCTTCACCGCACGCTCCGTGCCGGGCACTTGACGGTGCGTCCTCCACATGACCCACCAATTCCGGCATTCGGAGCGGGAGTTAGGAAACGCGCGAAAGCCGCTTCAGCAACAAAGCGGACGTTACGGGCCGCGCCCCGGCCTTGGCCACTCCGTCGGCGACCTCGCGGTCCGTGGAGACCACGACCACCGGCCGGCCGGGCGGCTCCGCCCGCACCAACTGGCGGATCAGCTCGTCCGCCGTCACCCCGGCCTTGGAGAACAGCACCCGCACACCGCGCGGCGGCGCGAGCAGCACCGGGGCCGCCAGCTCCGCGCCGTCGAAGACACAGGTCATCTCCGCGCCCGTCTGCGCGGCCAGCATCGACAGTCCGCCCAGCAGCCGCAGCCGCTGCTTCTCCAGCGGCATCGTCGGATAGCCGGTCTTGGTCACGTTGTAGCCGTCGACCACCAGATGGGCCTGCGGCAGCGCCAACAACTGGTCCAGCAGAGCCGGATCGGTCTCCGACAGGGCGCGCGCCGCGATGTCCTTCGGCGTCATCCGGCCCGGCTCCACCGCGTCCACCGTGTCGGCCGGGCGGGTGTTCACCGGAGGCAGCGCCAGCTCGCGGCGCAGCCCCTGCGCCGCGTCCAGCACGGTGTCCAGCAGCAGCCGCAGCCGCATGTCCTCGATGCTGCGCCCCTCACGGGTGGCCCGGCGCGAGGTCTCCAGCGACGTCTCCACCTCCGCGAGACGGGACCTGAGCCGCCGGCTCTCGCTCTCGGCGGCCGCCACGCGGGTCGCGGCCTCGCCGCGGATCCCGTCGATCTCGGCGGTCACCTTGCGCAGGGCCGCCTCGCCGCGCTTGACGTCGCTGAGGGCGCTGCGCAGCCGGCGCTGAAGCGATTCCGCTTCCTTGCGCGCCGCCTCCAGCTCGACCCGTACCTGCTCACCGCCCGTGCGCTGCAGTTCCCGTACGTGCTCCAGCTCCTCGCGCAGGCGCTCCAGCTCGCGCCGGGTCTCCTCGCCGACCCGCTCGGCGTCGGCGCGCTGCGCCTCCTCGCCGGCGGCGGCCACGAGCTTGACCCATCCGGCCGGCCGTAGGACGAAGGCGGCGGCCGCCACGTCCAGCGGGTCCGCGGCGGCCGGCGGCGCGCCGGACTCCAGCGCGCCGGCCAGGTCCGCCTGGGCCTCGCGCAGCTTCTCGGCGACCCTGCTGCGGAACACCGGGTCGGTCTCGACCGCCGCGGCCATCGCGTTGCCCGCGAACTTGGCGCGCCGGGTCGGGGTGAAGCGGGCGTACTGGCGCAGCTGCGCCGGCAGGTCCGCGACCGTCAGCGCGCCGAAGGCGTCCGAGACGAGCGCGACGACCCGGCGCCGCACGCCTTCCGGCAGTGGGCGGTCGAGCGCCTCCGCGGCGTCGCCGGCCGCGTCGGCCGGCCCAGCGCCGCTTGCTGGCTCCACAATCCGTCACCCCTACCGTGATGGTCTACCTGCGGACGGGGCTCCTTAGGAGTCCGCGCCCGGCCTGTCCACGAGCTCGATCTGGTCCACCGCGTTGCACCAGCGGCAGCGGACCGACTCGATGGTCTCATTGACCACCTCGCGCTCCTCGACCTTGGGCTCCCCGGCGAGGTCCAGGTGGACGTACTCGACGACCTTCGACGAACGGGTGACGTCGAAGCGCGTGAGGTTGCCGCACAGGGTGCAGCGCCACCGCGTCGTGTCGGTCGGCAGGGGAACCGTCATCGGGCTGCTCACTCCTTCGTAGCTGATTCAATTAAAGCGGTCCGTTCGGCCGTCCGCGTCGGCCTGTGCACCGCAGCTCGTAACCCTACGGCCTGCCACCGCTTCAGGTGGGTCGCGTTGCGTCATGCTCTGTCACATGATCGTAAGGTGGCGGGCCCTGCGCGAGGCTGCCCGGGGACCGGTGGTCACCCACGCGCTGATCGCGGGCTGCGGTGTGGTGTTCGTCCTGAGCCCCGCGTCGGGGCTCAACCCGGTCTACGGGACCGGCGACGAGCTGCTGGCCGCGGGCACCGCGTACTTCCGGCGGTGGGGCGTGGTCCCGGACGAGCTGTTCACGGACGCGCCGCGCGCCTGGCTGACGCCGCTGACCGCGCTGTTCGTCCACGGCAGCTGGCTGCACCTGCTCGGGAACATGCTCTTCCTCTTCGTCTTCGGCGCGATGGCCGAGGAGCGGATGGGCCGCCCGGCGTTCCTCGTCTTCTACCTCTGTACGGGCTACCTGGCGCTGGCGGCGTACGCGGCGGCCAACGCGGAGTCCGCGCAGACGCTGGTGGGCGCGTCGGGGGCGATCTCCGCCGTCCTGGGGGCGTTCTTGTACCTGCTGCCGCGGGCACGGGTGACGAGCCTGTTCCCCTTCCTCTTCTTCCTGCCGCTGCGGTTCCCGGCGTGGATCGTGCTGCTGTTCTGGTTCGCCCTCCAGTGGGTGGCCGCGCACCGCGCGGAGAGCGGGCCGGGGGTCGCCTATCTGGCCCATCTGGTGGGGTTCTCGCTCGGGTTCCTCTACGCGTGGGCCCGGTATCGGGGTGCGACTAGAGTGAGGCGACCAGCGACGGCCACCGAGGGAGACAGCCAGCCGTGATCACCGCGATCGTGCTCATCAAGACCAGCGTGGACCGCATCCCCGAGATCGCCGAGTCCATCGCCGCCCTCGAGAACGTCAGCGAGGTCTACTCCGTCACCGGAACGTACGACCTGATCGCGCTGGTCCGCGTGAACCGCCACGAGAACCTGGCCGACATCATCCCCGGCCGCATCAGCAAGATCCCGGGCGTCAAGGCGACGGACACGCACGTGGCGTTCCGTACGTACTCGCAGCACGACTTGGAGGCGGCGTTCGCCATCGGCCTGGACGCCTGACGCCTCCGGCGCGGTGTGCGGATCCGGCCCCTGCCCTGCGGGCGGCTCGATCCAGCGGGGCGGGGTCGGCCCGGTCGGGGAGCGGGCCCGCCGCCGGGGTGTCTCCTCGGCTCGGCGCGTGCGGGTATGTCCCGGCTGTGCAGGGTGGTCGCGCGCTCGTCCTGCGGGGACACCCCGCCACGTCCCCACTCCCCTCGGGCCCCGTGGACTTCCGGAGCGCTGGCGTGGGGTGGGGACACGCAGGAGGGTCCCGGCAGGACGAGCGCGCAACCGAACCCGCCTGGCCGCGACACCCCGCACGCGCCGAGCCGAGGAGACCCTCGTGCGGGGCACCGCCCCACCCCCGACACCGCCAAGCCGCGCAGCGACCCCGCACGGGCCGGCCCGAACCGCACACCGCCGAGCCCCCCGCAGGGTCAGAGCTTCGGCAGGGGCTCGCCCGCGGCGGGTGGGCGGCGTTCGGCCAGCCAGAAGAGGTAGCCGCGGAGGTAGTCCGCGAGGCCGTCGTCGATGTACGCCACGTACGCCCGCGCACCGCCCGCCGCCTCGCGTTCGTCCTCGTCCTTCGACACGGACCACGTCCGGTCCAGCGCCACGGCCCACTCCCGGACGCGCCCCCGGTCCCGCCACCACTCCCGCACCAGCTCCGGCGTCCACCGCTCGTCCCCGTCGCACTGGAAGCCCTCCATCGGGTCCTGCCAGGCCGCGGCCATGACCCGGTGCGTCTCCTCGGGGGTGCGCGGCTGGCGGTAGACGAACTCCAGCCCGTACTCGTCGTCGTACAGGATGTGGTCCGGAGCCACGCCCCGGCCCACCCAGCAGCTGTCGGTCATCGCCCCGTAGAACGGCCCCGGTACGTTCCGCCAGTTGCGCTCCTGCCACACGTCGGGGCAGGCGTCCCACGAGTGGTTGTACGCGGGCACCCACTCGGAGAGCCCGGGCAGCGGCTCCCCCTCCACGCACGCCCACACCGTCGGTATCGGATCCCAGTAGCTCATGATCCGTACGATGCCAGTCCGCACTGTCAGACCGCGGGGACGCAGCGGCCCTCCTCCGTGCGGTACTGCCACTTCGCGCCGTCCGCGACGAGCTCCTTCACCGCCCGGACGAAGCGCTCCACGTGCTCGTCCGGGGTGCCCGCGCCGAAGCTGACGCGGATCGCGTTCAGGGAGCGCTCGCCCGGGGCGGCCTCGGGGGCCCCGCACTCGCCCTGGGCCTGCGGCTCGCTGCCCAGCAGGGTCCGCACCAGCGGGTGGGCGCAGAACAGGCCGTCCCGTACGCCGATCCCGTACTCGGCGGACAGCGCGGCGGCGAAGTGGGAGCTGTTCCAGCCGTCCACGACGAAGGAGATGACGCCGACCCGCGGGGCGTCCTCCCCGAAGAGGGACAGGACCCGGACGGCCGGGACCTCGGCGAGGCCCTCGCGGACCCGGGTCACCAACTGCTGCTCGCGCGCCACCAGGTTGTCGAAGCCGGCCTCGGTCAGGGCCCGGCAGGCGGAGGCGATGGAGTAGACGCCGATGACGTTCGGGGAGCCGGCCTCGTGGCGGGCCGCCGTGGTGTGCCACTCGACGTCCACGCCGCCGTCCTCGCGGCGGGAGACCTTGCGGGAGGCACCGCCGCCGGCCAGGTACGGCTCGCCCTCCTGGAGCCAGTCGGCGCGGCCGGCGAGGACGCCCGAACCGAAGGGCGCGTAGAGCTTGTGGCCGGAGAAGGCGACCCAGTCGACGTCGAGGTCCCGCACCGAGACGGGGTGGTGCGGGGCCAGCTGGGCGGCGTCCAGCACGATCCGCGCGCCGTGGGCGTGCGCAGCGGCGGCGAGTTCCTTCACCGGCCACAGCTCGCCGGTGACGTTGGACGCGCCGGTGACGCACACGAGCGCCGGGCCGTAGGGCTCGCGGTCGGCGAGCGCCCGCTCCAGGGTGGCGACGGCCTCGGCCGGGGTGCGCGGCGCGTTGAGGTAGGTGACCTGCGCGTTCGTCCACGGCAGGAGCGAGGCGTGGTGCTCGGTCTCGAAGACGAAGACCTGGCAGTCGGCCGGGAGCACCGCGGCGAGCAGGTTCAGGGAGTCGGTGGTGGAGCGGGTGAAGACGACCTGGTCGCCGGGGCGGCAGTCGAGGAACCCGGCGACCGTGACGCGGCTCTGCTCGAAGAGGTCGGTGGACAGCTGCGAGAGGTATCCGGCGCCGCGGTGGACGCTGCCGTAGTACGGGGCGTAGGCGGCCACGTCGTCCCAGACCCGCTGGAGGGCGGGGGCGCTGGCGGCGTAGTCGAGGGCCGCGTAGGTGACCTCGCCGCCGGTGACGAGCGGGACGGTGACGTCGCGGCCGAGGACGGCGAGCGGCTCGGCACAGGCGGGGTCGTGGGCGGTGGCGGCGGTGGCGACGGCGGCGTTCAGGGATGCGGACATGGCGGTATCTCCCGGCAGGCAGGGCTGAATGGCTTCGGTGTGCCCGTACGCGGGTACGGCCGTGCGGCCGTCCGGGGTACGGGAGTGGCCTCGGACGGGACGTCGCGGTACGCGGAAGTGACCCTGGTCCGAGGGTGAAGAAGGGGCGTCAGTCGCCCTATCGCATTCGCTTGCTCACGGAAAACGCTCCTCGAGAGACCAGGACCCCTGGTGTCGAGGGATCCGCGCTTGCCGTAGGCCTTGCTGCCTACGACCTGGTCATCACCCGGGGCACCCCGCCACGGAAGGAGGGTTGCCGGACAGCAAGCCGGGGCCTAAACGCTGTCACTCGTGACCTGCTGAGCATCCTGCCACAAGATCCCCCGAGCACAAGACCCCGGTCCGAATGGCGGACCAGGGTCTGGCTCGAAACGTGTGTCGGGTCAGGCGTTGCTGGCCGTCACCCAGCGCTCCAGTGCGGCCCTGGCGGCACCGGAGTCGATCGACTCGGCCGCGCGGGTGATGCCGGCGGCGATCTGCTCCTCCAGGCTGCCCGTGCCCGGGTCGAGGGCCACCAGGGCGGCCGCCGAGTTCAGCAGCACGGCGTCGCGTACCGGTCCGGTCTCGCCGGCCAGCAGGCGGCGGGCCACGTCGGCGTTGTACGAGGGGTCGCCGCCGGCCAGGGCGGAGACGTCGACCAGGGGGATGCCGACGTCGCGCGGGTCGAAGGTCTGCTCGGCGACCTTCCCGTCCCGGACCCACCAGACCCGGGAGGTCGCCGTGGTGGTCAGTTCGTCCAGGCCGTCGTCGCCGCGGAAGACCAGCGCTGACGAGCCGCGCTCGGCGAGCACGCCCGCCACGATGGGGGCCATCCGGGGGTCCGCCACGCCGGTGGCCTGGGAGCGGACGCGGGCCGGGTTGGTCAGCGGGCCGAGGATGTTGAAGGTGGTCCGGATGCCCAGTTCGCGGCGGGCCCCGGCGACGTGCCGCAGGGCCGGATGGAACTTCACCGCGAAGCAGAAGGTGATGCCGGCCTCCTCGGCGACCTCGACGACCCGCGCGGTGCTCAGGTCGAGGTTGACTCCGAGCTTCTCCAGGACGTCCGAGGAGCCGCTCGCGGAGGACGCGGCCCGGTTGCCGTGCTTGACGACCTTGGCGCCGGTTCCGGCCACGACGACCGCCGACATCGTGGAGATGTTCACCGTCTTGGCCCCGTCGCCGCCGGTGCCGACGATGTCGACGGTGCGGCCGGGCACCTCGATGAGGTTGGCGTGCCCGTACATGGCCCGTACCAGGCCGTTGATCTCCGCGACCGTCTCCCCCTTGGCGCGCAGGGCGACCACGAAGCCGGCGATCTGGGCGTCGGTGGCCTCCCCCCGCATGATCCGGTCCATGGCCCAGGCGGTGTCGTCGGCGCGCAGGTCCTGGCCGGTCAGCAGGGCGTCGAGGACGCCCGGCCAGCCACGGGCCGCCACGCTGTCGCCGCCTGCCGGGGTCGCAACGTTCATGGTCAGCTCCTGCTGCTGTAGGGGTTCCCCGTCGAATGGGTCGGAGATCAGCCTATCCAGCCCCGGTTACGGCAAAGAGCCCCGTCCGGACACTGGACGGGGCTCTCGCCGTGGCGACACCAGGACTGACCGAAATCAGTCCCTCATGCGGTGGTGCAGGGGATCAGTGGTGGCCGTGGCCGGACTGGATCTCCTTGTACTCCTCCACCGTGGGCTTCGGGATCTGGTTGCCCTCGGCGTAGAAGCCCTTGCTGAGCTTCGCGCGCAGCTTCTCGGTGGCCTTCACCTTGCGCTCGACACCGTTCTCGTCGACCGTCGGGCCGATCTCGATCGGCTTGTACTGCTCGTGCGCGGTGAGGGTGTGCAGCTTGCCCTGCGGGAGCGGCTCGTGGACCTCGACGAACTCACCGTGCGGCAGACGCTTGATGATGCCGGTCTCGCGACCGTGCAGCACCTTGTCGTGGTCCCGGCGCTGGAGGCCGAGGCAGATCCGCTTGGTGACGATGAAGGCGAGGACCGGGACGACGAAGAAGCCGATCCGGACGAACCACGTGATCGAGTTGATCGACAGGTGGAAGTACTGGGCGAACATGTCGTTGCCGCCGCCGATGAGGAGCACGATGTACTCCGCGATCCAGGCGACACCGAAGGCCGTACGGGTCGGGACGTTGCGCGGGCGGTCCAGGATGTGGTGCTCGCGCTTGTCGCCGGTGACCCAGGACTCGATGAACGGCCAGACGGCGATCGCACCGAGCACCAGCGGGAAGAGCAGCAGCGGGATGAACACGCCCAGGACGAGCGTGTGGCCCCACAGGTTGATCTCCCAGCCGGGCATGGCACGGATCAGGCCTTCCGGCATACCCATGTACCAGTCGGGCTGCGCACCGGTGGACACGTGGTCCGGGCGGTACGGACCGAGGGCCCAGATCGGGTTGATCGAGGCGACGCCGGCGACGACCGCGATGACACCGAAGACCAGGAAGAAGAAGCCTCCGGCCTTGGCCATGTAGACCGGCAGCAGCGGCATGCCGACGACGTTGTTGTTCGTCTTGCCGGGGCCCGCGTACTGGGTGTGCTTGTGGTAGAAGACCAGGATCAGGTGGGCCACGAGGAGGCCCATCATGATGCCGGGCAGCAGCAGGATGTGAACCGAGTAGAAGCGCGCGACGAAGTCGCCGCCCGGGAACTCCCCGCCGAACAGGAACATCGACAGGTACGTGCCGACGACCGGGACGGACAGGATGGCGCCCTGCATGAAGCGGACACCGGTACCCGAGAGCAGGTCGTCCGGCAGCGAGTAACCGGTGAAGCCGGTGAACATGCCGAGGACCAGCAGCAGGAAGCCGAAGATCCAGTTGACCTCGCGCGGCTTGCGGAACGCGCCGGTGAAGAAGACGCGCATCATGTGCACGATCATCGCCGCGACGAAGATCAGCGCCGCCCAGTGGTGGATCTGGCGGATCAGCAGGCCGCCGCGGACGTCGAAGCTGATGTCGAGCGTCGAGGCGAAGGCCTCGGACATCAGCACGCCCTGCATCGGGACGTAGCTGCCGTGGTACTCCACCTCGTTCATGCTCGGGTGGAAGAACAGCGTCAGGTACACACCCGTGAGGATGATGATGATGAAGCTGTAGAGGCAGATCTCACCCAGCATGAAGGACCAGTGGTCCGGGAAGATCTTGCGCATGTTGGCCTTGGCCAGGCTGTAGATGCCCAGGCGGCCGTCCGCCCAGTCCGCTACCCGCTCGCCGGCCGGCGCTTTGCGCGCCTTGTTGTCAGTGGCGGTGCTCATCCGCGCTCCCAGAATGCAGGGCCGACGGGCTCTTCGAAGTCGCCGAGCGCTTCGAGGAAGCCTTCGTCATTCACGCCGATCCGCAGCTGCGGAAGGGCGTGACCGGCCGGGCCGAAGATGACACGGGCGCCGTCGGAGAGGTCGAAGGTGGACTGGTGGCACGGGCAGAGCACGTGGTGCGTCTGCTGCTCGTACAGGCTGATCGGGCAGCCGACGTGGGTGCAGATCTTCGAGTAGGCCACGATCCCGTCGTGGGACCACTCGAGTTCCTGCTTGTCCTTGATGTCGTCCGGCTGGATGCGGACGATCATCAGGGCGGCCTTGGCGATCTGGACCTGGAAGTCGTGCTGGTGCTCGTCCAGGCCCTCGGGCATGGCGAACGTCAGCGAACCGACGAGCACGTCCTCGGGACGCAGCGGCTCCATCGTGTTCTGGTTGATGAGCAGCTTGCCCTTGGCCCACAGGGTCTTGCGCAGCTTCTCCTCGGGCAGCGGGCCCAGGTCGCGCATGATCACGACGGCGGAGAGCGGCAGCATGGCCAGCGCGCCCAGCATCGTGTTGCGGATCAGCGGGCGACGGCCGATGCCGGACTCGCTGGCGCCGTCGGCGAAGTCCTGGAGGACCTGCGCCTTGACCTCCGGCGGAGCGGCGATCTCGTGGCGCTCCGCGGCGACCTCGACGTCGGACATCAGGGTGCGGGCCCAGTGGACCGCGCCCGCGCCGATGCAGAAGAGGGCCGTGCCCAGGGTGATGCCCAGGGCGAAGTTGAGCGCGCTGACCTTCCCGATGGGGAAGATGTAGACGATCTTGTCGACCGGGAAGATCACGTAGGACGCGATGAAGGCGATCGTCGCCAGCATCGACAGCGTGAAGAGCATCGCGACGGTGCGCTCGGAGCGCTTCGCCGCACGCTCGTCGATGTCCTGGATGCGCGGCTTGTGGACCGGCAGGCCCGGGTCGGCGAACGGGTCGTCCGCCACTGCTACGCCACCGTGGTGGGCGTCGCCCTGCTCGCTCGGCAGGTGCTTCTCTTCGGGAATCTCTTGGCTACTCATGACTTCTTGGCCTTAGCGGTGTGGGCCGCGACCCAGACGGCGACAGCGATCAGCGCACCCAGAGCGAAGATCCAGCCGAACAGACCCTCGGAGACGGGGCCGAGGCCACCGAGCTTGAGACCACCGGGGTTGGTCGACTTCTCACCGTTCACGTTCTGGAGGTACGCGATGATGTCCTTCTTCTGCTTCTCCGGCATGGTGCTGTCGGGGAAGGAGGGCATGTTCTGCGGGCCGGTCTGCATGGCCTCGTAGATGTGCTTCGGCGAGACGTCCTCAAGGTTGGGGGCGTACTTGCCGTTCGTCAGCGCGCCGCCTTCACCGGTGAAGTTGTGGCACTGCGCGCAGTTGTTGCGGAACAGCTCACCGCCGTTGGCGATGTCGGCGTCCGCCGGGTCGTACTGCTTCTCGGTCGGCGTGATCGGGCCGGCACCGAGGGAGGCGATGTACGCGGCCAGCTGGTCGATCTGCGCCTGGGTGTAGATGACCGGCTTCTTCGGCACCTGGGCGCCGGGCTGCTGGGCGGGCATGCGGCCCGTGCTCACCTGGAAGTCGACGGCCGCGGAGCCGACGCCGACCAGGCTCGGGCCGTCAGAGGAACCCTGACCGCCGGTTCCGTGGCAGCTTGCGCAACCCACGGCGTAGAGCTTCTTGCCCTCCTCGATGGCGAGGGACTGGGCGGTTTCATCGGCCTGCGCCTTGCCCGCGGGAGCAAAGGCGGCGTACAGCCCCCCAGTGGCCGCCAGCGCGAGGAGTAGAACGACGACCGCCGCCAGCGGATGGCGTCGTCGTGCGGAGAGCTTTTTCACGGATTACCCCGGTGTCAGGATCTTCTGCGTCGGTGTGTCTGGATGGAGTGCCGGGTCGGACCCGGTGACGTGTTCGCTACTTGATCAGGTAGATCGTGGCGAAGAGGCCGATCCAGACGACATCGACGAAGTGCCAGTAGTAGGACACGACGATGGCCGACGTGGCCTGTTCGTGGGTGAACCTCTTGGCCGCGTACGTCCGGCCGAGGACCAGCAGGAAGGCGATGAGACCGCCCGTCACGTGCAGACCGTGGAAGCCGGTGGTCAGGTAGAAGACCGAGCCGTACGGACCGGACGAGAGGCTCATGCCCTCGTGCTTGACCAGCTCGGTGTACTCGAACACCTGGCCGCCAATGAAGATCGCACCCATGACGAACGTGATGATGAACCACGTCCGGAGCTTCTTCACGTCACCGCGCTCCGCGGCGAATACGCCGAGCTGGCAGGTGAGGGAGGAAAGCACCAGGATCGTCGTGTTCGTCGCCGAGAAGGGCAGATTCAAGGCCGAAGCCTGCTCTGTCCAGTACTCGGGACCTGTCACGGATCGCAGGGTGAAGTACATCGCGAAGAGGGCCGCGAAGAACATCAGCTCGGAACTCAACCAGATGATGGTTCCGACGCTGACGAGGTTCGGCCGGTTGACCGTCGGGTGCGCGTGCCCGGTATCTACTGTCGTTGCTGTCGCCACGACCGACATTATGTCGGTCGCTTATCCCGCCCTCACCCCGGGGGGTGCCGTTCGGAGTGTCAGGGGCGTGTGCAAGGCCCGAACGGCCCATCAGATCACCTCTCCGAACAGCCTCGTGCACATGTCCGAACCGATGTTGACCGGGCGGCGGGAGGAGTAGCATCCCGCGCAACATCAACGTGATTCATGGGACACGTGGAGGATCGAAATGCGGGCGACTGCGCGGGTTCTGGTCTACAGCGACGACGCGGGCACCCGGGAGCAGGTGAGACTGGCGGCGGGCCGCCGTCCCGCCGCGGATCTGCCGCCGGTGGAGTTCCTGGAGTGCGCGACCCTGCCGGCGGTCCTGTCGGAGCTGGACGCGGGCGGCATCGACGTGTGCGTGCTGGACGGCGAGGCGGTTCCGGCCGGGGGCATGGGTGTGTGCCGGCAGATCAAGGACGAGATCTTCCGGTGCCCTCCGGTGCTGCTGCTGATGGGGCGCCCCCAGGACGCCTGGCTGGCCACCTGGAGCCGTGCCGACGCCGCCGTGACCCTTCCGGTGGATCCGGTGGCGTTCGCGGACGCCCTGGCGGGTCTGCTGCGCTCCCGGCTGTCCTCCTCGGCGGCCTGACCCCCGAGGACGGCGGCGGCCCCCGGACAGGGTCCGGGGGCCCGGCCGGCTGCTCAGACCGTCGGCCTGAGGCGGGCCTGGTCGACGTGGCTGCGGCCGTCCTGGGTGCCCTTGAGGAGGGCGCTGCCCTCGCGCCAGTCCTTCCAGTCCATGTTCCAGTCCCCGAACCCGTTGCCGAAGATGTCCATGTCGTCGCCGATGCTGTTGATCACCTGGACGATGTCGCCCTCGGTGATGTTCTCGTAGAACCAGGCGGCGTTGCCCGTGCTCATGCCGGTGCAGCCGTGGCTGACGTTGGCGTAGCCGTGGGAGCCGATGGACCACGGCGCGGCGTGGACGTATTCACCACTCCAGGTGACGCGGGTGGCGTAGTAGACGGGCAGGTTGTAGTACTCGCTGCCGCCGATGCCGACGGTGTCCCCGCGCATCTGTACGTAGTACTGCTTCCCCAGCACCACCTTGATGCCGTTGCGGGTGGAGAACCCGGGCTTGCCGGTGGTGACCGGGATGGAATTGATCACTTCTCCGTTGCGCTTGAACGTCAGCCAGTGCGCGGAGGCGTCGGTGGTGACCTCGACGCGGTCGCCGATCTCCAGCTTCAGCGGCTTGGCGGCGGCTCCGTGGAGGTCGTCGGTGATCTTGATGCCCTCCAGGTTGCTCCGTACGGAGACGCTGGTGTTGGCGGGCCAGTAGTCCTTCGGGCGGTAGTGCAGGTTCTTGTCGTCGACCCAGTGCCAGGCGCCTTCGACCCCGGGCGGGGCGTCGACGATCAGGCCCCGTTCGACGACGGCTCGGGCCGCCTTGTCCTTGACGGGCTCGTTGAGTTCGGCGGTGAGGGGCTGGCCGACGCCGTACTTGCCCTCCTCCGGGCCGAACTCCACCTTGAGGACGCCCTTGGACGGGGTGGTGTCGAAGGCCATCGTGCGCTGGCCCGGGGTGCCCCGCTGGTCCTCCGTGCTCACGGTGACCGTGTAGCGGACGCCTGCGGCCATGGGGACGGTGCTGTGCCAGCGGTCCCCCTTGGCGCTGAGTTCGCCCGCCAGGCGGCGGCCGTGGGTGTCCACGGCCGTGACGTCGGTGATCCGGCTGCCCTTGGCCTTTGAGGTGATCTCAAGGGGTCGGTTGGGGTCGACGGGGCGGCTGCCTGCGGTCTGGTTGAAGGCGACCTGCTCGCCCGCGTCCACCGGACGGGCTGACAGCGGGTTGTCGCCGGACCCGCATGCGGTGGCGCCGGCCCCGAGGGACGCGACCAGCAGGGAGCAGCTGAGTACCGTCCAAAGACGCGGTGAGTGCTTCATGGGGCCAACGCTATGAAGATATGACAATTACGGCGCGCGGGGTGACTGCAAACGAGGGGCCCGGACTCCTCCGAGGAGGTGTCCGGGCCCCAAGTGGTGCGCGACCGGGCCGCGCGGGTGCTGCTAATCGACTACTGGTTCGCGTTCTCACCGCGGTAGTACTCGTACACCCAGCCCCACAGGCCGATCAGGATGATCGGGGCCGAGAAGTACATGAGCCACCAGCCGAAGATGACGCCCATGAAGGCGAGCGCGCCACCGACGCCGAGCGAGAGCGGCTGCCAGCTGTGCGGGGAGAAGAACCCCAGCTCGCCGGCCTCGTCGGCGACGTCGGCCTCCAGGTTGTCCTGGGCCATCTCGTCGACGCGCTTGGCCGTGAAGGCCAGGTAGTAGCCGATCATGACGCTCAGGCCGAAGGCCAGGAAGAGCGCGGTGGTTCCGACGGGCTCCTTCGACCACACGCCGTACACGACGGCCATGATCAGGATGAAGAAGGAGAGCCAGAGGAACATCTTGCCCTGGATCTTCACTTGCCGGCCTCCTTGCCACCGGTGACGGCAGCCTTGGCGCCGTGGTCCTCGAGGTGGTCGAGCGCCGCGATCTCCGGGTGGTGGAGGTCGAAGGCGGGCGACTCGCTACGGATGCGCGGCAGCGTGAGGAAGTTGTGCCGCGGCGGCGGGCAGGACGTCGCCCACTCGAGCGAACGGCCGTAGCCCCACGGGTCGTCGACCTCGATCTTCTTGCCGTACTTGGCCGTCTTCCACACGTTGTACATGAACGGCAGCATCGACAGGCCGAGCACGAAGGAGCTGATCGTGGAGATCGTGTTCAGCGTGGTGAAGCCGTCGGCCGCGAGGTAGTCCGCGTAACGACGCGGCATGCCCTCGGCGCCCAGCCAGTGCTGCACCAGGAAGGTGCCGTGGAAGCCGATGAACAGCGTCCAGAAGGTGATCTTGCCGAGGCGCTCGTCCAGCATCTTGCCCGTGAACTTCGGCCACCAGAAGTGGAAGCCGGCGAACATCGCGAACACCACGGTGCCGAAGACGACGTAGTGGAAGTGCGCGACGACGAAGTACGAGTCGGAGACGTGGAAGTCCATCGGGGGCGAGGCCAGGATGACGCCGGTCAGACCACCGAAGGTGAAGGTGACCAGGAAGCCGATCGTCCAGAGCATCGGGGTCTCGAAGGACAGCGAGCCCTTCCACATGGTGCCGATCCAGTTGAAGAACTTCACACCGGTCGGTACCGCGATCAGGAAGGTCATGAAGGAGAAGAACGGCAGCAGTACACCGCCGGTGACGTACATGTGGTGGGCCCACACGGTCACCGAGAGGCCGGCGATCGCGATCGTCGCGGCGATCAGGCCGATGTAACCGAACATCGGCTTGCGCGAGAAGACCGGGATGATCTCGGAAACGATTCCGAAGAACGGCAGCGCGATGATGTACACCTCTGGGTGTCCGAAGAACCAGAAGAGGTGTTGCCAGAGCAGTGCGCCGCCGTTGGCGCTGTCGAAGATGTGCGAGCCGAACTTGCGGTCGGCCTCCAGCGCGAAGAGCGCGGCGGCCAGGACCGGGAAGGCGAGCAGGACCAGGACACCGGTCAGCAGCACGTTCCAGGTGAAGATCGGCATGCGGAACATCGTCATGCCCGGAGCGCGCATGCAGATGATCGTGGTGATGAAGTTGACCGAGCCGAGGATCGTACCGAAGCCGGAGAAGGCCAGACCCATGATCCACATGTCCGCGCCGATGCCGGGCGAGCGAACCGCGTCCGACAGCGGGGAGTAGGCGAACCAGCCGAAGTCGGCGGCGCCGTTCGGGGTCACGAAGCCGGCCACCGCGATGGTCGAGCCGAAGAGGTACAGCCAGTACGCGAACATGTTCAGCCGCGGGAACGCCAC
Organism: Streptomyces erythrochromogenes; assembly: GCF_036170895.1. Lineage (NCBI taxonomy): Bacteria > Bacillati > Actinomycetota > Actinomycetes > Kitasatosporales > Streptomycetaceae > Streptomyces > Streptomyces erythrochromogenes. Next base: position 5,899,028 of record NZ_CP108036.1, on the reverse strand, counting down.
GTCGGGCGCACCGATCTGCAGCGGCATGATCCAGTTGGCGAAGCCCGCGAACAGCGGGGTGGCGAACATCAGCAGCATGATCGTGCCATGCATGGTGAACGCCTGGTTGAACTGCTCGTTCGACATGATCTGCGTGCCCGGACGGGCCAGCTCGGCGCGCATGAAGAGCGCCAGCAGACCGCCGATGATGAAGAACACGAACGAGGTGACCAGGTACATCGTGCCGATGGTCTTGTGGTCGGTGGTGGTGAGCCACTTCACGACCACGTTGCCCGGCTGCTTGCGCCGCACCGGCAGCTCGTTCTCGTACGAGTCAGCTGCGGCGGCACCCTGGGATTCGTTGAGGATGCTCACAGTTTGTTCACTTCCGCATTCCGGGCCGGGTCGGTCTGCTGGATGCCGGCGGGGAGGAAGCCGGTCTGACCCTTCTCCGCCAGGCCCTTCAGGTACTCCTGGTACTTCTCGGGCGAGACCACCTTGACGTTGAAGAGCATCCGGGAGTGGTCGACGCCGCAGAGCTCGGCGCACTTGCCCATGAAGGTGCCCTCTTGGCTCGGGACGACCTCGAAGACGTTGGTGTGGCCCGGGATGACGTCCTGCTTGAACAGGAAGGGGACCACCCAGAAGGAGTGGATGACGTCGTTCGACGACAGGATGAAGCGGACCTTCTCACCCTTGGGGAGGACCAGGGTCGGACCCGGGTTGCCCGTCTGCGGGTTGCGGTCGCTCGGGACGCCCTTCTCGTAGACGCCCTCGGCGCCCGCCGGGAAGTCCTTGGTGAAGCGGTCCGGGATGGAGGCGAGCTCCTTGGGAACCGCACCCGCCTTCGGGGTCGCCGCGTCGCCGTCGACGTTCTCGATGTAGTTGAAGCCCCAGCTCCACTGGAAGCCGATCACGTTGATCGTGTGCGGCGGCTTCGGGGTGAGGGCGAGCAGCTTCGACTCGTCACGCGCGGTGAAGTAGAAGAGCACCGAAACGATGATGAGCGGGACCACGGTGTACAGCGCCTCGATGGGCATGTTGTACCGGGTCTGCGGGGGGACCTCCACCTTCGTCCGGCTACGCCGGTGGAAGATGACGCTCCAGATGATCAGGCCCCACACCAGGATGCCCGTGATCAGCGCGGCGGCCCAGGATCCCTGCCACAGGGAGAGGATGCGCGGCGCCTCCTCGGTTACCGGAGTCGGCATTCCGAGGCGGGGGAAGTTTTTCCATGTATACGAGCAACCTGTGGCGGTCGCCAGGACCACGCCCGCAGTCAGCGCCTGCAGCAGCTTCCGCCGCATCGGGCGCCGCGGCGAGCGGTCGGAGCCGTAGGGACTCACGTAGCGCCTTCCCGAGAGTCTCGGCCCGCGCGGCCGGCCGCGGCCGTGTTCGGGTCGGTCGCCGGCCCTGACGCAGGCAGGGGTTTGGATGTTTATGCGGACCAAACCCTACTGGACGCTATTTGGGGTCGCGCGGGGAGGGTGCCCAACGCGCCGCTACTGCCCCCGAAGGGATGGATCCGCCGTACGGGGGACGGTGCGAATGGCCCTGAATGGCGGGCTCCGGGGCCCATCTGACGCCCCCTGACCTCGAACGCTCGGGGGCCGGCGCTAGCGTGGCGGGATGCCGTACTTCGACAGCGCGTCCGCCGCTCCCCTGCACCCCGTGGCCCGGCAGGCGTTGCAGGCCTCCCTGGACGAGGGCTGGGCCGACCCGGCCCGGCTGTACCGGGAGGGCAGGCGCGCGCGGCTGCTCCTGGACGCGGCGCGGGAGGCCGCCGCGGAGGCGGTGGGATGCCGCGCCGACGAGCTCGTGTTCACTCCTTCGGGGACGCACGCGGTTCACACGGGCATCGCCGGCGTCCTCGCCGGGCGGCGACGTGTCGGCGACCATCTGGTCGTATCAGCGGTCGAACACAGTTCTGTACTGCATTCGGCGGCGGCGCACGAGGCGCGCGGCGGGAGCGTTGGCGAGGTCCCGGTGGACCGGTGGGGTGCGGTGTCCGCCTCCGGGTACGCGGATGCGCTGGTCCCGGCGACCGCCCTGGCCTGCCTCCAGTCGGCCAACCACGAGGTGGGCACGGTCCAGCCGGTGGCCGAGGTGGCCGAGGTCTGCGGGGCGGCCGGGGTGCCGCTGCTGGTGGACGCGGCGCAGTCGCTGGCCTGGGGTCCCGTGGAGGGCGCCTGGTCCGTCCTGGCGGCGAGTGCGCACAAATGGGGCGGCCCGCCCGGGGTCGGCCTGCTGGCGGTCCGCAAGGGGGTGCGGTTCTCGCCCCAAGGCCCCGCGGACGAAAGGGAGTCGGGCCGCTCCCCCGGCTTCGTGAACCTTCCCGCGATCGTGGCGGCGGCGGCCTCGCTGCGGGCGGTACGGGCGGAGGCGGACGCGGAGGCCGCCCGGCTGCGGGTCCTGGTGGACCGCATCCGGCGGCGGGTGGTGCGGCTGGTCCCGGACGTCGAGGTGGTCGGCCACGCGGACCGGCGGCTGCCGCACCTGGTCACCTTCTCCTGCCTGTACGTCGACGGGGAGGCGCTGCTGCACGAGCTGGACCGGGCGGGCTTCTCGGTCTCCTCGGGCTCCTCCTGCACGAGCTCCACGCTGACCCCCAGTCATGTGCTGCGGGCGATGGGCGTGCTGTCGGAGGGGAACGTACGGGTGTCCCTGCCGCCGGGGACCCCGGCGGCGGAGGTCAACGCGTTCCTGGAGGTGCTGCCGGCTGCGGTGGCGGGCGTACGGGAGCGGCTCGGCGTCTCGGAGCCGGCCGCGGTGGCGCCGGAGGCGGATTCCCTGGAGCTCGACGCGCTCGGGCTGCGGTGCCCGCAGCCGGTGATCGAGCTGGCCCGGGCCATCGTCCGGGTCCCGGTGGGCGGCACGGTGACCGTCCTGTCGGACGACGAGGTGGCCCGGCTGGACATCCCGGCGTGGTGCGCGATGCGGGGGCACGAATACCTGGGCGAAACCCCCCGCCCCACGGGCACCGCCTACACCGTCCGCCGCGGAGCGTAGCCACGGCGGGGCGAGATCCGGCCTTGCCGGCTCCGCCGTGGCCGCCTCGTCCGCGTTCCCGGGCTGCGCCGACCGCTTCCGACGTCGCTGCGTTCGAAGGCAGGGCCGAGCCGAATCGAGCCTCGCCAGGGGGCACCTCCCAGCGGTGGCCGGGGGCGTTTGAGGCACGGGTCTGGGGCGGCGCCCCAGGAACCCGGCTCCGCCGGGCACCGGGCTCCGCCCGGACCCGCGCCTCGAACGCCGGCGAGGCCGAACGGCCTAGGCCAGGTGGGCCTGGACCTCCGCCGCGGCCTCGTCGCCGTAGGCCTTGGTGAAGCGCTCCATGAAGTGCGCGCGGGCCAGCGTGTACTCCTGGGTGCCCAGCGTCTCGATGACGAGGGTCGCGAGCATGCAGCCGAGCTGCGCCGCGCGCTCCAGGCCGACGCCCCAGCCCAGGCCCGTCAGGAACCCGGCGCGGAAGGCGTCGCCGACGCCGGTCGGGTCGACCTTCGCGTTCTCCTCGGGGCAGCCGACGACGATCGCGGCCTCGCCCGCCCGCTCGATCTTGACGCCGTTGGAGCCCAGCGTGGTCACGCGGGTGCCGACCTTGGAGAGGATCTCCTCGTCGGTCCAGCCGGACTTCGACTCGATGAGGCCCTTCTCGTACTCGTTCGAGAAGAGGTAGGTCGCGCCCTCCATCAGGGTGCGGATGTTGTCGCCGTCCATGCGGGCGATCTGCTGCGAGAAGTCGGCGGCGAAGGGGATCCCCCGCGTCCGGCACTCCTCCGTGTGGCGCAGCATCGCCTCGGGGTCGTCCGCGCCGATGAGGACGAGGTCGAGCCCGCCCACGCGGTCGGCCACGGACTTCAGCTCGATCAGGCGGGCCTCGCTCATCGCGCCCGTGTAGAAGGAGCCGATCTGGTTGTGGTCGGAGTCCGTCGTGCACACGAAGCGCGCGGTGTGCAGCACCTCGGAGATGCGGACGGACTCGGTGTCGACGCCGTGCCGGTCGAGCCAGGCGCGGTACTCGTCGAAGTCGGAGCCGGCGGCTCCGACCAGGATCGGGCGGCTGCCGAGCTGCCCCATGCCGAAGCAGATGTTCGGGCCCACACCGCCCCGCCGCACGTCGAGGTTGTCGACGAGGAAGGAGAGGGAGACCGTGTGCAGCTGGTCCGCGACGAACTGGTCGGCGAATCGGCCGGGGAAGGTCATGAGGTGGTCGGTGGCGATGGAGCCGGTGACTGCGATGCGCACGGCGTGGACGCTCCTGCTGAGGACGGCGAGGGACAGTCAAAACTACCCGGTAAGTGTCCCCGGGCCGAACCCCAGGACGAACCCCAGAAACTACCCCTTAGTAGGTCTTTCTTCGCGAGAGCTCCGGTGCCTACGGTGCCTGCATGACCTATACCGACGGTTACGGCTACTGCGAGTACACCGCTGAGAGGCGCGGAGCGGAAGGCCCGGGACGGCCCGGCTTCGCCCGTCTGCTGGGGGACTGCGCCCGGATGGCCCCGCACTGGGGCGTCGAGGAGGGTCCCCGGCCGGTCCGGGTGGCGCCCTCGCAGATCCACGGGGTCAGGGTGCCGGCCTCCTCGGCCCGGCTGATCGCCTCCACCGCCGCGTACGGGGACCAGTAGGAGGCAGGAGGGGAACCGGTTGCGCCCCTGTTCCGTCACACCCGCATCAGACACTGCGGGACAAGTGAAGGAGCGATGCAGTGACCAGCGAAGAACCCGGCACTTCAAGCGGCACACGACGGCGGCCCGCCTGGGTCGTCGGCTCGATCGCGGCCGCCGTCCTGCTCGCCGGCGGCGGTACCGCCTACTGGGCGTCCGCGGCCCAGAGCGACGGCGCGTCCCGCCGTACGGGTGACAGCGCGGCTTCCGCGCCCCGTGACGCGGGAGACCCCTCGGGGCCGGGCATCGCCCCCGGGGAGCCGGATCCGTCGGGCGCGGGCGTGGTCTACCGGGCCGACGTGAAGCTGCCCGAGGCCCCGGCGGCGGCGCCCGCCTACAGCGTGTCCGGCGAGGTCGCGGAGGCCGATGTGGCCCGGCTCGCAGCGGCCCTGGGCATGGCCGGCGCGCCGCGGCTGGAGGGGGACGTCTGGCTGGCCGGGGAGGCCGCCGACGGCTCCGGGCCGCGGCTGACGGTGGCCCGTACGGCCCCGGGGACGTGGAACTTCAACCGCTTCCAGGCGGGCGGCGACGGCGCGGGCAACGGCGCCGGGGACGACTGCGTGCGCGGCAAGGACACCTGCGGCCCCGCCACGCTCCCCCGGGACGGCGGCGGTGCGGGCGGGAGCGGCAAGCCGGTGTCCGAGGAGGCCGCCAAGGCCGCCGCGGCCCCGGTGCTCAAGGCCCTGGGGCAGGACGGGGCCAAGCTGGACGCCCGGCTCACCCAGGGCGCGGTGCGGGTGGTGACGGCGGACCCGGTGGTCGGCGGGCTGCCCACGCAGGGCTGGTCGACCAAGGTGAGCGTGGGCGCGGACGGCTCGGTGGTGGGCGGCAACGGCGAGCTGAAGGCGCCGGTGCGGGCGGCCGAGCAGCCGGTGGTCGGGGCCGTGGAGGCGCTGGCCCGGCTGAACGCGAGGTCGAACGGTTCCGGCGGCGCACCGGAACCCAGCGGCTGCGCGAGCGCGGTCCCGCTGACGGCGGACGCCGCGGTGGGGGCCGCGGAGACGGTGCCGTGCAATCCGGAGCCGCGGCCGATGAAGCCGCCGCGCACCGAGACGGTGAAGGGCGCGGTGCTCGGGCTGGCTCCGGGGACGGTCGACGGAGCGCGGGGGCTGGTCCCGGCCTGGCTGTTCGAGGTGGCGGGCCAGGGCGGCGCGCCGGGTCACACGGTGACCGAGCCGGCGTCCGCGAAGGAGAGCACGCCGGGGCCGGCCGGCCGTACCGTGCCCGGGTTCTCGTACAAGGAGGCCGATCGGAAGCTGACGGTGAACTTCTGGGGCAGCGTGTGCAGCACCTACGCCGTGGAGGCGCGGGAGCAGGCGGAGTCGGTCATGGTGAAGATCACTGACACGCCGAACAAGCCGGGTCAGGCCTGCATCATGCTGGCCGAGGAGAGGTCCCAGTCGGTGACCTTGAAGGAGCCGCTGGGCGACCGCAAGGTGCTGGACGCCACGACGGGCAAGGAGCTCCCCCGGCAGTAGCGCGGCAGCCGCCCCCTGGGCATGCGCGAGGGCCCGCCCCGGTCGGATGCGACCGGGACGGGCCCTCGTCGTTCGGGCGGTTCAGGCTTAGCTGAACGAGTCGCCGCAGGCGCAGGAGCCCGTGGCGTTCGGGTTGTCGATCGTGAAGCCCTGCTTCTCGATGGTGTCGACGAAGTCGATGGAGGCACCGTGGAGGTACGGGGAGCTCATGCGGTCGGTGACGACCTTCACACCGTCGAAGTCCTTCACGACGTCGCCGTCGAGGGAGCGCTCGTCGAAGAAGAGCTGGTAGCGCAGGCCGGAGCAGCCGCCGGGCTGGACGGCGACGCGGAGCGCCAGGTCATCGCGGCCTTCCTGCTCCAGCAGGGTCCTGACCTTCTCGGCGGCGGCGTCGGACAGGAGGATGCCGTCGCTCACAGTGGTCTTGTCGTCCTGTACGGACATCTGCATTCACTCCCGAAGTGGGCGGCTCCCCGCGGGGTGCGGGGAAACGTCGGACTCTTGCCGTCGGTGGCAACGAGCGGGACCGCGGATTCATTCCGGGACCCGACGCTTGTTTCAGATATTCATGCTCGCACACCGCGCGCGGACGCGGGCCCGGCGAATCGAGGGCTGATGCGTCACATTGACACTATCGGCATCGTCAAACTGACGTGAAGCGGTTATGATAGATAGCGTCAAGTAGACGAGAAGTCGAAGCGATGATCCTGAAATCCCTCGTCGCAGAACAGAAAGGGTGCGTGTCGTGACCACCGCCCAGCCGTTGGACGTCCAGCCGACGCCCCTTGCCCTGCTGCTGCTCGGCCGTGAGGCCGACCCCAAGAGCGAGCGCGGGGTGGAGTGCCCCGGCGACCTGCCCTCGCCGTCCGACCCGGACCTCGTGGAGCGCGCCCGCGCGGCCAAGGAGAAGCTCGGGGACAAGGTCTTCATCCTCGGCCACCACTACCAGCGTGACGAGGTCATCGAGTTCGCCGACGTCACCGGTGACTCCTTCAAGCTGGCCAAGGACGCGGCCGCCAAGCCGGAGGCCGAGTACATCGTCTTCTGCGGCGTCCACTTCATGGCCGAGTCCGCGGACATCCTGACCTCGGACGACCAGAAGGTGGTCCTGCCGGACCTGGCCGCCGGCTGCTCGATGGCCGACATGGCCACCGCCGAGCAGGTCGCGGAGTGCTGGGACGCGCTGACCGAGGCCGGCATCGCCGACACCACGGTGCCCGTCTCGTACATGAACTCCTCCGCCGACATCAAGGCCTTCACCGGCAAGCACGGCGGCACGATCTGTACCTCGTCCAACGCGAAGAAGGCCCTGGAGTGGGCGTTCGAGCAGGGCGAGAAGATCCTCTTCCTCCCGGACCAGCACCTGGGCCGCAACACCGCCGTCCGCGACATGGGCATGTCCCTGGACGACTGTGTGCTCTACAACCCGCACAAGCCGAACGGCGGCCTCACCGTCGAGCAGCTGCGGAACGCCAAGATGATCCTGTGGCGCGGGCACTGCTCGGTCCACGGCCGGTTCTCGGTCGACTCGGTCAACGACGTCCGCGCCCGCATCCCCGGCGTGAACGTCCTGGTCCACCCCGAGTGCAAGCACGAGGTCGTGGCGGCCGCGGACTACGTCGGCTCGACGGAGTACATCATCAAGGCGCTGGAGGCGGCTCCGGCCGGCTCCAAGTGGGCCATCGGCACCGAGCTGAACCTGGTCCGCCGTCTGGCGAACCGATTCGCTGCCGAGGACAAGGAAGTCGTCTTCCTCGACAAGACGGTCTGCTTCTGCTCGACGATGAACCGCATCGACCTCCCGCACCTGGTGTGGACGCTGGAGTCGCTGGCCGAGGGCACCCTCGTCAACCAGATCCAGGTCGACAAGGAGACGGAGAGCTTCGCGAAGCTCGCGCTGGAGCGCATGCTCGCCCTCCCGTAGGGGGCGACGGCGCGGCTGAGCCCGCAGACGCCGGAGAGAGAAGAGGGGCGGCTCCCGTACGGGAGCCGCCCCTCTTCTCTCTCCGGCGTTCGGGCGGGTGGGCCGAGCAGCTCGGCCCACCCGGCCGGTCAGACCTTGGCCGGGGTCTCCTCCGGCTGGTCCTGCGGCGGCACCACCGTCAGGCGGGCCGTCTTCTTGGCGCGGCGGCGCTCCTTGCGGAGCTCGACCATCGTGTAGAGGGTCGGCACCAGGAGCAGCGTCAGCAGGGTCGAGCTGACCAGGCCGCCGATCACCACGACGGCGAGCGGCTGCGAGATGAAGCCGCCCTCGCCGGTGACGCCGAGCGCCATCGGGAGCAGCGCGAAGATCGTCGCCAGGGCCGTCATGAGGATCGGGCGCAGACGGTGCCGGCCGCCCTCGACGACCGCCTCGACGACGCCGAGGCCCTGGGCGCGGTACTGGTTGACCAGGTCGATCAGGACGATCGCGTTGGTCACGACGATGCCGATGAGCATCAGCATGCCGATCATCGCCGGGACGCCCATCGGGGTGCCGGTGACGAGGAGCAGGCCGAGCGCGCCGGTCGCCGCGAACGGGATGGACACCAGCAGGATCAGCGGCTGGACGAGCGAGCGGAAGGTCGCCACCAGCAGCATGAACACGATCGCGATGGCCGCGAGCATGGCGAGGCCGAGTGAGCCGAACGCCTCGTCCTGGTCCTCGGAGACGCCGCCGATGGAGGCCGTGGCGCCGGCGGGCAGGTCCAGGGCCTTGAGCTTCGTCTGCAGTTCGGCGCTGACCGCGCCCGTGTTGTCGCCCTGCGGGCGCGCGGTGATGGTCGCGGCGCGGGCGCCGTCGATCCGGGTCATCGCGACCGGGCCGGGGACCTCCTTGACCTCGGCGATGTCGCCGAGCCTGACCGGGCCGACCGGGAGCGCCTGCAGTTCGGCCAGGGTGGTGGCCGGCTGCGCGGACTTGATGACGATGTCCCGCTCGGTGTCGTCCAGTACGGCCTTGCCGGCCGGGTTGCCGCGGACGGCCTGGGCGACGATCGCGCCGATCGCGGCCTGGTTCAGGCCGGCGTCCGCCGCCTTGGGGGTGGCGGTCACCGAGATCCGGGGCACGGACTGGGACAGGTCGCTCTGCACGTCGGTGACGTTGTCGAGCTCGGCCACCTCGGCGCGGACCTGCTCGGCGGCCTTGGCGAGGACCTCGCCGTCGCCGGCCTTGACGACCACGCTGAGGTTCTGGCTGCCGAAGGCGTCGCCGGCCGCGACGCGGGTCTCGCCGATGCCGTCGAGGGCGGCCAGCTGGTCCTCGATCCGCTTCTTCACGGCCTCGGTGTCGCCGGCGTCCTTCAGGGTGACCTGGTAGGAGGCCTGGTTGGAGCCGGTGCCGCCGCCGAAGGCCGCGAGGAAGCCGGAGGAGCCGACGGTGACCTGGTAGCTCTTGACGCCGCCGACCGAGCCCAGCACCTTCTCGACCTTGCGGCTCGCCTCGTCCGAGGCGGCCAGCGAGGTGCCCGGGGCGAGCTCCTGCTTGACCGTCAGGAGGTCCTGCTCGCCCTGGTCGAAGAAGTTGGTCTTCAACAGGGGGGTCATGCCGAAGGTGCCGAGGAGGACGACCACCGCGATGGCCACACTGGTCAGGCGGCGCCGGGTGGCGAAGCCCAGGACGCGGACGTAGAAGCGCTGGAGGCGGCTGCGCGCCTCCTTCTCCTCGGCCTCGCGCCGGGCCTGCGCCGCGCTCTCGGCGTCCCCGGGCGTGACGCCCTTGGGCGCGCTGAGGAACCAGTACGAGAGCACCGGAACGACCGTCAGCGAGACGAGCAGCGAGGCCAGCAGGGCCGCGGTGACGGTGAGCGAGAAGGAGCCGAAGAGCTCGCCGATCATGCCGCCGGTGAGGCCGATGGGCAGGAACACGGCGACGGTGGTGAGCGTGGAGGAGGTGACCGCGCCGGCGACCTCCTTGACCGCGGTGATGATCGCGGCCTCGCGCTCCTCGCCGTAGCCGAGGTGGCGCTTGATGTTCTCCAGGACCACGATCGAGTCGTCGACGACCCGGCCGATGGCGATGGTCAGCGCGCCGAGGGTCAGCATGTTGAGCGACAGGTCGCGGGTCCACAGCACGATGAGCGCGAGGACCACGGACAGCGGGATGGAGACCGCCGTGACCAGCGTCGAGCGCAGCGACGCCAGGAAGACCAGGATCACGATCACCGCGAAGAGCAGGCCGAGCATGCCCTCCGTGGTGAGGCTGGAGATGGACTTGGCGACGGCCGGGCCCTGATCGCTGACGACGGTCAGCTCGGCGCCGGCGCCGAGCGTGGAACGCAGCTCGGGCAGCTTGTCCTTGACGGCGTCGGAGATGGCGACGGCGCTGCCGTCCTTGTCCATGGTCAGGACGAGGGCGAGGCTGGGCTTGCCGTTGGTGCGGGTGATGGAGACGGCCTTGGCCGGCTCCTGCTTGACGACTGCGACGTCGCCGAGGCGGACCGCGGGCTTCCCCGGGGCGGGGCTCAGCCGCAGGTCCTCGACCTGGGTGAGGGAGGTGAAGCCGTTGCCCACGCGGACGGTGCGGTTCTTGCCCGCCTCGTCGAAGGAGCCGGCGGGGACGGCGGCGCCGCCCGCCTGGAGGCCCTGGGCGAGGGCGGAGCCGTCGAGGCCGGCGGCGGCGAGCTTGGCCTCGTCGGGGGTGACGGTGACCTGGAGGTCCTGGACGCCGTCGACGCTGACCTGGCCGACGCCCTCGATGTCCGAGAGGACGGGCACGACGGACTTCTCGAGCTGGTCGGCGAGGGCCTGCTGGTCCTTGTCGGAGGTGACGGCGAGGATCACCGTCGGGATGTCGTCGGTGGAACCGGCCACCACCTGCGGGTCCACGTCGGCGGGCAGCCGGACGCGGGCGCGGTTGACGGCCTGCTGGACGTCGGCGACGAGCTGCTTGGTGCCACTGTCGCCGTAGTCGAAGGTGGCCATGATGAGGGCGTTGCCCTCGCTGGCGGTGGAGGTGATGCCGGTGATGCCGTCGACGCCCTTGAGCATGGCTTCGATCGGTTCGACGACCTGCTTCTCCACCACGTCGGGCGAGGCGCCCTGGTACGGCGCGAGCACGGACACCATCGGGAGTTCGATGGAGGGCAGCAGCTGCTGCTTGAGCTGCGGAATGGCTATGGCGCCGAAGAGGAGCGCGACGATCGACACGAGGCCGACCAACGCCCTTTGGGCAAGGCTGAAGCGGGACAGCCAGGACATGGGTATGGGATCTCTCTGCAGTGACGAACGCGAGGGCACTCCCACCCTGTCCCATGCGGCGGGCCGGTTTCGTCGCTCGCAGGTGCCGTCCTTATGTGCGGCATACCGCGTCCGTAGTACACGGCACTACTGCGCGGCTACTCCCCCGACTCCACGCGGGGCCGGACGAGTCCCGATTCGTAGGCAATGACCACCAATTGGGCCCTGTCGCGGGCGCCGAGCTTGGCCATGGCCCGGTTCACGTGCGTCTTGACGGTGAGGGGACTGACCTCCAGCCGTCCGGCGATGCCGTCGTTGGACAGGCCCGCGGCGACGTGTACGAGGACCTCGCGCTCCCGGACGGTCAGCGCGGCGAGCCGCTCCGCGTGGACCCCGGCCGAGGTGCCGGCGGCGGCCGGGTCGGCGCCGCCGCCCTGGGCGAGGAAGGTGGCGATCAGGCCCTTGGTGGCGGCCGGGGAGAGCAGCGCCTCACCGGCGGCGGCGACGCGGATGGCGTTGAGCAGCTCCTCGGGCTCGGCGCCCTTGCCGAGGAAGCCGGAGGCGCCCGCCCGCAGCGCGGAGACCACGTACTCGTCCACCTCGAAGGTCGTCAGCATCACCACGCGCACGGCGGCGAGTTCCGGGTCGGCGCTGATCATGCGGGTGGCGGCGAGCCCGTCGGTGCCGGGCATCCGGATGTCCATCAGCACGACGTCGGGGCGTTCGCTCCGGGCGAGGGCGAAGGCCTGCGCCCCGTCGGAAGCCTCCCCGACGACCTCCATGTCGGGCTCGGAGTCGACGAGCACCCTGAAGGCGCTGCGCAGCAGGGCCTGGTCGTCGGCGAGCAGCACCTTGATGGGAGTGCCGGGCGCGGCGGGGGGCAGGTCCGTCGGAGTGTGGTCCACGGGGTGAGCGTACGCGGGCCGGTTCCGGTCCGGACGGGGGTCCCGTCGGACCGGACGGGACGGGACGGGGCGGCCTGCGGCCGGGAGGGCTCAGCCCAGGGCGAGGACGACGAGCGCGGTGGTCGCCGCCACCTCGGCCAGGGCGCCGAACACGTCGCCGGTGACCCCGTCGAAGCGGCGTACGCAGCGGCGGAGCAGCAGTTCCGCGGCGAGCAGGGCGGCGAGGACCGCCGCCGCGGACCGGGCCGCGGCGGGCAGGCCGGTCGGGAGGGCGGCCGCGGCGGCCGCGGCGGTGACGAGGGCCGCGAGGGCGACGGCCACCGGGCGCGGGACGACCCCGGCGACCGCGGCGCCGAGCCCCTCGGGCCGGGCGGGCGGGACGCCCTCGCGGGAGGCCAGGGTCATGGCGAGGCGGGCCGTGACGGCGGCGATGACGGCGGCGAGGGCGCCGCGGACCCAGCTCTCGGCGTACAGCTCGAAGAGGGCGGCCGTCTGCACGAGCAGGACGACGACCAGGGCGATCACGCCGAAGGGTCCGATGTCGGACTTCTTCATGATGCGCAGTGCCTCGTCGGCCGGTTTGGCGCTGCCGAGGCCGTCCGCCGTGTCGGCCAGTCCGTCCAGGTGCAGTCCCCGGGTCAGCGCCGCCGGTACGGCGGCGGTGACGGCCGCCGCGAGCAGCGGTCCGGCGCCGAGCAGCAGCAGGAGCACTCCGGGAACGGCCGCGAGCGCGCCGACGACCAGTCCGGCGAGCGGGGCGCAGGCCATTCCGGTGCGGGCCGCGGGGCGGTCCCAGCGGGTGATGCGGGCGGGCAGCACGGTGAGGGTGCCGAAGGCGAAGCGGACGCCGTCGCGGAACGAGGCGCGTTCCGGGGGCGGCGTCAGGGGCGGACCGTCGAACGAATCTGTCATCGGCGCGAACGCTACCCGCTCGGAGCGGGCGGTAAATTACCCATTACGTTCCAAATAGGGAGTCAGTGGGATGGGTCACTGGTGGTATCGGAACATCATCGAGCCAGGAAAGCTGCCCATGCTGCTCGCCCTGGTGTCCTTCGTGACGTCGTTCCTGGTCACCCGCGTGATCACGCGTACGATCCGGGCCGGCCGCGGCCCCTTCAAGAACGTCACCCCGGGCGGCCTGCACATCCACCACGTGGTGCCGGGAGTGATCCTCGTGATCATCGGCGGCTTCGGTGCGATCGGCAGCGCCCGCAACGGCTTCGGCGCGGCCCTCTCGGCCGTGATCTTCGGGCTGGGCGCGGGGCTGGTCCTGGACGAGTTCGCGCTGATCCTGCACCTCGACGACGTCTACTGGAGCGAGCAGGGCCGCAAGAGCGTGGAGATCGTGGTCGTGACGGCCGCGGTGGTGGCCCTGGTACTGGGCGGGTTCGTGCCCTTCGGGGTGAACGACCTGACCCCAGAGGAGCGCCAGAGCCGCGGGCTGGTCGTGATGAACGCGGCCGGCAACTTCTGTCTCGCGCTGCTCGCCCTGTGGAAGGGCAAGGCCCGCACCGCGCTCTTCGGCGTCGTCATCCCCTTCGTGGCGCTGGTCGGCGCGATCCGGCTGGCCCGGCCCGGTTCCCCGTACGCCAAGCGGTTCTACGTGAACCGGCCGCGCGCCCGGGCCAAGGCCGGGCTGCGGGCCTTCCACCACGACCGGCGCTGGACGCGGCGGCGGCGCAGGTTCGAGGACTTCATCGGCGGCGCCCCGGACCCGCGGCCGGTGCCCCTGGAGAAGCCGCCGGCGCCGCCGGAGTGAGCGGTGGACGGACCGGCACACACGACACGACGACGGGCCCTCCCCCGGCAGGGGAGGGCCCGTCGTCGTGTCGGTGCGTCCGGTCTCAGCCCGGGATCAGGCCGTCGTCGCGGAGCATCTGCCTGACCTCGTCGAGGCTCGCGTCGGGCCCCGGCAGGATCAGCTCGGACGGCTCCAGGGCGTCGTCCGGGAGCGGCGCGCCCAGCCGTCGGACGGCTTCGAGCAGCGCCCCCAGGGTGCGCCGGAAGCCCTCCTCGTCGCCGCCCTCCATCTCCGCGAGCAGCTCGTCGTCCAGCTTGTTGAGCTGGGCGAAGTGGCTGTCGGCCACGTCCAGCTGGCCTTCCCCCATGATGCGGACGATCATGACGGCCCCGTCCTACTGCTTGTCGAACCGGTGCTGGGTCTGCGGCTGCTGGGCGTTGCCCTGGGCGCCGCCCTCGATGGCCTGCTGCTGGGCGGACGGGCCGCCGGCCAGCTCCGCCTTCATCCGCTGGAGCTCCAGCTCCACGTCCGTGCCGCCCGACAGCCGGTCCAGCTCGGCCTGGATGTCGTCCTTGGAGCCGAGGCCGCTCTGGTCGTCGAGGGCGCCGGAGGCCAGCAGCTCGTCGATCGCGCCGGCCCGGGCCTGCAGCTGGGCGGTCTTGTCCTCGGCGCGCTGGATGGCCAGGCCGACGTCGCTCATCTCCTCGGAGATGCCGGAGAAGGACTCCGCGATCCGGGTCTGGGCCTGGGCCGCGGTGTAGGTGGCCTTGATGGTCTCCTTCTTCGTGCGGAAGGCGTCCACCTTCGCCTGGAGCCGCTGCGCGGCCAGCGTCAGCTTCTCCTCCTCGCCCTGGAGGGTCTGGTGCTGCACCTCCAGGTCGCTGACCTGCTGCTGGAGCGAGGCACGACGGGACAGGGCCTCACGAGCCAGGTCCTCGCGGCCCAGGGCGAGGGCCTTGCGGCCCTGGTCCTCCAGCTTGGCGGACTGCCCCTGCAGCTGGTTCAGCTGCAGTTCGAGGCGCTTGCGGGACGTCGCCACGTCGGCGACGCCGCGGCGTACCTTCTGCAGCAGTTCGAGCTGCTTCTGGTACGAGTAGTCGAGGGTTTCGCGCGGGTCCTCGGCCCGGTCAAGGGCCTTGTTCGCCTTCGCGCGGAAGATCATCCCCATACGCTTCATGACACCGCTCATGGGCTTCGCGCGCCCCCTTCTAGACGGACTGTGCTCCAGGTCACCGACAGAACCCACAGTACGGGCCCTGTCTCCATTACCGCACTGTTCGAGGACGGATGCGCTCCTCCTCCAGGACGACTACGCCTCCGCCGTATCAGGCGTGAGGAGTAGGTGGGTCCCCGACCGTACGGACGGCGGGCCCCGCTGCTCGGACCGTGCACAGGGAAGGACGCCCGCCGTTGCCGGATCGTTCCCCACCGGGGTGGGGCCGGTGGCCGCAACCACGTAGGCTTGGGTTTTGTGTTTGGTAGCCGCTCCTCCAAGGAAGAGAAGGCCGCCGCCACCGACAAGGTGAGCGCCGACCTCTCGCAGCCCCGTGACCCGCAGGCCCCGAAGGGCCGCCCTACGCCGAAGCGCGCCGTGGCACAGTCGCAGCGCAAGGCCGTGGTGGCCTCGACCGGCAACCGCAAGGAGGACGTGAAGCGAGCCCGTGAGCGCCGCCGCGCCGAGATGGCCAAGCAGCGCGAGGCGCTGGCCAACGGCGACGAGCGTTACCTGCCCACGCGCGACAAGGGCCCCGTCCGCCGGTTCGTCCGCGACTTCGTGGACTCCCGCTTCTCGGTCGCCGAGATGTTCCTGCCGCTGGCCGTGGCCATCCTCGTGCTCAGCATGGTGCGCCAGCCCACGATCCAGAACATCGCGCTGCTGCTGTGGCTCGGCGTGATCGTGCTGATCGTCCTGGACTCCATCGGTCTGGTGTTCCGCCTGCGCAAGTCGCTCAACGAGCGCTTCCCGAACGAGCCGCGCCGCGGCGCGGTCGCGTACGGCCTCATGCGCACCCTGCAGATGCGCCGGCTGCGCCTGCCGAAGCCGCAGGTCAAGCGCGGGGAACGGCCCTGACCGGAGGGACGCCCGGCGCGTCGGGGGAAGGCTTCGCCGAGGGGGCACGCCTGTGGCTCGAGGGCCTGGGCGGACTGCGCAACGCGGTCCGTCAGGAGCTCGTGGGCCGACAGGTCGACGAACAGATCGCGCAGCGCTTCCCCGTGGGGCAGCGGCTGCGCGTTCTCGACGTCGGCATGGGCCAGGGCACCCAGGCGCTGCGCCTCGCCCGCGCCGGGCACAAGGTGACGGGCCTGGAGCAGGATCCGGGCATGCTGGCCGTCGCACGCGAGGCACTGGCCGTGGAGCCCGCCGGGATCCGCGACCGGGTGAAGCTGCTGGAGGGGGACGGGCGCGAGACCGGCGCCCATTTCCTTCCGGGCAGCTTCGACGTGGTGCTGTGCCACGGGGTGCTGATGTACGTGCCCGAGCCGGACGCCATGCTCGCCGGGCTGGCCCGGATGCTGGCCCCGGGCGGACTGCTGTCCCTGCTGGTGCGCAACGGCGACGCCCTCGCCATGCGGCACGGGCTGGACGGTGACTGGAAGGGCGCGCTGGCCGCCTTCGACAGCACCGACTACACGAACCGGCTGGGCCTGGACGTACGCGCCGACCGGCTGGCCGGGCTGACCGCGACCCTGTCGGGGATCGGTGCGCCGCTGCAGGCCTGGTACGGCGTACGCATCTTCACGGACGGCACCGAGGCCGGCGAGGTGCTGCCGCCCGACGAGGAGCTGGAGCAGCTGCTGGCCGCCGAGGACCGAGCCGGCCGCACCGACCCCTACCGGGGTGTCGCCGCACTGCTGCACCTCTGCGGCGTCCGGGGCTGACTCCGGCCGTTCGGCCCGCCGCGGATGCGGCGGGCCGAACGGCTCGGAGGGGTCAGGCCTCCAGCGCGGAGCGCAGGCTCATCGTGTAGAGCTCCGTGCCGCTGTCGTCGGACAGCTTCACCTGTTCGGTACCGCCCTCCAGCAGGTCCTTCCAGTACTCCCCGATCCAGGACTCCGCGTCTCCCTGCGTGGTGAACTCCTCGGGTACCACCGACGGGCTCGTCTCGGTGCCCTCGGCCGTCTCGAACCGCCACGTCCACGCCATGTCCGCCTCCGTTGCTCGTCCGCTGCTCACACGCTTCTCGCCTTGAGTCTGCCCGCAGAGTAACCGGGCGCGCAGCAGTCTCCGCGACGCGGGAGGATCATCCTGTGGAACTCACTCTGCTCGGCACCGGTACCCCCGAGGGGCTGCCCCGCCCCGGCTGCCCCTGTGCGGCCTGCGCCGTCTCCGTCGGGCCGCGCTCGCGCGCCGCCACGGCGGTCCTCGTCGACGGGGCGCTGCTGCTCGACCTGACCCCCGGTGCGGTGCTGGCCGGCGCCCGGGCCGGGCATTCGCTGGCCGGGGTGCGGCAGGTCCTGCTGACCCACCCGCACGACGGGCCCGCGGTGGAGCTGCCGCCGGGGCTGCCGACCGCCGGGCGGGTGCCGGACGGGCAGGAGCTCTCGGTGATCTCCGGGCACCGGGTGCGGGCGGTGCCGATGGACGCGCCGGGCACGGGGTACGAGGTGACCGGCCCGGACGGCGGCCGGCTGCTGTACCTGCCGCCGGGCGGGGCGCCGGCCGGGACCGCCGGGCGGGCCGGGCAGCGCCCGTACGACATGGTGCTCGCCGACGTGCTGGTGCGCCCCGAGGCGCTGGCCCGGCTGCGGGCCAACGGGGCCGTCGGCCCGGACACGGACGTGATCGCCGTCCACCTCGACCACGACGTGCCGCCGGGCCGGGAGCTGGAGCGCCGGCTGGCGGCCTCCGGGGCGCGGGCGGTGCCGGACGGGACCACCGTGTTCGTCGGCGACTACCGCGCGGTGCCGGACCTGCCGCGCCGCACGCTGGTGCTGGGCGGGGCCCGCTCGGGCAAGTCGGTCGAGGCGGAGCGGCGGCTGGAGTCCTTCCCCGAGGTGGTCTACGTCGCCACCGGGGGCACCCGGGACGGGGACGCGGAATGGGCGCGGCGGGTCGGGCTGCACCGGGAGCGCCGGCCTGCGAGCTGGCGGACGGTGGAGACGTGCGAGCTGGTCCCGCTGCTCGCCGAGGACGGGCCGCCGCTGCTGATCGACTGCCTGGCGCTGTGGCTGACCGACGCCATGGACCGGGCCGGTGCCTGGAACGACGAGGTCTGGGCCGAGCACGGGCGGCAGGAGCTGGGCGAGCGGACCGCCGCTCTGGTGGCGGCCGTCCGCGCGACCCGCCGCCAGGTGGTGCTGGTGAGCAACGAGGTCGGTTCGGGCGTCGTTCCGGCGACCGCCTCGGGCCGTCGTTTCCGTGACGAGCTGGGCCGGCTGAACGCCCGGGTGGCGGGCGAGTGCGAGCACGTCCTGCTCGTCGTCGCGGGACAGGCGACGGTACTGAAGGAGTAGACCCCGCCGGGGTGTTCGGCCGCCCGGGGAGCCCCGGGCGGGGCCGGAACGGCCGGGCCCGCCGAGGCCTGAGGGAGGGCTTCACCGGCTGTACTCTCTGGCAGATGAGCACGCTGAATCTCGACGACTTCTCCGATCTGATCGAGCGCCCCGACGGGGGCGTCCGGCGTGATGCCGAGGAACGCCGTGAGCGCCTCGCCGTACCGCCCGGCGCGCTGGGGCGGCTCGACGAACTCGCCGAGTGGCTCGCCGCCGCGCAGGGGCAGGTTCCGGTCAAGGCCATCGAGCGGCCCCGCGTGGTGCTGTTCGCCGCCGACCACGGGATCGCCGTCCAGGGGGTCTCCGCCCGGGCCGCGTCCACGGGCCACGAGCTGGTGCGGGACGTGCTCGACGGGGCCAGCCCCGTCGCCGTCCTGGCCGGCCGGTTCGGCGCCACGATACGGATCGTCGACGCCGGTCTGGACTGCGATCCCGGGCTGCTCCCCGAGGACGTCGTGGCGCACCGCGTCCGGCGCGGGAGCGGCCGGATCGACGTCGAGGACGCGCTGACGGTCGAGGAGGCGCAGGCCGCGCTGCGGCTCGGCATGCGCATCGCCGACGAGGAGGCCGACTCGGGGACCGACCTGGTCGTCCTCGGCGACCTGAGCGTCGGCGGGACGACCGTCGCCGCGACCCTCGTCGCCGCCCTGTGCGGAACGGACTCCTCGGTGGTCACCGGCCGCGGCGGCCGGCCCATCGACGACCTGGCCTGGATGCGCAAGTGCGCGGCGATCCGCGACGCGCTGCGCCGGGCCCGCCCGGTCCTGGGCGACCAGGTCGCGCTGCTGGCGGCGGTCGGCGGTGCGGACGTCGCCGCCATCACCGGATTCCTGCTCCAGTGCGCGGTGCGCCGTACGCCCGTCATCCTCGACGGTGTTGTTTCGGCCGCGTGCGGACTGGTGGCCCAGAGGGCCGCTTTCCGGGCTCCTGACTGGTGGCTGGCGGGTCAGGCGAGCGGCGAGCCGGGTCAGGCGAAGGCACTTGACCGAATGGCGCTCAACCCCGTGCTCGATCACGGCGTCACAGTGGGTGAAGGAACCGGGGCATTGCTGGCTCTCCCCCTCGTCCAGGCGGCCGCCGCACTCGCGGCGGAGCTTCCTGAGCGCGCGGTGGAGGAGCCGACGGAATGAGCCGCCGGGGTCCGCGGTCCTGACCAGGCCGCGGCCCCCGACCGCACCATCACGGACAGCGACGCCCCATATGATCGCTTTTTATGGGAGAGGTCCGTTTGACCAGCGCAGAGACCGACCGCACCGCCGTACCGGCGACCGGTCCGTCATCCGGCAGGAAAGAGACCGGCGCAGACCCCGCCGGCAAGACGGCGGGGGGCGGCCGGGAGAGCGGTCGGGGGAGCGCCCGCTCACAGCGCGGAGCCGCTTTCGCGGTCTGGTACCTGCGCGTCGTCACCTTCATCAACTTCCTCAGCGCGGTATGGGTCTCGCTCGGGCAGGACCTGCGGCGCCACAACATCGAGGACTTCTACACCCCCTACATGCTCACCGCGGGCTTCGCCTCCGGTCTGTTCACGCTGCTGCTGGCCGTCACCCTCGGCCGCCGCAAGCGCGCCTCCTGGATCCTGAACCTCGTCCTGAGCGGCCTCCTGGCGCTGCTCCTCGCCTACGCGCTCTTCGCCTACGAGGAGATCCGCGAGCACCCGCAGAACTGGGTCTCGCTGGCCCTGACCGCGCTCTTCACCGGCGCGCTGCTGCTGGGCCGCCGCGAGTTCTACGCCAAGGGCGACCGCTCCAACCCGGCCTTCGCCGCCGCCGTCGCCGCCGTCGGCCTGCTCGTCACCTCGCTCGTCGCGGCCCTGCTCGTGGGCGCCGCCAACACCTCCCCGGACAGCGCCGGCGTCTCCTTCCCGGAGCGCTGGAAGTACGGCGTGATGCGGCTGATCACCCTGGCCCCCGACGACCTGGCCTCCGCGGCGATCACCCCGCCCGGCTGGGTGGACGTCTTCATCAACGTCATGTCGATGCTGCTGCTGCTCGCCGTGCTGTTCGCCGCGTTCCGTTCGCGCCGCGCCGTCGACCCGCTCAGCGAGGAGGACGAGGAGCGGCTGCGGGCGCTGCTGGCCCGGCAGGGCGACCGCGACTCGCTCGGCTACTTCGCGCTGCGCCGCGAGAAGTCCGTCATCTGGTCCCCCACCGGCAAGGCCGCCGTGACCTACCGCGTCGTCGGCGGTGTCTCGCTCGCCTCCGGCGACCCGATCGGCGACCCGGAGGCCTGGCCCGGCGCCATCGACCCGTGGCTGGCCGAGGCCCGCGAGCACGGCTGGGTGCCGGCCGTGATGGGGGCGAGCGAGGAGGCCGGGCAGATCTACGCCCGGCACGGCCTGGACGCGCTGGAGCTCGGCGACGAGGCGATCGTGGAGACCGCCGAGTTCACCCTGGAGGGCCGTGCCATGCGCACCGTCCGGCAGGCCTACAACCGCGTCAAGCGGGCCGGGTACACGGTCCGCATCCGCCGCCACGCCGACGTCCCGGCCGAGGAGATGGCCGAGCTGGTGCGCCGCGCCGACGACTGGCGCGACGGGGCCACCGAACGCGGCTTCTCCATGGCGCTGGGCCGGCTGGGCGACCCCGCCGACGGCCAGTGCGTGATGCTGGAGTGCACCGACGGCAACGGCGATCTGCGGGCCGTGCTGTCCTTCGTGCCGTGGGGCCCCAAGGGCCTGTCGCTGGACCTGATGCGCCGTGACCGGGACTCCGAGAACGGCCTGATGGAGTTCATGGTCATCGAACTCCTCGAACGCTCCAAGGAGATCGGGGTCACCCAGGTCTCGCTGAACTTCGCGATGTTCCGGTCGGTCTTCGAGCGCGGGTCCCGGCTCGGAGCGGGTCCGGTGCTGCGGATGTGGCGCTCGCTGCTGAGCTTCTTCTCCCGCTGGTGGCAGATCGAGTCCCTCTACCGGGCCAACGCCAAATACCGGCCGATCTGGGAACCGCGGTTCATGCTCTTCGAGAAGAGTTCGGACCTGCTGCGGATCGGTGTCGCGGCCGGGCGGGCCGAGGGCTTCCTGGAGGCCCCCGGCCTTCCGAAGTGGCTGCACCGCAGACACCTGGAGACCCGCCGTTGACAGCGCGGAACAGCAGCACCCCACTGCGGCGGTTCGCCCGCCGCGAGTGGGGCCCCATGTTCTGGACCGTCCGGGACGCCCTCGTCCGGGACACGTGGCGGGCGATCCCGATGACCCTGGGCGCGGTCTGCCTGACCACGGTCTTCCAGATCGTGCAGAACACCTCGTGGGGCTTCCAGCCGGTGCAGGACCTCGGGTCGGTCAAGGCCGTCGACCCGTTCTGGCTGGCCCTGCTGCGCACTCCCCTGTCGCTGTTCGTCCCGGCCCTCGACCTGCCGGTGTGGGGGGCGCTCGCGCAGATGCTGCTGGTGTTCGGCATCGCGGAGATCTGCATCGGCTGGTGGCGCACCCTGGTGATCGGCTACGTCGCCACCCTCGCCGGGACCACGTACGCGCGGATCGGCGTCGCGCTGGGCCCTGAGCACCCCTTCGGCCTGCCGGTGTCCGACCGCATCGTCAACGACACCGGCCCGTCGGCGGCCGTGGTCGGCCTCGCCATCTACCTCTGCTGGCGCTACCGGGCGTACCTGACCGGCGCCCTGGTGATCCTCGCGATGATCGGGGAGGTGCTGGTCAAGAACAACCTCGCGGGCAAGGAGCACCTGGCGGCCATCGCCGCCGTCATGGCCGTGTGCGTGGTCCGGGCCCAGTGGGGTCCGGTGCGCTCCCGCGTACCGGCGGGCCAGGGCCCTCCGCCCTGAGCTGTGTCCCGGCAGGCCGTACCGTATCGGGGTGACGACAGACCTCGGGCGGTTCGCCCCCACCCGGCAGTGGATGCGGGCCCATCCGCTGGCCACCGACGCCGTGCTGGCGTTCGGCGCGCTCGTCGCCATGGTCGTCGGCTCCTTCGCGGATCCGCACGGACCGCACGGGCCCACCTTCGGGACGCGCACCCCCGAGCCCTTCTCCCTGCTGCTGATGCTGCTCGGCTCGGCCGCGCTGGTGTTCCGGCGCCGGCAGCCGCGGGCCGTGCTCGCGGTGACCTGCGGGCTCTCGCTGCTGGAGCTGACCACCGGGGAGCCGCGGGCGCCCGTCGCCATGTGCACGGTGATCGCCCTGTACACGGTGGCGGCCCTCACCGACCGACCGACGACCTGGCGGATCGGGCTGCTCACGATGGCGGGCCTGACCGGTGTGGCAATGCTGGCCGGGCCGCTGCCCTGGTACGCGCAGGAGAACCTCGGGATCTTCGCCTGGACGGGCATGGCCGCGGCCGCCGGGGACGCCGTGCGCAGCCGGCGGGCCTTCGTCGACGCCATCCGGGAGCGGGCCGAACGGGCCGAACGCACCCGCGACGAGGAGGCCCGGCGGCGGGTCGCGGAGGAACGGCTGCGGATCGCCCGGGACCTCCACGACGTGGTGGCCCACCACATCGCCCTCGTCAACGTGCAGGCCGGGGTGGCCGCGCACGTCATGGACAAGCGCCCGGACCAGGCCAAGGAGGCGCTGGCGCACGTACGGGACGCCAGCCGGTCGGCGCTGAACGAGCTGCGGGCGACCGTCGGCCTGCTGAGGCAGTCCGGTGACCCGGAGGCGCCGACCGAGCCGGCGCCGGGGCTGGGCGTCCTCGACGAGCTGGTGGACACCTTCCGGCACGCCGGGCTGCCGGTGCAGGTGATCGTCCAGCTGGACTGCGGGACGGGTCCGCTGCCGGCCGCGGTGGACCTTGCGGCGTACCGGGTCATCCAGGAGGCGCTGACCAACGTGCGCAAGCACGCGGGGCCGGGGGCGCGGGCCGAGGTGAGCGTGGTCCGGGTCGGCCCGTCGGTGGAGGTGACGGTGCTCGACGACGGGGGCACGGAGCCCGTCGACACCGAGCCGGGCGGTGGCCACGGCCTGCTCGGCATGCGGGAGCGGGCCACGGCCCTGGGCGGATCCTGCTCCACGGGGCCCCGCTTCGGCGGCGGCTACCGCGTCCACGCCGTATTGCCGTGGGCCTAGCCGTCTCTTTCGGATCTTGCCGCAACCATCGCAGCCCCGGCCGGCCGAACCCGGCCTCGCCGGCGGGGCCGGACTTGGCTAAGGACACGTTCTGCGCCAGGCGTCGAGGTCGTACTTCTTCTGCAAGGAGCTCAGTTTCAGCTCGCGCGAGCGCTCGCAGAAGCGGCGCGTGGACAGTTCGTACTCCGCGTGGAAGACGGCCTTGCCCGCTGCGATGAAGGGGGTCAGCCGCTCGCACTCGTCGTACTGCGCGCACTGCTCGTTGACCGCGAAGTCGAAGTCCCCGACGAGCTGGGGGATCTGGTCGAGGTCGTTCTTCAGGCCGACCGACATGCCCCGGTCGTGGGCGAGCTTCGCGATCAGCCGGTTGTAGCGCAGCTGGTCGTCGGCGGTGAGCGGGAAGCCGGTGGTGTTCTTGTAGCCGTCCATGTTGTCCGGCTCGACCGCGTCGAAGCCCTTGTCCCGGCACATGTCGAACCGCTCGGCCATCAGCGGTTCGAGCTCCGCCACGCGCCGGATGTCCAGCCAGCGCTCCCCCTCCCAGCCGTTGCCCTTGCCGAGGAGGTCCTGCGGGAACGCTTCTGCGTCCGGCCGGAAGTCCTCCCACGCCCCGGTGGAGACGTAGCAGATGGTCTTGCGGCCGGCCTTCTTCAGCGCGGCGACCTGTGCCCTGGTGGTGTCGAACCCGTCGACGTCGTAGACGGGTGCCTTCACCGACGTGTCGAGCTTTCCGGTCAGCTGCCACTGCCAGTCGGTGCCGGGCGGGGGCTGCCAGCGTTGTCCGGGGGCGAGTTCCGGCCAGCGGTACGGTTCGTCGTCGCCCTCGCCGTCAGGTCCGGCCGTGCACGCGGCGAGCAGCAGCAGGGGCAGGACCAGCAGGAGCCGCAGCGGTCGCAAGGTTCTCATCCCGCCGTCTCCAGGGCGTACGGGAGGGTCCCCCACGGGTGCGGGCCGTTCCCCGGGACGGCGCAGTGCACGCCCGCACCGCGTTCCGCGGCCAGTTCCCCGGCGAGCCGGGCGGCGAGTTCGCCGGGCGGGACGGCGTAGACGAGGTGGCAGAACCGCTGGGCGGGGTGGTCTGCCGTCCAGGGCGGTGGCGCGGCCGCGTCCCGGTAGGCGTCCCAGGGCCCCTCGAAGGTGACGAGCAGGTCGGCGATTTCCGCGTAGCCGGGGTGCGGGTGGGCTCCGTGGTTGAGGACGAGGGTGTGGGCGCCCGCGGCCCGGGCCGCGACCGTGAGCCGCCCGTAGTGCGGGAGCAGTTCGGGGTCGGCGGAGGCCTGGTCGAGGAAGGCTCCGTCGGTGGCGTACCAGTCGCGGTGGCGCAGCAGGTCCTGCACCACCGCAGCGTGCGGGCGCCGCCCGTAGTCGGTGTCGACGTATCCGAGTACGGGTACGCCGGCCTCCCGGAGCCGCTCGGCGACGAGGGCGAACCGCTCGTCGCGGGCGGCGCCGGGCCCGTTCTCGGGGTTGAGCACCACCGAGTGGAGCCGGTCCGCGCAGCGGATCAGCCGCTCCCAGGCCTCGGGCCGGTCGGCGGGATGCTCGTAGAGGGGCACCAGCAGCATGGGGTCCTTCTTCTCGTCCGTCTCGTCCGTCTTGTACGTCTCGTGCGTCATCGGTGGGCGGTCGCGCGGCCGAGGAGCAGGCAGACCAGTGCGGCCAGTGCGGCCGCGGCCGTGCCCGCCACGGCCACCTGGACGACCCGGGGCTGGCCCAGCCCGGTCAGCAGCGCCAGGCTCTGGGCGACGGCGGCCGAGGCGCAGACCACGGCCGCGGGCCGGACGGCTCCGAAGGACTGCAGGAGCAGCCCGCTCCACATCACCGCCCCGAGGAGCAGCAGGGTGGCGACGCGGACCCCGGTGAGTCCGGGGGCTCCCGGCCACAGCAGGGTTCCGGTCACGCCGAGGGCCAGCAGCACCGACAGGTAGATGCCGAGGCAGCGGGTCAGGGTGGCGAGCATCCGGCGCCGGAACTGGCGGGGCGAGCGGGCCCCCTGGAGCCCGGAGAGGGTTCCGCTGCGGAAGCGGTGCAGCAGCCACTCGGCGGGGCCCATGCTGAGGGTGAGGGCCACCGCCGACGGGGCGGCGACGGCCTCGGCGGGGCCTCCGGCGAGCACCTCGCCCAGGGCGGCGTAGAGCACGAGCAGGCCGGTGCCCAGGCCGAAGACGCCAAAGGGCACCGAGTCCCCGAGCCGGGGCCCGCGGGGGGTGAACTCCTCCTCGGCCCCGCGCAGCATCTGCCAGCGCACGGGGCCGACCCGGGCGGGCCGCCGGGCCGCCCAGCCCCTGATCCGGTGCGCGGCGGCCCGTAGCCCGTCGGCCAGCGGGAGTTCCCGTACGGCCAGGATGCAGGCGGCCAGCAGGGACACCGCGAGGAGGGTCACCCGGACCGGCACGGGCAGGTCGACGAAG
Organism: Streptomyces erythrochromogenes; assembly: GCF_036170895.1. Taxonomy (NCBI): domain Bacteria; kingdom Bacillati; phylum Actinomycetota; class Actinomycetes; order Kitasatosporales; family Streptomycetaceae; genus Streptomyces; species Streptomyces erythrochromogenes. Next base: position 5,873,179 of record NZ_CP108036.1, on the reverse strand, counting down.
AGCACGGCCACGGCGCCGGCGGCCATCGGGGCGAGGGCCGCGAGGAGCACCCGCTCCCGGCCGAGGACCAGCAGGCAGGTGGCGGCCCCGACGTACAGGGCCTGTCCGGCGGCGAAGGCGTACGAGAACGGCGGCCCGCCGGGCACGGCCAGCGCCGCGGCGGTGCCCAGCAGGGATCCGACGGGGGCGCCGACGAGCAGGGTCCGCCCGGCGGCGGCCCGGTCGCCCAGGCCGAGCCAGGAGTACGCGCGGTGGGACAGGGTCTGGTCCCAGACCCAGCCGATGAGCGCCCCGGCGAGCAGGGTCAGCGTCCCGGCGGGCAGGCCGAGGCGGTCCTGCGGGCCTTCGAGGAGGGGCGCGCCCAGGAGGTAGGCCAGGCCGGGCAGGGCGAAGATGACCCCGCGCAGCAGGCAGGCGGTGAGGGAGACCTTCCACGGGTCGGGGGCGGGCCCCGTCTCCGGGAAGGAGCGGGGCACGCGGGCGTAGAGCTCCTCCGCGAGGGCGAAGGAGTCGTGGCGGCCGTAGGTCAGCCGGATGTACTCGTCCGTCATGCCGTCGGATTCGAGGACGGCGGCGATCTCGTCGGGGTGGACGGCGGAGGCGATGAACACGTCGAGGCGTTCGGCCAGTTCGTCCATCGGGTCGGCGGCGGGCCCGGGGTCCCCGGCGCGCGGCCGGGGGATCGCCGGGAGCGTGCCGGAACCGGAGCCCGAGCCGGAACCGTGACCGGGACCGGGGGGCTTGAGCCAGAGGGATCCGCTCACCACAGGCTCCCGTCGGCCGCGAGTTCCCGGTACCAGGGGTCGGCGAGCCGCTGGGTCCATGCGTCGCCCGCGTGGACGGGCAGCACGGGCTGGCCTGCGAGTTCCCGGTAGATGTGCCGGAAGCCGTCCACGGACTGGTGGAGGGTGAACTTCTCCACGACCCGCTTGCGGGACATCCGGCCGAGCTCGGCGCGGCGTTCGTCGTCGCGGAGCAGGGCGAGGGTGGCGCGGGCCATGGTCTCGGGCTCGCGCGGCGGGACGACCAGGCCGGTGTCCCCGACGGCCTCGCGGACCCCGCCGACGTCGGTGGAGACGGTGGTGCGGCCGCAGGACATGGCTTCGATGATGCTGAAGGGGAAGCCCTCGCTGATGGAGGAGAGCATCACGACGGAGCCGGCCGCGTAGGCCTGGGCCACCTGCTCGATGCGGCCCTCGTAGGTGATCCCGTCGCTCACGCCGAGTTCGGCGGCGAGTTTCTCCAGGCGCAGCTTGTAGTCCTCGCAGCCCGCCGGGACGGGGCCGAACAGGCGCAGCCGCAGGGCGGGCAGTTCCTCGCGCATGAAGGCGTAGGCCCGGATCAGGGTTTCGAGGTCCTTGATCGGGTCGATGCGGCCGCACCAGCTGAGGGTGGGCACGTCCGGTTCGGGGCCGGCCTCGGGGAAGGCGTGCGGGTCGACGCCGTTGTAGACGGTGCGGATCCGCTCGGAATCGGCGCCCCCGCGCTCCTCCCAGCGGCGGTTGTACTGGTTGCAGGGGGTGATCAGGTCGGCTTGGCGGTAGCCCTCGGTGTTGAGCTCGCGGTAGAAGCCGAGCATGAGCGCCTTGACGGGCCAGCGCTGCTCGGCGGTGCGGTAGCCGAGGTAGCGTTCGCGCAGGTAGATGCCGTGCTCGGTGAGCAGGAAGGGCACCCCGTCGAGGTGTTTGGCGGCGAGGGCGGGAAGGGTGGCGAGGCCGCTGCTGACGGCGTGGGCGACGCTGTCGGGCGGGATGCGGACGGAGAGCGGCCGCAGCGCGTGTTCCAGCAGGTCGGTCGCGGTGAGCGCGTCGTGGATGGTGGGCGCCGCCTCGGCGGTGGAGAGCCCGGGCCGGGTCCAGACGTTCATCAGGAGGCGCAGAACCGATTCGGAGCGCAGGGCCGGCGCGAGTTTCCCGGCCCGGGCCAGGACGGCCAGTTCGCGCAGGGCCTCGGAGAAGGTGCGGCGGGCGGGGTCGTCCGCCGGGTCGAGCAGGGAGAGCAGGAGGCTCTCGTAGACCTCGGTGAAGCGGCGGTGGGCCTTGCCGCGCAGGGCCGACCGGCGGCCGCGACAGCCCTTCGACGGGGGTGGACCCCAGAGCGGGACGGCCGTGTGCCGGTAGACGTTGCGGGGCAGTTCCCAGGTGACCGGCTCGCGTCCGGAGCCGGTCAGGGCTATGACGTTGAAGTCGACCTCCGGCATGCCGCGAACCAGCTGGTCGCACCAGGTGCTGACGCCCCCGTGGACGTGTGGATAGGTGCCTTCGGTGAGCATGGTGACGTGACGCCCATGACTCATGCGGTGTGTCCCCCCAGGACGGAAAAGGGGCCGGCGCCCGTGGGTTCGCGGAGCGCCGGCGCTGGGTGCTACTCGGTGTTGGCGTGCGGGACGGTCAGCTGGGCAGCTTGAGCGTGACGGCGCTCTGCAGCAGTTCGGGGCCGGTCCAGGCGGAGCGGTTGCCGGCGTACGCGGTGCCGAAGTCCGACGTGCCGAGCAGCATCTGCTTCTTGGTGCCGTTGGGGGCGGTGACCGGGGCGACGATTCCCGAGGGCGCCTTGATGGTGACGTCCTTGCCGATGCGGTAGGCGGTGACCTTGCCGTCCGCGAGCGCCTTGTCCCAGGCCGCGCGGCGCTGGAGCTCGACACCGGTGTCCTTCATGGACTGGTTGACGATCGGCGCGCTGGGAGCGTAGAGGGCGCGGTAGGTGTCGAGGACCTGGTTGAGCACCGGGTACAGGGTCCGGTCCTCGGCGAGGTTGGACTGGTGGACGTAGTGCGGCCGCGGGTCGTTTGCCAGGACGTGCCGCAGGGCGGTGCGGGCCTCGGCCGGGACGATGTAGTCGAGGTATCCGGTGTTGACGTCGAGCGGGGCCGGCAGGCAGGTGGACGTCGCCGGGTTGTCCTCGCAGACGCCGCTTCCGCCGTGGGCGCGGCTGGTGTAGATCCAGTTGTACTCGTCGGCCATCTCGGCGTTGGTGCCCGTGTTGTAGTACACGTTCATCGGGTGCCGGGGGACGGTGAGGGTGGAGCCGATGGCGCGCTGCGCCGGCTCGCGGGAGTTGTCACTGCCGGCCCACTTGACCCCGTTGTCGGCGAGGGCGCCGGCCAGGTTGGGGTTGTCCACGGGCTGCTGCGGAGCGGTCTTGAGGCCGGAGTGCTCGCCGGTGACGAGCTCCGACCTGTCGAGGGTGATGCCCTTGGAGGCGGCCCAGTTGTTGTTGTCCCGGATCTGGGCGGAGATCTCGGCGCGGCTCATGTACTGGATCGCGCCCTGGGCGTTCTTCGTACAGGTCCACGGGGTGACGGCGGTGTTCTGGACGCAGCCGAGGAACGGGTGGGTGTAGGTGTGGTTCATCCACCGGTACTTGGCGCGGTCGGCGACGAGCTGGGCGGTCAGCGCGTCGACGCCGCCGTTCTCGGCCTTCCACTCCTCGCCGGCGCCGCCGTTGAAGAGCATGTCCAGCTTGAAGTTCTTGGACGTCTGCCACTGCGCCGCGTACACGGCGTCGGCGGCGCTCATCCGGATGGTGCTCTCCATGCCCTCGCCGCCCGCGCAGGCGTAGTCGCCCGGCGTGCAGTTCAGCTCCTTGTTCCAGCGGGCGTCGGGGGCGAAGACGTCGTCGACGTGGACCGCGAAGTAGTTGCGGCTCTGGCCGAGGTGCACCCCTTGCGTCAGCCAGTCGACGATGCCGCGGGCCAGCAGCCGGAACTGCTGCTGGTACTGGTTGTAGCCGAAGGTGACGACCAGTTCGCTGCGTCCGTCGTGCGTGTACTCGCCGACCAGGGAGGCCCGGCCGGAGCCGACGGGCGCGTCCACGTAGCTGGTGTAGCCGGGGCGCGGCTTGCCCATGTACCCGTAGCTCTCGGGGACGAGGGCGGAGTTGTCCTCGAAGGTGACCTGCCCGCCGAGGTAGGCGAAGGGTCCGGCCTTGCCGGCGGTGGTGACGGCGGCCTGGGTGCCGTCGAGCTGCCCGCTGAAGCCGCCGTTGTCGGTGTATTCCAGCCCGACGCCCGGGTGGGCCCAGGTGTAGGCGTCGACCTGGCGGATCCCGTACGTCGTCTCGTACGCGGCGAGCGCGGCCATCTCGGCGGAACCCTCGCCGAAGGGGTTCTCGTTGGGCAGGACCACGCCCTGGTACTTGGCACGCGGCCGGCCGTCGACGGTGTCGCTGAGGAACGCCGCGTTGATGACCGGCCGGCCCGCGCTGCCCAGCTGGAGGCGGGTGTAGGGCACTCCGGTGTCCCGGAGCTCCGCGGTGATCGCCTCCACCGAGCTGCCGCCGTCGTCGACGACGAGCACCTTGAGGTCGATCCGCGGTGGTGTCACGGCCGCCTGGGCGGTAGCGGCAGGTACTGCCACGGACACCAGGGCGGCCGCGGCCATGACGGCGGCCAGCCTGTTCATCCGGTTCTTGTTGACCATTTCGGCCTTTCCCCCCGCAGGCATCCCTCGACACGGCCCTTGGCGGTCGGCCGGGCCGGGGAGGCTCTGTGGAAATCATGCAAAGGAACCCCGCGTCCCCTTGCGAGAGTGGACCGAGTCTTTCGGACCTCGTCAGGTCTACGAGGCAAACCTGGAGCAGAGTCCACGGATGGGTGAACCTGATGGCTTCTTGATCGAACAACTTGCCAAACCTTCGAGTGGCGTACGGGCGAGCGCGTGCGCGTAGGCTCCTTTCAGGCGGCCGTCGGGCCCCGAATACGATCGCTACGGATGGCCGTCCACCCACTCGGCCCACACACACAAACGGAAGCGAGACTTCACCACCGTGACTGCTCTGACTCTCAGCACTGCCGGCGCGGCGACGCTGCGCGCCGACGCCCTCGTCGTCGGTGTCGCCAAGGGCCCGAAGGGCGCGATCGTCGCCGCGGGCGCCGAGGCCGTGGACAAGGCGTTCGACGGCAAGCTCGCCGGTGTCCTCGACGCACTCGGCGCCTCGGGTGCCGAAGGCGAGGTCACCAAGCTGCCGGCCCCGGCAGGCCTCAAGGTCCCGGTCGTGCTGGCGGTGGGGCTCGGCTCCGTCCCCGAGAAGGACGAGTCGTTCGACGAGGAGGTGCTGCGCCGCGCCGCCGGCGCCGCCGCCCGCGCGCTGCACGGCAGCAAGAAGGCCGGCTTCGCCCTCCCGCTGGAGGACGCCTCCGCCGTCACCGCCGTCGCCGAGGGCGCGCTGCTGGGCGCGTACGCCTTCACCGCCTACCAGGGCGGCGAGAAGAAGGCCGGCAACGGCAAGGACTCCGGCCCGAAGCAGCCGCTCGCCGAGGTGGCCCTGCTGGGCGCCAAGCCGCGCGACAAGGAGCACAAGGCCGCCGCCGAGCGCGCCGCGGTCGTCGCGACCGAGGTCAACGTCGCCCGTGACCTGGTGAACACCCCGCCGAACGACCTGACCCCCGAGGCCTTCGCCGCGGTCGCCTCCGCGGCTGCCAAAGAGAACGGCGTCAAGGTCCAGGTGCTGGACGAGAAGGCCCTGGTCAAGGGCGGCTACGGCGGCATCATGGGCGTCGGCAAGGGCTCCGAGAACCCGCCGCGCCTGGTGAAGCTCACCTACACGCACCCCAAGGCGGAGAAGACCCTCGCCTTCGTCGGCAAGGGCATCACCTACGACTCGGGCGGCATCTCCCTGAAGCCGGCCGGCCACAACGAGACGATGAAGTGCGACATGGCCGGCGCCGCCGCCGTCTTCGCGTCCGTCGTCGCGGCCGCGAAGCTGGGCCTGCGGGTCAACGTCACCGGCTGGCTCGCGCTCGCCGAGAACATGCCGTCCGGTTCCGCCACCAAGCCCGGTGACGTCCTGCGCATGTACAGCGGCAAGACCGTCGAGGTCCTCAACACCGACGCCGAGGGCCGCCTGGTCCTCGGTGACGCGCTGACCAAGGCCTCCGAGGACAACCCGGACGCGATCGTCGACGTCGCCACCCTGACCGGCGCGATGGTGCTGGCCCTCGGCGACCGCACCTTCGGGATCATGTCGAACGACGACGCCTTCCGCACCTCGATCCACGAGATCGCGGAGGAGGTCGGCGAGTCCTCCTGGCCGATGCCGCTCCCCGCCGAGCTGCGCAAGACCATGGACTCCCCCACCGCCGACATCGCGAACATGGGTGTCCGCATGGGCGGCGGCCTGGTCGCCGGCCTCTTCCTGCAGGAGTTCGTCGGCGAGGGCATCACCTGGGCCCACCTCGACATCGCCGGCCCGGCCTTCCACGAGGGCGCGCCGCACGGCTACACCCCCAAGGGCGGCACCGGCTCGGCCGTGCGCACCCTGGTGCGGCTGGCCGAGCGCACGGCCACGGGCGACCTCGGCTGACGCACTCGGTGTGACGCGTGACGCACCCCGGGGCCCGGCGGGCCCCGGGGTGCGTTCAGCCGACAACGAAATCCGTAGGTTTCTACGCAGCGGTAACCCCGGCTTCGGAGAGAACGCCCTCTCACAACGTGGGCCCGGCGTCCCGCGTTCCCCCGACAAATGCGAAGATGGGTTCTCGGCAGGACAGGGCCCCCACCACAGGGCCGAAGAAACAGCGGCCGATTACCAGCCGCCGCCCGGTCACAGAGGACCGGTGCCCGGCGCACATGCATGGAGGACGTGACGTGGCGAACGACGCCAGCACCGTTTTCGACCTAGTGATCCTCGGCGGTGGCAGTGGCGGTTACGCCGCGGCGCTGCGCGCATCCCAGCTGGGTCTGGACGTTGCCCTGATCGAGAAGAACAAGCTCGGCGGCACCTGCCTGCACAACGGCTGCATCCCCACGAAGGCTCTGCTGCACGCGGGTGAGATCGCGGACCAGGCGCGCGAAGCCGCCCAGTTCGGCGTGAAGGCCACCTTCGAGGGCATCGACGTCGCAGGTGTGCAGAAGTACAAGGACGAGGTCATCTCGGGCCTGTACAAGGGCCTGCAGGGTCTGGTCGCCTCCCGCAAGGTGACGTACATCGAGGGTGAGGGCCGCCTTTCCTCGCCGACCTCCGTCGACGTGAACGGCCAGCGCATCCAGGGCCGCCACATCCTGCTGGCGACCGGCTCCGTGCCGAAGTCCCTGCCGGGCCTGGACATCGACGGCAACCGCATCATCTCCTCGGACCACGCGCTGGTCCTGGACCGCGTGCCCGAGTCCGCGATCGTCCTGGGCGGCGGCGTCATCGGCGTCGAGTTCGCCTCGGCGTGGAAGTCCTTCGGCTCCGACATCACCGTCATCGAGGGCCTCAAGCACCTCGTGCCGGTCGAGGACGAGAACAGCTCCAAGCTGCTGGAGCGCGCCTTCCGCAAGCGCGGCATCAAGTTCAACCTCGGCACCTTCTTCGACAAGGCCGAGTACACGGAGAACGGCGTCCGCGTGACGCTGGCCGACGGCAAGACCTTCGAGGCCGAGGTGCTGCTGGTGGCCGTCGGCCGCGGCCCGGTCTCGCAGGGCCTGGGCTACGAGGAGCAGGGCGTCGCGATGGACCGCGGCTACGTCCTGGTCGACGAGTACATGCAGACCAACGTGCCGACGATCTCGGCCGTGGGCGACCTCGTCCCGACCCTCCAGCTCGCGCACGTCGGCTTCGCCGAGGGCATCCTGGTCGCGGAGCGTCTGGCCGGTCTCAAGACCGTCCCGATCGACTACGACGGTGTCCCGCGCGTCACCTACTGCCACCCCGAGGTCGCTTCCGTCGGCATCACCGAGGCCAAGGCCAAGGAGATCTACGGCGCGGACAAGGTCGTGGCCCTCAAGTACAACCTGGCGGGCAACGGCAAGAGCAAGATCCTGAAGACCGCGGGCGAGATCAAGCTCGTCCAGGTCAAGGACGGTGCCGTGGTCGGCGTCCACATGGTCGGTGACCGGATGGGCGAGCAGGTCGGCGAGGCCCAGCTGATCTACAACTGGGAAGCCCTGCCGGCCGAGGTCGCGCAGCTCATCCACGCGCACCCGACCCAGAACGAGGCTCTCGGCGAGGCCCACCTGGCCCTGGCCGGCAAGCCGCTTCACTCGCACGACTAGTTCGTCCCGGGCGCGACGACCACTTCCGCACTTTCGTAAGGAGCAACAGAAACCATGTCGGTTTCCGTAACCCTTCCGGCGCTCGGCGAGAGCGTCACTGAGGGCACTGTCACCCGCTGGCTGAAGGCCGAGGGCGAGCGCGTCGAGGCCGACGAGCCGCTGCTCGAGGTCTCGACCGACAAGGTCGACACCGAGATCCCGTCGCCCGTCGCCGGCATCCTCGCCTCCATCAAGGTCGCCGAGGACGAGACCGTCGAGGTCGGCGCCGAGCTGGCCGTCATCGACGACGGTTCCGGCGCCCCGGCGGCCGCCGAGGAGCCGGCTGCCGAGCCGGCCGCCGCTGCCGAGGCCCCCGCGGCCGCTCCGGCTCCCGCCGCCGAGGCCCCCGCGGCCGCGGCTCCGGCCGCCGAGGCGCCCGCCGCCGAGACCGCCGCCCCTGCCGCCTCCGGCACGGACGTCGTGCTCCCCGCCCTGGGCGAGTCCGTCACCGAGGGCACCGTCACCCGCTGGCTGAAGGCCGTCGGCGAGTCGGTCGAGGCCGACGAGCCGCTGCTGGAGGTCTCGACGGACAAGGTCGACACCGAGATCCCCGCGCCGGTCTCCGGCACGCTGCTGGAGATCCTGGTCGGCGAGGACGAGACCGCCGAGGTCGGCGCCCGTCTGGCCGTCATCGGCGTCGCCGGTGCCGCCCCGGCCGCTGCCGCTCCGGCCGCCGCCCCGGCTCCGGTCGAGGCCGCCCCGGCTCCGGCTGCCGCCCCGGCGCCCGTCGCCGCTCCGGCGCCGGTCCAGCCCGCCCCGGCCGCCGCTCCGGCGCCGGTCCAGGCTGCCGCCCCCGTGGCCGCTCCGGCTCCGGTGACCCCGGCGCCGGCCGCTGCCCCCGCCGCTCCGGCCGCCGCCCCGGCGTTCGCCGGTGACGAGGGCGCGTACGTCACCCCGCTGGTGCGCAAGCTCGCCTCGGAGTCCGGCGTGGACCTGTCCGCGGTCTCGGGCACCGGTGTCGGTGGCCGTATCCGCAAGCAGGACGTCCTGGCCGCCGCCGAGGCCGCCAAGGCCGCTGCCGCCGCTCCGGCGCCGGCCGCTGCCGCTCCCGCCGCCAAGGCTCCGGCCGCCGCGGTCTCCGAGCTGCGCGGCCAGACGGTCAAGATGACCCGCATGCGCAAGGTCATCGGCGACAACATGATGAAGGCCCTGCACTCGCAGGCGCAGCTCAGCTCCGTGGTCGAGGTGGACATCACCAAGATCATGAAGCTGCGCGAGAAGGCCAAGGCCGGCTTCCTCGCCCGCGAGGGCGTCAAGCTGTCCCCGATGCCGTTCTTCGTCAAGGCCGCTGCCCAGGCGCTGAAGGCCCACGCGGTCGTCAACGCCCGGATCAACGAGGACGAGGGCACCATCACCTACTTCGACTCGGAGAACATCGGCATCGCCGTGGACTCCGAGAAGGGCCTGATGACCCCGGTCATCAAGGGTGCGGGCGACCTCAACCTGGCGGGCATCTCCAAGGCGACCGCCGACCTGGCCGCCAAGGTCCGCGGCAACAAGATCACGCCGGACGAGCTGTCGGGCGCGACCTTCACCATCAGCAACACCGGTTCGCGCGGTGCGCTGTTCGACACGGTCATCGTGCCCCCGAACCAGGTCGCCATCCTGGGCATCGGTGCCACGGTGAAGCGCCCGGTGGTCATCGAGACCGCCGAGGGCACCAACATCGGCATCCGCGACATGACGTACCTGACCCTGTCCTACGACCACCGCCTGGTGGACGGCGCGGACGCGGCCCGGTACCTCACCGCGGTCAAGGCGATCCTCGAGGCCGGCGAGTTCGAGGTCGAGCTCGGCCTCTGAGCCGAACGGCTTGTAACCAGCCTCACTGTCGGCGCCCCCGTCCGGGATACTCCCGGGCGGGGGCGCCGCCGTATTGTCTACGCATCAGGCCCCGCATGACCCTGCACACCCACCAGGAGATGAAGCCCCGATGATCACCCCACCCGTCGTGCACTCGCTGCGCGAGCAGATCCGCGAGCACATCGTGGAGGGGATCGTCAGCGGGCGCTGGAAGCCCGGCGAGCGGATCGTGGAGCGGCGCATCGCCGTGGAGTTGGAGGTCAGCCAGACCCCTGTACGGGAGGCCCTGCGCGAGCTGGAGACGCTGCGGCTGATCGAGTCCGCGCCGAACAAGGGCGTGCGCGTGCGCAACCTCTCCGCCGCCGACCTGGAGGAGATCTACCCGGTCCGGGCGGGTCTGGAGCAGATCGCGGCCGAGCTGGCGGCGCCGCGGCTGGCAGCCGACTGCTCGGCCCTGGAACCGCACGTGGCGGCCCTGTGGGAGGCCGACCGCAGCTCGGACGGCACGGCGCAGGTGCGGCACACGGTGGGCTTCCACCGGGAGATGGTGCGGGCCGCCGGGAACAGCGTGCTGCTGCACACCTGGGAGAGCCTGGGCATCGAGGTGTTCACGGCCCTGTCCATCCGCTGGCTGGGGACCGTCCAGAAGTCCTACGCAGAGGAGCACGAGGCCCTCGTCGAGGCCTTCCGCAGTCGGGATCCGGACATCGGCGTGCTGGTGAAGCGGCACGTCCTGGGGTGCGCACCCCGGGCCTGAGCGACCGTTTCGCCCCGTTTTGACCGGCACCGCGTGCCCGTTTTACTGGCACGCGGTGCCGACTTTCGTCAGATCGACGTTTCTTTGTCACTTTTATTTGATCGATCATCGATCAGGGATTTACAGTCGTCGCGGACCTCAACCAGGTCCATCGACCCTGTCCTGCCCGTCAGGGATTTTCTTCACCACCTCTCCTTTGTCCGGAAGGCGGCGCACAGCGATGTCCGACCCCGTAGGAAAGCTTCCGAGCGAGCTCGACCAGCTCCCGGACCGCGACACCGAGGAGACCGCCGAATGGGCGGCCTCCCTCGACGCCGTCGCACAGGCCGCCGGTACGCGCCGCGCCGAATACCTGCTCCGCCGCACGCTCCAGCACGCCGAGGCCGCCGGCCTCGCCCTGCCGAAGCTGCTGGAGACGGACTACGTCAACACCATCCCCACCTCCGCGGAGCCCGAGTTCCCGGGTGACGAGGCGATGGAAGCCAAGATCACCGCCTGGAACCGCTGGAACGCGGCCGCCATGGTGACCCGCGGCTCCAAGTACGGCGTCGGCGGCCACATCGCCACCTTCGCCTCCGCCGCGTGGCTGTACGAGACCGGCTTCCAGCACTTCTTCCGCGGGAAGGAGGCCGACGGATCGGGCGACCAGCTCTACATCCAGGGCCACGCCTCCCCCGGCATCTACGCCCGCGCCTTCCTCGACGGCCGGATCTCCGAGCAGCAGCTCGACAACTTCCGCCAGGAGTCCGGCGGCAACGGCCTGCCCTCCTACCCGCACCCGCGGCGCCTGCCGTGGCTGTGGGAGTTCCCCACGGTCTCCATGGGCCTCGGCCCGCTCTCCGCGATCTACCAGGCGCGCTTCAACCGCTACCTGCAGAACCGGAACATCAAGGACACCGCCAACTCGCACGTCTGGGCCTTCCTCGGCGACGGCGAGATGGACGAGCCCGAGTCGACCGCCGCCCTGGCCCTGGCCTCCCGCGAGCAGCTCGACAACCTGACCTTCGTCATCAACTGCAACCTGCAGCGCCTCGACGGTCCGGTCCGCGCCAACTTCCGCGTGGTCCAGGAGCTGGAGGCCCAGTTCCGCGGCGCCGGCTGGAACGTCATCAAGACCCTGTGGGGCTCCGCCTGGGACGAGCTGTTCCAGCTCGACACCACGGGCGCCCTCGTACGCCGCCTGCGCGAGGTACCGGACGCGCAGTTCCAGACGTACGCGACCCGCGACGTGGCCTACATCCGCCAGCACTTCTTCGGCGCCAACGCCGAGCTGGTCGCCCTCGGCGCCCTGCTCTCCGACGCGAAGATCGCCGAGTGCTTCCACACCTCGCGCGGCGGCCACGAGCCCCGCAAGGTCTACGCCGCGTACAAGGCCGCCCTGGAGCACAAGGGCGCGCCGACGGTCATCCTGGCGCAGACCGTCAAGGGCTACACGCTGGGTGCCGGGTTCGAGTCGAAGAACGCGAACCACCAGATGAAGAAGCTGACGATCGACGAGTTCAAGAGCATGCGCGACAAGCTCGACCTCCCGATCCCGGACAGCGCCTTCGCCGACGGCCAGGTCCCGTACGGCCACCCGGGTGCGAACAGCCCCGAGGTGCAGTACCTGAGCGAGCGCCGCGCGGCCCTCGGCGGCCCGGCTCCGGCCCGCAAGGTCCACCACGTGGCCCTGCCCGCCCCGGCCGAGCGCTCCTTCGCCCCGCTGCTGAAGGGCTCCGGCAAGCAGGAGATGGCCACCACCATGGCCTTCGTCCGCCTCGTCAAGGACCTGATGCGGGACAAGGAGACCGGCAAGCGCTGGGTGCCGATCGTCCCCGACGAGGCCCGTACCTTCGGTATGGAGTCCCTCTTCCCGTCGGCCGGCATCTACTCGCCGCTGGGCCAGACGTACGAGCCGGTCGACCGCGACCAGCTCATGTACTACAAGGAAGCCAAGGACGGGCAGATCCTCAACGAGGGGATCACCGAGGCCGGCGCCATGGCCGACTTCATCGCCGCCTGCACCTCGTACGCGACGCACGGCGAGCCGATGATCCCGTTCTACATCTTCTACTCGATGTTCGGCTGGCAGCGCACCGCCGACCAGATGTGGCAGCTCGCCGACCAGCTCGGCAAGGGCTTCATCGTCGGCGCCACCGCCGGCCGCACCACGCTGACCGGTGAGGGCCTCCAGCACGCGGACGGCCACTCGCACCTGATCGCGTCCACGAACCCGGCGTCGCTCAACTACGACCCGGCCTTCGCGTACGAGATCGCGGTGATCGTCAAGGACGGTCTGCGCCGGATGTACGGCGAGACGCCGGAAGACGTCTTCTACTACCTCACGGTGTACAACGAGCCGAAGGTCCAGCCGGCGATGCCGGAGGGCGTGGAAGAGGGCATCCTCAAGGGCCTCTACCGCTTCAACCAGGCCTCCGACCTGGAGAACGCCCCGGCCGCCGATGCCGCGAAGATCCAGCTGATGGCCTCGGGCACCGCGATCCACTGGATCCTGGAGGCGCAGGCGCTGCTCGCCGCCGACTGGAACGTGGCCGCCGACGTCTGGTCCGCCACCTCGTGGGGCGAGCTGCGCCGCGACGCGCTGGAGTGCGACGAGGCGCTGCTGCGCGGCGAGGTGCGCACCCCGTACGTCACCCGCGCGCTGGAAGGCGCCCAGGGCCCGGTCCTCGCCGTGTCCGACTGGATGCGCCAGGTCCCGGACCAGATCAGCCAGTGGGTGGAGCAGGACTACACCTCTCTGGGCACGGACGGCTTCGGTCTGTCCGACACCCGTGAGGGCGCCCGCCGCCACTTCGGTGTCGACGCCCAGTCGATCGTGGTGGCCGCGCTGGCCCAGCTCGCCCGCCGTGGCGAGGTTCCGGCCTCCGCGGTCAAGGAGGCCCGGGAGCGCTACGGCCTCTGAGCCGTGTGAATCCGGACGAGTAGGGCCGGTGCCCGCCCCGCAGGGGGCGGGCACCGGCCTTTCGCCGTATGAGCGGTGGCGGCGCGGGGGCGCAACCGTGATGCTGGAGCCGTGATGGACGAGACGGAGTTCTGGGAGATCGTCGACCGTACCCGCGAGGCCGCCGAAGGCGACCCCGAGGAACATGCCGAGCTGCTCGTGGAGCGGCTGGCACAGCTCGATCCGGACTCCGTCCTGGACTTCGCCCGGCACTTCGAGTCCCGGTACAGCCGGGCGTACACCTGGGACCTGTGGGGCGCGGCCTGGGTGCTGCTCGACGGGGCGAGCGACGACGCCTTCGACTACTTCCGGTGCTGGCTGATCGGCCAGGGGCGGGAGGTCTTCGAGGGCGGGGTGCACGACCCGGACCATCTGGCGGAGCTGCTGGGCGACTTCGACGAGGAGATCGACGGGGACGGCGAGGAGCTCGGGTACGCGGCCGACGAGGCGTACGAGCAGCTGACCGGGGCGGTGGCCCCGGATCTGGGCATCCCGTTGCAGGCGGCGGAGCCGGAGGGCACCCCGCTGGACTTCGAGAACGAAGCCGTGCTCGCGGAGCGCTTCCCCCGGCTCTGGGACCGGTTCAGAGGCTGACGCCCCGGTTCAGCAGTGCGTGCCGCCGTCGATGCGGATCTCGGTGCCGGTGATGAAGGCGCCGTCCTCGGAGCCGAGCATGGCGACGACGCCGGCGACGGTCTCGGGGCCGGCGAAGCCCTGGCCGATGGCCGGGGCGAGCTTGGTGAAGAGGGACCAGTCGGTGTCCTCGGGCAGGCCGGGGCCGTTGCCGGTGGTCATGCCGCTCTCGATGGAGCCGGGCGCGACGCTGACGAAGCGCAGGCCCTGCTTGCTGTACTCGGCGGCTAGGGCGTGGGTCATGGACTGGATGCCGCCCTTGCTGGCCGCGTAGGCGGACATGTAGGGATGGGCGAAGGACGCCGAGGTGGAGCTGAAGTTCACGACGACCGGCCGGTCCGCGTCCAGCAGGGCCGGCAGGGACTCGCGGATCATCAGGAAGGTGCCGGTCAGGTTGACCGCGATGACCTGGTTCCACAGCTCCAGCGTGGTCAGGTGGGTGTGCGCGGAGCGCAGGATGCCGGCCGCGTTGACGAGCACGTCGATCCCGCCGAGGGCGCGGGTCGCGGCGACGACGCCTTCCCTGACGGCGTTCTCGTCGGATATGTCGAGGAGCGCGGTGGTGAGCCGGTCCCCGTGGCCAGCTGCGGCGGCGCGTTCGGCGGTGGCCTTCAGGCCGGCCTCGCTGACGTCCACCGCGTGGACCCGGCCGCCCTCGGCGAGGAGGCGGTGGACGGTGGCGCGGCCGATGCCGGAGCCGCCGCCGGTGATGAGGACGCGACGTCCTTCGTAACGGTTCATGGCGTGAGCGTACCGAAGGAGTGGCACGTTTTGTCATGCTGACAAAAAATGCCTTCTCCGAGATGGGCGAACGGTAGGCTGCACCCCGTGAGATCCCCCCGCCCGTACGCCCCCCAGGCCGACTCCGGAGCGCAGTCGCTGACCGAGCGCCGCAAGGCCGCCACCCAGCTCGACATCGCCCGCGCCGCCTGCGAGCTGTTCGCCGAGCACGGCCCCGACGGCACCACCGCCGAGGACATCGCCCACCGCGCGGGCGTGGCGCTGCGCACCTTCTACCGCTACTTCCGCAACAAGCAGGAGGCCGTGGCACCGCTGCTGGCGGGCGGCGGCGACGCCTGGCGAGCGCTGCTCGCGGAGGAGGACCCGGGCACCCCCCTCGCCGAGGCCCTGGAACGCGCCGTCACCCGGTCGCTGAGCGGCCCGCAGGCGGTCGAGGAGGGCCTGGAGGTGACCCGCGGCCTGCTGCGCGCGGCGGCGGACGACGAGGCCCTGCGCGCGGTCTGGTACCGCGTGAACCAGGACTCCGAGGAGCGCCTGGTCCCGGTGATCGGCAGGCTGGCGGGCGCGGACGCCGAACTGCGGGAGGTACGGCTGCTGGCCGCCGCGGCCACGGACGCGATCCGGGTGGCGCTGGAGCTGTGGTCGCAGACGGACGCCCCGGTCTCTGGGCCCGGCTCCCCCGCCGAGCTTGCGGCCTTGTGCCTGCGTGACCTCACGGGCGCGATGCCCCTGCTGCGCTGAACCAGCGCCGCAGGGGCATCGCCCCGGTCCCGGTCCCACGGCCCTCCGTGGTCCGATCAGCCTCAGCGGCCACCACCCCAGCCGCCGCCGCCGTTGCCGCCCCCGCCGCCGTTGCCGCCGCCCCAGTCACCGTTGCCGCCGCCACCGCCGCCGCCCCAGTCACCGTTGCCGCCGCCACCGCCGCCGCCCCAGTCACCGTTGCCGCCGCCACCGCCGCCGCCCCAGTCACCGTTGCCGCCGCCACCGCCGCCGCCCCAGTCACCGTTGCCGCCGCGACCGTTGCCCCAGTCACCGTTGCCGCCGCGACCGTTGCCCCAGTCACCGTTGCCGCCGCGACCGTTGCCCCAGTCGTTCCAGTTGCCGTTGCCGCCGCGGCCGGAGTTGTTCCAGTTCGCGTCGTCGTGCCAGTTGTGGTGGCGCCGGTCGGAGTCGCGCCAGTTGCTGTCGCGCCAGTAGCCGCGGTCGCCGCCGACGCCCGCGTTGTCCCAGCACCAGCTGGGCCGGTCACGCCAGTCGCGGTTGCAGCAGTAGTCCCACCGGGCGTCCGAGCGGTTCGAGGGGTACCGGTAGCAGTCGTAGCCGCCGTTCCCGCCGCCACTGCCGGCGACGACCGAGGCCGAAGCACTGGCTACGGGCAGCAGACCGATGGCGATTCCCGCGGCTCCGGCCATCGTTGCCGCAACGATCCTACGGCGCATTCTCATGCACCTCCGAACATGTCTCGCTTATGAGGCCTTTAGGTCATTTCCACCCTTACTCCACCCGGTCGACCTGTCAAAGCGGAAAGGCCCCCCGCCTCGCTCCGTGGAGCGTGGCGGGGGGCCTCCCATCAGGCATTTTTAGAGGTCGAAGTACAGCTCGAACTCGTGCGGGTGCGGACGCTGCGCGATCGGGGCGATCTCGTGCGTGCGCTTGTAGTCGATCCAGGTCTCGATCAGGTCGGGGGTGAAGACACCGCCGGCCAGGAGGTACTCGTGGTCCTCCTCCAGGGCCTTGAGGACGTCCTCGAGGCTGGTCGGGACCTGCGGGACGCTAGCGTGCTCGTCAGGGGAGAGCTCGTAGAGGTCCTTGTCGATCGGCTCCATCGGCTCGATCTTGTTCTTGATGCCGTCGAGGCCCGCGAGGAGCAGGGCCGAGAAGGCCAGGTACGGGTTCGAGGACGGGTCCGGCGCGCGGAACTCGACGCGCTTGGCCTTCGGGTTCGAGCCCGTGATCGGGATGCGCATGGCGGCGGAGCGGTTGCGCTGCGAGTACACCATGTTGACCGGCGCCTCGAAGCCCGGCACCAGGCGGTGGTAGGAGTTCACCGTCGGGTTGGTGAAGGCGAGCAGCGACGGGGCGTGCTTGAGGATGCCGCCGATGTAGTAGCGGGCGGTGTCCGACAGGCCCGCGTAGCCGGCCTCGTCGTAGAAGAGCGGCTCGCCGCCGGCCCACAGCGACTGGTGGACGTGCATGCCCGAGCCGTTGTCGCCGAAGATCGGCTTCGGCATGAAGGTCGCGGTCTTGCCGTTCTTCCAGGCGACGTTCTTCACGATGTACTTGAAGAGCATCAGGTCGTCGGCCGCGGCCAGCAGCGTGTTGAACTTGTAGTTGATCTCGGCCTGGCCACCGGTGCCGACCTCGTGGTGCTGGCGCTCGACCTGGAGGCCCTGGGCGTCCAGCTCCAGGGAGATCTCGGCGCGCAGGTCCGCGAAGTGGTCGACCGGGGCGACCGGGAAGTAGCCGCCCTTGTAGCGGACCTTGTAGCCGCGGTTGTTCTCCTCGGAACCGGTGTTCCAGGCGCCGGCCTCGGAGTCGATGTGGTAGAAGCCCTCGTTCGCGGTGGTCGCGAAGCGCACGCTGTCGAAGATGTAGAACTCGGCCTCGGGACCGAAGAACGCGGTGTCGGCGATGCCGGTGGAGGCGAGGTACGCCTCGGCCTTCTTCGCGATGTTGCGCGGGTCGCGGCTGTAGGCCTCACCCGTGATCGGGTCGTGGATGAAGAAGTTGATGTTCAGAGTCTTGTCGCGACGGAAGGGGTCCAGGCGCGCGGTGGTGATGTCGGCGCGCAGGGCCATGTCGGACTCGTGGATCGCCTGGAAGCCGCGGATCGAGGATCCGTCGAAGGCGAGCTCCTCCGCCGGGTCGAATGCCCGCGCCGGGATCGTGAAGTGCTGCATCACACCAGGCAGGTCGCAGAAGCGGACGTCGACGAACTTGACGTCGTTCTCCTCGATGTACTGCTTGACTTCGTCGGCGTTCTGGAACATCCAACTCCTCCTACTCCCGGCCCCGGGGGAGGGACGGGCTTTATAGCTCGTGGTGCGTCAGTGCGGTGCCGCACGCTGACCCGACCATAAGCAGACGGGATTTCCCAAGCATGACCCATTTGTTTCGCACAAGTTAACCAGGGTCCGGCCGGAGCGCCGTGAGGCGCCACCGGTACCGTGGTCGGGTGGACAACAGACAGGCAATCGGATCCTGGCTCTCCGGCCCCAAGGCGGCCGCCGAGGAGATGGGCGTCGACTTCGGCTATCCGGGGCAGCGCCTCGGCCTGCCCCAGCAGGGCCCCGGCTCGGTGGCGCGCTTCGGGCGCCGGATCGGGGCCGTCGCCCTCGACTGGATCGGCTGCCAGCTCATCGCGTACGGGCTGATCACCGGCGGAAACCTGGGCGCCGCGGGCAACTGGACCCTCGGGCTCTTCGTGGCCCTGACCGTCCTGACGGTCGGCACCGTGGGCTTCACACCCGGCAAGCGGGTCCTGGGCCTGCGCGTGGTCGCGGAGGACGGCGGCCGCCTCGGCTTCGTCCGCGTGGTCGTGCGCACGCTGCTGCTGGCCCTGGTCATCCCGGCGCTGATCTGGGACCGCGACGGCCGCGGCCTCCACGACCGCCTCGCGCGCGCCGTCCAGGTCCGCATCTAGCGCGTTGCGAACAGACAGGGGCGCCCCCCGAGCCGGCCGGCTCGGGGGGCGCCCCTGTCTCGTATACGAAAATCAGCTGAGCTGCGTCAGCGCATCTTTCCGCCGCGCGGCATCTTCATGCCCTTGGGCATGGGGCCCTTCGGCAGCGGCATGTTGCTCATGAGGTCACCCATGGCACGCAGCTTGTCGTTGACCGCGGTGATCTGCGGGCCGGTCAGTACGCGCGGCAGCTTGAGCAGGGTGGTGCGCACCTTCTTGAGCGGCACCTCGCCCTCGCCCGTACCCACGATGAAGTCGTGGACCGGCACGTCCGGCATGATCCGGGCCATCTTCTTCTTCTCGTTCGCGAGCAGCGGCTTCACCCGGTTCGGGTTGCCCTCGGCGATCAGCACGACGCCGGCCTTGCCCACGGCACGGTGGACGATGTCCTGCTGCCGGGTCATCGCGATGGCCGGGGTGGTCGTCCAGCCCCGTCCCACGTTGTCCAGTACGGCCGCGGCCGCTCCCGGCTGTCCTTCCATCTGCCCGAAGGCAGCCCGCTCGGCACGTCGCCCGAAGACGATCGCCATCGCGAGGAAAGCCACCAGGAAGCCCAGGATGCCCAGGTAGACCGGGTGGTCGATCAGGAAGCCGATCGCAAGAAAGACACCGAAGGTGACGATTCCCACGCCCGCGACGATCAGACCGACCTTCGGGTCGGCCTTGCGCGTCATCTTGTACGTCAGGGCGATCTGCTTCAGTCGCCCGGGGTTCGCAGCAGTCTCTGCGTTTGACTTCCTCGCCATAAAGCGAAGTTTACGTGGCCTGCGGGGTTCGGGTAGCCGCGGCCTCAAGTACGTGTTCGGTTTCGACCCGGTCCTTGGCCCTCTTGCGGTCCTCCAGGACCGCCGTCCAGGCGTTGCGGCGGGCCCCGCTCATGAGGAGGGATTCGAGGCCCCGGAAGGCGTCGGAGAGCGTCGGGATGGCGATGGCGCGTACGGGCGCGGCCTGCATGATGTCGATCCCTTTCACGATGCTCACGTCTGCGCGAGGTGGGCGGGCGTCTACGGTGCGTGGACCAAGCGTCACTGACTGGTGTTACCAGGGCGTGACCGGTCGGTCAAATGTGATGGACACGTTGCATACGCCGACGCGGCCCGCCGGGTTCTTCCGTCACGAAAGAGCCTAGGGGCCGCGCCGATGCGGTATTACTCGTTGGTAGCACTTTGTGCGCGACTTCACACGGACGGTCGCGCCGCGCGTCAGACGGTCGCGCGCTTCTCCATCGCCTGCTGGTAGAGGCGGCCGGCCCGGTACGAGGACCGGACGAGCGGCCCGGACATCACGCCCGAGTAGCCGATCTCCTCGGCCTCCTTCGCCAGCTCGACGAACTCGGCCGGCTTCACCCAGCGCTCGACGGGGTGGTGCCGCGGCGAGGGCCGCAGGTACTGGGTGATGGTGATGAGCTCGCAGCCGGCCTCGTGCAGGTCCTTCAGGGCCTGCGAGACCTCCTCGCGCTCCTCGCCCATGCCGAGGATCAGGTTCGACTTGGTGACCAGGCCGTACTCGCGCGCCTTGGTGATCACGTCGAGCGAGCGCTCGTAGCGGAAGCCGGGGCGGATCCGCTTGAAGATCCGCGGCACCGTCTCGACGTTGTGCGCGAAGACCTCGGGGCGGGAGGCGAAGACCTCCTCCAGCAGCTCCGGCACCGCGTTGAAGTCGGGGGCCAGCAGCTCGACCTTGGTGTGGCCGGCCTCGCGACCCGCCGTCTGCTGGTGGATCTGGCGCACGGTCTCGGCGTACAGCCAGGCACCGCCGTCGGCCAGGTCGTCGCGGGCGACGCCGGTGATGGTGGCGTAGTTCAGGTCCATCGTGACGACGGACTCACCGACGCGGCGCGGTTCGTCGCGGTCCAGCGCCTCGGGCTTGCCCGTGTCGATCTGGCAGAAGTCACAGCGCCGGGTGCACTGGTCACCGCCGATGAGGAAGGTGGCTTCGCGGTCTTCCCAGCATTCGTAGATGTTGGGACAGCCGGCCTCCTGGCACACCGTGTGCAGTCCTTCGCCCTTCACCAGGGCCTGCATCTTGGTGTACTCGGGGCCCATCTTCGCCCGGGTCTTGATCCACTCGGGCTTGCGCTCGATGGGGGTCTGGGCATTCCGGACCTCGAGGCGCAGCATCTTGCGTCCGTCGGGTGCGACTGCGGACACGACCGGCTCCCTGTGACTTCGATTGTTCGGGCGCCCACCAGGGTACGCCCGTAATTTCGTACGCTCTTACGTCGCCCAACCTGCGAGCGGCCGGACTCATTCCCGTCGCCGGGAGGTCTCTATGCGGTCTCGATCTCGCGGGGCCGCAACTCGGCGTGCTCCAGTACGTCCTTCAGGTGGCGTTCGACGACCGGGAGCACCTCGGCGATCGTGACCTCACGGCCCAGTTCGTACGAGAGCGAGGTCACACCGGCGTCCCGGATCCCGCAGGGGATGATCCGGTCGAACCAGGTGCTGTCGGGGTTCACGTTGATCGCGAAGCCGTGCATCGTGACGCCCTTGGCGACCCGGATCCCGATGGCGGCCAGCTTGCGGTCCTCGCGCCGCTGTCCGGCGTTGGACGGGGCGTACTCGGGGCCGTTGAGCCGGGGGTCGAACTCCTCGTCGGCGAGCCGCGGGTCGAAGTCGAGGGAGAGGCCGCCGATCTTCGGGCGCTCCTCGACCGGGTCGCCGAGCACCCAGACGCCGGAGCGGCCCTCGACCCGGGTGGTCTCCAGGCCGAAGTCGGCGGCGGTGCGGATCAGCGCCTCCTCCAGGCGGCGGACGTGGGCCACGACGTCCACCGGCCGGGGCAGCTTCATGATCGGATAGCCGACGAGCTGGCCGGGGCCGTGCCAGGTGATCTTTCCGCCGCGGTCCACGTCGATGACGGGCGTGCCGTCGAGCGGGCGCTCGCTGGGGTCGGTGCGCCGGCCCGCCGTGTAGACCGGCAGGTGCTCCAGCAGCAGGCAGGTGTCCTCCATCTCGTCCGCGAAGCGGGCCGCGTGCACCCTGCGCTGCTCTTCCCAGGCCTGGGTGTACTCGACGGATTCCGCTCCGAAGCCCAGACGGACAAACCCAAGCTCAGCCACCGCAGCGCCTCCTCATTGAACCTGCTGTGTGCACGTACTTCACTGAGCAAGGGTACGGCTGCCCGCGCGGGCCCCTTCAGGGCCCCGCTTCCGGCGCCGCGTCGGGCTCCGGCAGGCTCGACGGCAGCTGTTTCGGGCGTCGGCGGCCCTTCGGCGGGCGGTCCGGGTCCTCGTCCGCGCGCGGCAGCCGCCGGTGGCCCTCCGAGTGGTCGTTCACCCAGCCGCACACCCCGCAGGCGTACCGCCCGTCGAGCCCCGCGATGTAGGTGCCGCAGCGCCGGCACTCGGCCTCGGTCAGCTCGGGCGGAGGCAGCGGAGCGGTCGATTCGGGCCGCTCCTCGGAGAGATGTGACGGGTGGTGCCGGCGGGTCATGGCCCGCAGCGTACGCGGGCGGAGGGGGCTAGTCCGTAAAGAGCCCTACCGATTCTGCACACGATCGGATGAATGTGGGGCAGAGAGGGCGGCATGGGCGAAGTTCGCCGCTACATTCACGCCGTTCAAGGGCCGGGACTCCGGTCCGTCACGTCAGGAAACCGTGGAGCCGATGACGGAACGACCTGCCCAGCGCGTCCCCAACCGCCAGCTGGCGGCGCTGATCGCGGAAGCCGGGTTCTCCAACGCCGGGCTCGCCCGCCGCGTCGACCAGCTCGGTCTGGAACACGGTCTCGACCTGCGGTACGACAAGACCTCGGTGACCCGCTGGCTGCGCGGCCAGCAGCCGCGCGGAACCACCCCGGCGCTGATCGCCGAGGTGTTCACCCGGCGCCTCGGACGCCGGCTCTCCGCGCAGGACCTGGGCCTCGACGCCTGCGCCCCGGTCTACGCGGGGCTGGAGTTCGCGGCCACCCCCGAGGAGGCCGTGGACATCGCGAGCGGCCTGTGGCGCAAGGACTCCGGATCCCACGCCGAGCTCCGGAAGATCGCCTTCACCCCGGCCGGGCTGGTCGTGCCCAGCCGGGACTGGCTGATCGGGCGGCCCGACGAGCGCGTGGCCCGGGGCGCGGAACCGGCCGCGGCCCGCGTCCCCCTCCAGGGCCGGGCCTCGGTGCCGCGGCAGCGGCAGATCGACCGGGGGCCCGGGCAGCGCGTGACGGCGGGCGACATCGCCGCGCTGAGATCGGTCAGCGAGCTCTTCCGGACCCTGGACCACGCCTACGGCGGCGGGCACGCCCGCCAGGCCCTCGTGCGGTACCTGGAGCACGAGGCCGAGCCGATGCTGCGGGGCACCTACGGCGAGACCACGGGGCGCCGGCTGTTCGCGGCCGCCGCGGACCTGACCCGGCTCGCGGGCTGGACCTCGTACGACATCGCCGCGCACGGGCTCGCCCAGCGGTACTTCGTGCAGGCCCTGCGGCTCGCGCAGGCGGCCGGGGACCGCCCCTACGGCTCGTACGTGCTGGTCACCATGAGCCGGCAGGCGGTCTACCTCGGGCACGGCCGGGAAGCGGTGCAGCTGGCCCGGGTGGCCCAGCAGGGCGTCGGCTCGGGCCCGCCGGCGGTGGTGCAGGCGCTGCTGCACGCGGCGGAGGCGCGCGGGCACGCGGTCCTCGGCGAGGTCCGGGCGGCGACGGCCTCCCTGGTGCGGGCCGAGCGCGCGCTGGGCGCGGCCAGGCCGGGGGACGACGTGCCGCACTGGGCGCGCCTGTACGACGAGGCGCAGCTGGCGGACGAGTTCGGGCACTGCCACCGGGACCTCCAGCAGTACCGGGCCTCGGCGCAGCACGCGGAGCGGTCCCTGCAGCTGAGGGCGCCGGGGTTCGCGCGGTCGCGGCTGTTCTGCCGGGTGGTGCTGGCCACGGCCCGGCTGGGGCTGGGCGAGCTGGACCAGGCGTGCGCGCTGGGCGCGGAGGCGGCGCAGCAGGCGATGGAGATGCGGTCGGTGCGGGCGGTGGAGTACGTACGGGACTTCGAGCGGCGGCTGGAGCCCTACCGGGACGCGTCGGCGGTGCGGACCTACCGGGACCGGGTGGCGGCGCTGTCCTGACCGCGGCGGGATCCGTCCCCCGGGCCGCCCGGAGGTACGGCAGGGGCCCGGTCCCCTGGCGGGAGGACCGGGCCCCTGGGTCGTGGGTGGTTCTCAGGCCGCCACCGGGAGTGCGGGCTCCGGGGCTACCGGGAGCGGGATGCCCAAGTCGCGCAGGATGGCGCCGCCGGCGCGGCGGGCCGAGTGCAGGGCGCCCTGGACGGTGTTGGTGTCGCGGTGGTCGCCGCACACGTAGAGCCCGGCCAGGACCCGCACCGGGCGGCGCCGGTCGTGCGGCGGGGGCATGGCGGGGACGGCCTCCGGGGTGTGGTGGACGGCCAGCAGCTCCCACTCGCGGGTGCTGGTGTCGTAGAGGCGGGCGAGTCGCGAGGTGACGGTGCGAGTCGGCGGCGGCGGGCCGAGCACGGTCGTGGTGACCAGGCTGCGGCCGGCCGGGGCCCGCGTCGGGTCGACCGCGCTCATGACGGCGGTGTGGGAGACGGGCCAGTTGGGGTCCCCGTCCAGGATCAGCGAACCGTCCCGGGGCAGTGGGCCGGCGGTGGCGTGGTGCAGGACGGTGACCTCGTGGAACGCGGGCACGCGCAGGCCGGGCAGGAGCTCGGCGGCGGCGCGGGCGCCGGTGGCGAGCAGGACGGAGCGGCAGCGGAAGTCGCCGTGCTCCTCGGTGGTGACCAGGTTGGTGGCCACCGATCGGACCCTGATGCCGGTACGTACGGTGCCGGGCGGCAGCCCGGAGGCGAGCAGGTCGGGCAGGGCCGCGGCGCCGCCCTCGGGCACGGCGAGACGGCCGCGGGCGAAGGTGCGCAGGGCCAGGTCGGCGACCCGGCTGGAGGTGGTGAGCTCCGGGTCCCGGAGCAGGGCGGCGAGCAGCGGCCGGAGCACGCCGTTCAGGGTGCGCGACGGCAGGCTCCGGGTGCGCAGGGCCGCGGACGCGGTGCGTTCGGGACGGGCGAGCAGCTTGTCCTCGGGCAGCGCGGCGAGCCTGCCGAGGGCGGCGCTGAGCCGGGCCTGGTCGAGGGATCCGCTGGCCAGGGCCCGGGCGGGGGTGAGGGACCCGGCCCGCAGCTGCCTGCCGTCGGTGTGGACCAGGACTCCGGGCGAGAAGGGGCGCAGGACCAGGGCCCGCAGGGCGTGGGTGCGCTCCAGCTCGCTGTACGCGGTGTTGAGCAACTGGGCGGTCCGGTCGAGCCGGAACCCGTCGGCCGATTCGGTGGCCATCCGCCCGCCGGGATCGTCCGCGGCCTCCAGGACGGTGACCGTGACCCCGGCTGCGATCAGGTGGTGCGCGGCCGCGAGTCCTGAGACTCCGGCTCCTACGATGACGACGTCCGCATGGTGTGCGGCATTGGGTGCGCTGCTGAGCACGTGCCCCTCCCCGAGGTCGGCGCGGCTGTGTGGGGATCCTCCTTCCCCCAACCGGTCGAACGGGAACCCGAGTTCGGCCGGGTATTGCGGACAACTCCGGTCGCACGACGGTCGCATCCGGGTCACGAACGGTCGCACGCGGTCGCACGCGGTTTATTGGAGCGCGGCGCGGATGGCCTGTTCGATGCCGGGGTCGCGGAAGACGAACCCGGACTCCAGGAGCCGGGTGGGGCGGGCGCGCTGACCGCCCAGCACGTCCTGGGAGAACTCCCCCAGCACGACGCGCAGGGCCACGGCCGGTACGGGCAGCACCGCCGGCCGGTGCAGCACCCGGGCCATGGCGGCGGTGACCTGGCGGTTGGTCAGCGGTTCGGGGGCGGTGAGGTTGACCGGGCCGCTCAGCTCCGGGGTGTCGATGATGTGGCGCAGGGCCGCGACCTCGTCGTGGAGGGAGATGAACGGCCAGTACTGGCGGCCGTCGCCGAGCCGGCCGCCGACGCCCGCGCGGAAGAGGGGGAACATCCGCCCCCAGGCCCCGCCCTCCTTGGCGACGACCAGTCCGGTACGGGCGAACGCGGTGCGGATCCCGGCCTCCTGGGCGGGGGCGGTGGCGGCCTCCCACTCCACGCAGACCGAGGGCAGGAAGCCGTGTCCGGCGGGGCTGTCCTCGTCCACGGGGCGGTCGCCGGTGTCCCCGTAGTAGCCGACGGCGGACCCGCTGACCAGGACGGCGGGCGGTTCGTCGAGGCCGGCGAGGGCGTTCGCGAGCGCGGCGGTGCCCAGCACGCGGCTGTCGCGGATCTTCCGCTTGTACGCGGCGGTCCACCGGTGGTCCCCGATCCCGGCCCCGGCCAGGTGCACGACGGCGCCGCAGCCGGCCAGCCCGGCCGGGTCCACGCGGCCGCGCTCCGGATCCCACCGCGCCTCGTCCGCCCCGGCCGGCTCACGCCGCACGAAGCGCACCACCTCGTGGCCGTCGGCCCGCAGGGACCGCACGAGTGCACTGCCGATGAGGCCGGTCGAACCGGTGACTGCGATGCGCATGGGCCCATCCTGCCGGGTCGCTGCGCTGTGCTCGGCGGCTTTGGGGGTGCGTCGTCGGCTTTCGGGTGCGGCCCTGCCCCGGCGGGCGCCATGACACGGCGCTCCGCGCCCGCGCCTCAAACGCCGGCGGGGCTGAAGAAGCCCGCCGGAGCCGCACCCGGCGGCCCGCGGAGGCAAGATCGAGCCCCGCCGGCGACGGAGGCGCGGAGGCCCGGGAGCCGGGCGGAGGCCGGGCCGCCAGGCGGAGGCCGGGCCGCCAGGCGGAGGCCCGGGAGCCGGGCGGAGGCCGGGCCGCCAGGCGGAGGCCGGGCCGTCAGGCGGTCGCGGTGCCGAGCCAGGTGCCGACCGCGTAGGTGACGGCCATGGCCAGGGTGCCGCCGGCCACGTTGCGGGCGACCGCGCGCGGGACCGGGGCCCCGCCGAGCCGTGCGCTGAGCACCCCGCACAGCGTGAGCGCCGCCAGTACCGCGACCACCGTCACCGGCACCCGCGCGGACGGCCCCGGCAGGATGATCGCCAGCAGCGGCAGCAGCGCCCCCACGGTGAAGGCGACGAGGCTCGCGAAGGCAGCGTGCCACGGGTTGGCCAGCTCGTCCGGGTTGATCCCGAGCTCCACGCGGGCGTGGGCCCGCAGGGCGTCCCGTTCCGTGAGCTGCTCGGCGGCCTCCCGGGCGACCTCCCGGCTCAGGCCGCGCTCCGCCAGCAGGTCGGTGAGCTCGTCGAGCTCCGCCTCCGGCTCTTCGGCCAGCTCCCTGCGTTCCATGTCGAGCGCGGCCCGCTCGGAGTCCCGCTGGGAGCTGACGGACACGTACTCCCCCGCCGCCATGGACAGCGAGCCCGCCAGCAGTCCGGCGACGCCCGCCGCCAGGATCGACGCGCGGGAGGTGGTGGCCCCGGCCACGCCGACCACCAGGCCCGCGGTGGAGATGATCCCGTCGTTGGCGCCGAGCACGCCGGCGCGGAGCCAGTTGAGCCGTGTGCTCATCTCCGCGCTGGCCGAGCCGCCGCCGGTGCCGTGCGCCTCGACGTGGGCCCGGCCGGGTGCCCTGCCCGGGCCTTCGTTTCCCGTCACGCCCCCACTGTCGCGGCCCGGAGGGGGCGAAGCCACCCGGCGGGCCGGTCCGGGGTGCGCGGGCCCGGCCCCCGTACCAGGGTGGAGGGGTGAGACGCGGACGCGCTGAGCCGGGCGGGCTGCGCGGCGAGCCACCGCCGCGCTGGGCCCGGATCGCGCCCGCGGCGGCCCTGGTGGCGCTCGTCCTCGCGCAGGCGCTCACGACCGACGTGGAGCTGGGCTTCTTCCTGGCGGGCCTGCCCCCCGTGGCGGCGTTCGCGTACGGGGCGGCCGGAACCGCGATCTTCGCAGCCGTGGTCCTGCTGCTGCTGGGGGTGCACGACATCGGCGTCGCCCAGGCCCGGGGGACGGACCTGGCCACGGTGGCCGTCGTCGGGCTGCTCAGCGTGGTCATCGCCTGGGTCCGCCAGCGCCGGGACGAACAGTTGGTCAGCGTGCGTACGGTCGCGGAGGCGGCCCAGCTGGCGGTGCTGCCGCCGGTGCCGGAACGGGTGGGCGAGGTGCGCTGCTCGGGCCTCTACCGGGCGGCGCAGCGCGGCACGCTCGTGGGCGGCGACCTGTACGACGTAAGGGTGGGGCCGTTCGGGGTCCGGGCGCTGGTCGCGGACGTGCAGGGGCACGGCCTGGCCGCGGTGGCCACGGTGGCGGCGCTGCTCGGCGCCTTCCGCGAGGCCGTGCTCGACGACGCGGAGCTGGCGGCGGTGGCGGTCCGGCTGGACCGGCGGCTGTTGGCGGACGCGGCGGACGCCCATGTGGACCATCCGGAGCTGTTCGCCACGGCGGTGCTGGTGGAGTTCCCGCCCGGGCTGGACCTCGTACGGTTCGTGTCGTGCGGGCATCCGCCGGCGCTGCGGCTGCGGGGTGCCGAGGTCGACGAGGTGACCGTGGAGCCGGGGCCTCCGCTGGGTCTGGGGCTCGCGGGACCGGATCCGCCGAAGGTGGTGGAGCTGCCGGTGCGGCCGGGGGACCAGTTCCTGCTGCACACCGACGGGGCGACGGAGGCCCGGGACGCGGCCGGGCACTTCTACCCCCTGGCGACCCGGGTGCCCGTCCTGGCGCGGGACCCGGTGGGCCTGGTCGGGGCGGTGTGGAAGGACCTGGCGGCCTTCACGAACGGCGGGCCGGGCGACGACGTGGCCCTGCTGCTGCTCTCCCCGGACGGCCGTCCGTGACCGGCTCGCCCCGGGCGGTGCCGCAAGCTCCGCCCCGAAGCTCCGCCCGGGGCCCCGCCCACCGCCCGTGGACGGTCGGCGGGCGGGGCCCCTGCGTGCGGTGAGGCGCCGTCACGACTCCTTGATGAACGCGCGCACCATCTTGCAGGTGACGTTGGACGGCCGGTGGATCCCCGTCCGGACGGCCATCGTCCGGATCTTCCGGTTGGTGGCGCGCTTGGCGTCGTACGTCCCCGAGTCGAGCAGGGATATCGCCAGCCGCATCGCCTTCAGACGGCGGTTGTGGCTCTCGTACCACTCGCGGGGCAGGCCCGCCGGCAGCGGCTTCTTCTGGACGGGCCGGACGGTGCTGGCAGTGGCCATCTACAGCCTCCCAAACGGTAGTTGGCTTCCTGTCGTTCTTCCTCGATTTTACTGGGGACCACTGACAAAAGCCCCTGGCCAGACGGGCCCTGGGTAGGGTTGGGGCCATGGAGATCTGGATCAACCCCGCGTGTTCCAAGTGCCGCAGCGCGCTCACCCTGCTGGACGCGGAGGGCGCCGAGTACACCGTGCGCCGCTACCTGGAGGACGTGCCCTCCGAGGACGAGATCCGCGAGGTGCTGGGCCGTCTCGGGCTGGAGCCGTGGGACATCACCCGTACGTCGGACCCGCTGGCCCGGGAGACCGGCGTACGCGAGCTGCCGCGCGAGGAGACGGACGCGGCGCGGGCCCGGTGGATCACCCACCTGGCCGCGCACCCGAAGCTCATCCAGCGCCCGATCATCACCGCCGAGGACGGCACGGCCGTGGTCGCCCGCACCGAGGAGGCCGTCCGCGAGGCGCTGTCCCGTACGGCCTAGACGCGGCGGGCGATGACCTCCATGCAGGCGCGGTAGCGCTCGCTGACCGAGTACTGGAGCGGCTCGAAGCCGTGCTCCTCCATCAGGTCGTAGAGGCGTCGGCGGCTGAAGTTGTGGAAGTGTTCCAGCTCCCCCCAGTAGGGGTTGGCCTCGCCGGCGTCGAGCAGGCGCCAGACCGAGCAGTCGTAGTGGGGCATCGACGCGAAGATCACGCCGCCGTCCCGGAGCAGGCGGTGCGCGGCGGCCAGTCCCTCACCGGGGTACGGCATGTGCTCCAGCACATCGGCCAGGCTGATCACGGAGTACCGGCCGGGGGCGTCGAGCGCCGTGAGGTCGGCGCAGTGCGCCTGGATGCCGAGCCGGCGCAGGCCCTCCGCCGTCGAGGGCCGCAGATCGAGGCCGTGGGGCTCGAAGCCCCACTCCTCGGCGGTGAACAGCAGCGATCCGTTGCCGAAGCCGACGTCGAGCCAGCGGCCGTCGGGGACGTGGCGCGCGACGCGTTCGACGATGCGCGCCGAGGTGTAGCGGTTCTGCTCGA
Source organism: Streptomyces erythrochromogenes (assembly GCF_036170895.1). Lineage (NCBI taxonomy): Bacteria > Bacillati > Actinomycetota > Actinomycetes > Kitasatosporales > Streptomycetaceae > Streptomyces > Streptomyces erythrochromogenes. The sequence continues at coordinate 5,843,528 of NZ_CP108036.1, read as the reverse complement.
AGCCGGCGCCGGGCTGCTGGTTCGGGTTGGTCGCGGAGAAGATCTCGGCCGAGACCTCGTCCGAGAAGTAGCCGTCGGTGAAGACGTGCCCGCAGGCGGCGCAGCGCATCCAGGTCATGACCGGTGCGACGACGGGCTTGTAGAGCGGGTGGCGCGAGCAGTCCCCGGTCCTCAGGACGGAGATCTCGGCGTCGGAGCAGAGTGGGCAGGCGTCGTACAGCAGGCGCGGCTGCGGGGACGCGAGCGGGACGGTGGCGGAGGTGGCCGCGAGGGCCGGACCGGCGGACATGTCATGAAAATAGCGACTTTTGCGGTCGAAATACCGCTGACGCGCGGGCCTCGGACCTGACCGGGTCGGAGAGCAGGCGGGCGATCTCGGCGGCGGCCGTCAGGGGCAGCGCGTGATGCGAGACCTCGGGCAGTACGTCGATCCGCGCGCCCGGCAGCGCCTCACGCGCGGCGCGGGCCGCCCGGCCGGGGTCGTGGCAGCGGGCCCGCCCGGCGAACAGCACGTCCACCCTGACGTCCGGCTCCGCGAGGCGGGCGAGGTCCGGGCGCGGGCCGGTGACCGGCCGGGCGGCGGGGAAGCGGGCGGTCTCGTCCTGGAGCCGGAGCCAGGCCGGGTCGAGGGCGGCCCCGCGGGTCTCCCACGAGAGGAAGGAGCGGATCCGCTCCGGGGTGGGCCGCAGGAGCACGGGCAGGGCGCGCAGGACGTATCCGGGGCGGAGTCCCGCGAAGACCTGGGTCGGGTCGAGCAGGACGAGGCGGTCGAGCCCGGCGGACCGCCGGGCGGCGTGGTGGGCGGCGATCCAGGCCCCGTACGAGTGCCCGGCGAGGGTCACCGGTCCGTGCGGGGCGAGCCCGTCGAGCACCGCGTCGAGCCAGTCGGCCAGGTCCTCGGGGGTTCGCGGGGCCCGCCCGGGCGCCGGAACGCTGAGCCCCGGCTCACCCACGAGGTCCACGGCGTGCACGCGGTGGGTGCGGGCCGCCCCGGCGGCGGCGCAGGCGCCCCACACCGCGGAGGTGGCTCCGCCGCCCGGCAGCAGCACCAGCGGCGGGGCGCCGGCCGGGCCGCAGCTGTTGACGCGGGTGAGCCCGTAGGGGGTCGGCAGCTCGACGGCCTCGACCGGCCCGGGCCACCCGGCCAACACCTCGCCGTAGGCGGCGCGGAAGGCGGCGGCAGAGGACGAGCAAGAGGGAGAGGGAGAGGGAGAGGGAGAACGGTGGGACGACGTCCGGGACACGGGCTGCTCCAATGTCTCGCCAGGCGATAATCTCGCTGAACGAGATATTAGGCAGGAGGCGATGTGCACGACAACCACGAGCCCGACAATCTGCAACTGGTGCACCTGCTGCGGGCGGTGACCGTCGATTTCGGCCTGCGCCAGGCGGAGTTCGCCGCCCGCAACGGCATGCACCCCACCGACGTACGGGCCCTGATCTGCCTGCTGGACGCGGCCCGCGCGGCCGAGCCGGCCACGGCCGGCCTGCTCGGCGCCCGGCTCGGCCTCAACTCGGCGGGCACCACCGCCGTGATCGACCGGCTGGAGCGGCTCGGCCACGTGGCCCGGATCCGCGACGAGCACGACCGGCGCCGGATCCTGCTGCGGGTGGAGCCGGCCGCGATCCGCCTGGGCCGGGAGTTCTTCGGGCCCCTGATCGACGGGGTGCTACGGGTGCTGGACTCCTTCGACCCCGCCGAACGGGACACCGTCCGCCGCTTCCTGACGGCCACCCACACCGTTTTCACGTCGGAGCCGCACCCGTGACCGCCGCCACCTCCGACCCCAGCCCCCGCCCCGGCCCCGGCCCCGGCCCCGGCTCGGGCTCCGACCTGCACCTGGACCTCCCCGCCGAGGGCGCCCGCCGCACCGCGCTCGCCCAGGCCCTGCGCAGCGCGGTGCGCAGCGGGCGGCTGGCCGGCGGGACGCGGCTGCCGCCCTACCGGGCCCTGGCCGCCGACCTCGGGCTGGCCCGCAACGCCGTCGCCGACGCCTACGCCGAACTGGTGGCCGAGGGCTGGTTCACGGCCCGGCAGGGTTCCGGCACCCGGGTCGCGGAGGGGGTGGCGGCCGCGCCCGCACCGGCCGCCGGGGCCGGGCCCGCGCCCGAGCGGCCCCGGCACGACCTGCTCCAGGGCAAGCCCGACCCCGCGTCCTTCCCGCGGGGCCCCTGGGCCGCCAGCGCCCGGCGGGCCCTGGCCGGGGCGCCCACCGAGGCCTTCGGGCCCGGGGATCCGCGGGGCCGCCCCGAGCTGCGGCGGGCCCTGGCCGGCTATCTGTCCCGGACGCGGGGCGTGCGTACCGGCCCCGAGAACATCGTGGTCTGCTCCGGTTTCGCGGGCGGGCTGCGGCTCCTCGCGTCCCTGCGGCCCCGGGACTGGGCCGTCGAGTCGTACGGACTCCCCTTCCACCACGGCATCCTGGACGCCGCCGGGGTCCGCCCGCACCCCGTCGCGGTCGACGAGGACGGCGCCCGGACCGGGGAAATCCCCTCCCGGGCCCGTACGTTGCTGCTCACCCCGGCGCACCAGTTCCCGACCGGGTGCGCCCTGCTGCCGGCCCGGCGGGCGGCAGCCGTGGAGTGGGCCCGCGGCACCGGCGGCCTGATCGTGGAGGACGACTACGACGGGGAGTTCAGGTACGACCGCAAACCGGTCGGAGCGGTTCAGGCACTGGCCCCCGAGCACGTGGTCTACGCGGGCTCGCTCAGCAAGAGCCTCTCCCCCGCGCTCCGTCTGGGCTGGCTGGTCCTCCCGGACCCCCTGGTCGGGCAGGTGCTGGCGGCGAAGGGGCTGCGGGAGTCCTGGGCGAGCGCACTGGACCAGCTGGCACTCGCCGACTTCATCGACTGCGGGGCGTACGACCGGCACGTGCGGCGGATGCGCCTGCGCTACCGGCGCCGCCGCGACCAGCTGGTCTCCGTACTGGCCGCGCGCGCCCCGGAGGTGCGGGTCACGGGTATCTCGGCCGGGCTGCACGCCGTGGTGGAACTCCCGCCGGGCCGCGAGGCCCGGGCGCTCGCGGCCGCCCGCGCCGCGGGGCTGGCCCTGGACGGCCTCTCCTCCTACCGGCATCCCGCCGACCGGACCCCGCCCCGCGAGGGGCTGGTCGTCGGCTACGCGGCTCCCCCGGACGCGGCCTTCACCCAGGCCCTGGACGCCCTGGCGGAGGTGACCCGCCGGGCGGCGGGCGGGTAGCGGGCTCCTTCACAACGCCCCCACACGCCGTTCTCGTATGGTGGCCGGAGCGTCGAAAGAGGACATACCGCACCTTAAGGACCCGGTCGTGACCGAGCAGCAGCCGCAGGAAGAGAGCCTGACCACCCGCCCGTCCCACGCGTCTCACCCGTCCCACCGGCACGCGGACTGGATGTTCGGCGGGGTCTACGGGACGGTCCTGGCCAGCGCCCTGATGGCCGCACTGAACCAGGAGGGCGAGGACTTCACCCCCTTCTACGACGCCAGCTGGGTCCTGGTGACGGCGGCCACGGCCGGCCTCGCGCACGGCTACTCGCACCACATGGCCTCCCACCGGGAGGAGGCCGGGGGGCACCGCTGGCAGATCCTGGCCCGGGCCCTGTGGAACGAGTGGCCACTGATCGTGGCCACCCTTCCCACCGTCCTGCTGCTGACCGCCGCCGGGTTCGGCGGCTGGGACGCCTACGACGTCACGGCCGGCGGACTCGGCCTGAACACCGCCCTGCTGTTCGGCTGGGGCTCGCTCACGGCGCTCCGGGTCGGCCACCGGCTCGGCCGGGCGCTGCTGATCGGCCTGGCCGATGCCGCCATCGGCCTCGCCATCATCGTGGCCAACGCCCTCATCAAGTAGGCAGCTGCGCCTCCGCCTGAGCCAGGATCTCCGTCAGCCGGGCGCCGAACTCCGCTCCGCGCGGATCGGGCACGCCCGTCCGGGCCGCGGTGAGCAGCGCGTCCAGGGCCCGCCCGTAGGCGCCCGGCACGTCGCTCCAGCCGGGCAGTTCGTGCACGCCCTCGCTGCCGCGCAGTTCCAGCCCCACCCCGGCGGCCGCCTGCGGGGCGCCCAGGCTGAGCACGGCGGTGCTGGCCGCGCCGGAGGCGTGCCGCAGCGCCAGTTGGACGACGTCGGAGGGGCCTCGGGTGGCGCTGACCTCGGTGACGTCGCCGAGGATCGGGATCAGGACCGACAGGGCATGCGGCCCGACGTCCCACAGTCCGCCCTTGGCCTTGCGCCAGGGCGAGTCGGCGTAGGCGCTGGGCGTGCCGTCGGGCGGGAAGACGGCACCGAGCCAGTGCGCGGCGGCCGTGAACCAGCCGGTGCGGGCGGCCTGCTCGTCGACCCAGCCGGCGGTGGGCTCGGCGAAGCGCAGGGTGAGGAAGACGACGGAGGCGACCTGGTGGCGGGCGACGGCGTCGGCGACGGCCCGGGCGTCCTGCGGCGTCGTCGCGACGGGCTTGTCGAGCAGCAGGTGCCGGCCGGCGGCGGCCGCGCGCACGGCGAGCGGGGCCTGTACGTCGGGCGGCAGGGCGAAGGCGACGACGTCACAGTCGGCGAACAGCTCGTCGGGGTCTTCGTACACCTTCACGCCGTACTTCTGCGCCAGCTCCGCAGCGGCTTCGGGCCTGCGGCCCCACACACCGGCGAACTCGGAGCCGGCGTGCGCGGCGAGCGCGGGGGCATGGGTACGGATCGCCCAGGGGCCGGTGCCGAGCAGCCCGACCCGGGGGCGGGGGTCTGCGGGCGCCTGACCGGCGGCAGTTGGGGCGGTGGTCTCGGCGGGAACTCCGGCGCGAACTCCGGCGCGGTCTCCGGCGGGGCTCAAATCAGACGAAATGCTCACGCGGCCAGTCTGCCCCACCCGGACGGGTGCTCGACCGCCAACCCGCACAAGCCGCCCGACCAGCGGCGTAAACCTCGGTAACACGGGGTTCACACACGGGCAACGGAAGAGAAATCGCGGGCGGGCACGCTGCGGTCAACACCGCAGCGATGAAGCAGCGTCCAGCAGCACCCGCAGAGTCTGAGGATGGGGCCCGTGAGCTACAAGGCTGAGTACATCTGGATCGACGGCACCGAGCCGACGGCGAAGCTTCGCTCCAAGACGAAGATCCTGGCGGACGGCGCCGAGCTGCCGATCTGGGGCTTCGACGGATCGAGCACCAACCAGGCCGAGGGCCACGCCTCCGACCGCGTGCTCAACCCGGTGTTCTCCTGCCCCGACCCGATCCGCGGCGGGGACAACGTCCTCGTGCTGTGCGAGGTCCTGAACATCGACATGACCCCGCACGAGTCGAACACCCGCGCGCTGCTGCGTCCGGTCGCCGAGAAGTTCGCCGGCCAGGAGCCGATCTTCGGCATCGAGCAGGAGTACACCTTCTTCGACGGCGTCCGTCCGCTCGGCTTCCCGGTGGGCGGCTTCCCGGCCGCGCAGGGCGGCTACTACTGCGGCGTCGGCTCGGACGAGATCTTCGGCCGCGAGATCGTCGAGAAGCACCTGGACCACTGCCTGGCGGCGGGCCTGGAGATCTCCGGCATCAACGCCGAGGTCATGCCCGGCCAGTGGGAGTTCCAGGTCGGCCCGCTGGGCCCGCTGGAGGTCTCGGACCAGCTGTGGATCGCGCGCTGGCTGCTCTACCGCACCGCCGAGGACTTCAACGTCTCCGCGACGCTGAACCCGAAGCCGGTCAAGGGCGACTGGAACGGCGCGGGCGCGCACACCAACTTCTCCACGAAGTCGATGCGCGAGGACTACCGCGCGATCATCTCGGCGTGCGAGGCGCTGGGCGAGGGCAGCAAGCCGCTCGACCACGTGAAGAACTACGGCGCCGGCATCGACGAGCGCCTGACGGGTCTGCACGAGACGGCCCCGTGGAACGAGTTCAGCTACGGCGTCTCGGACCGCGGCGCCTCGGTCCGCATCCCGTGGCAGGTGGAGAAGGACGGCAAGGGCTACATCGAGGACCGCCGCCCGAACGCGAACGTGGACCCGTACGTGGTGACCCGCCTCATCACGGACACCTGCTGCACCGGCCTGGAGAAGGACGGCCTGGTCTGACGGCCCCGCCTCCCCCGACACCGACGCCCGCCGCGCCTCCCCGAGGCCCGGCGGGCGTCGTCAGTGCCGGGTGGCACGGCGTCCCCATGACGACAGCGGAGCGGGGTCGCCCACGATGCGATACGCGTGACGGGACTGGACTGGCGCAGGGGGCCGACCGCCGGATGGATTGCCCCGGTTTGCCTGGCGCCCGGCCCGGATCCTGAGACATTGATCCAGGATGCGAGATGCAGCCTGCCCCGGCGGCGGCTCTTCTGCTTGAATGGGGCCATGGCCAGCCACTCGCACACCTCGTCAGGTCGCAGCGACCTCGAGCCGTTCTGGCCGTCCCGTCAGGACCACGACTTCGATCGTGAGTGTTGCCGCGCGAAGAACGCGCCGGCCCTCTAAAGCCTCCGGGACCTCTCCTCCGGGTTTCCCCGAGGCCTTCGGTCTGCGCGGTACGACATCGACGACGCACGTACGTCTCCTGCCGACCACTCCGCGTGAAAGAGCTGACCACTCATGGCGAACACCCGCTCCCTGACCTCCGCTGCGACCTCTCCTCTCACTTATCCGCCCAGTCCCCGCCACCGGCTGCGCGCCGTGGACCGGGACGAGGTGGCCCGGGTCGTGGACTTCCTCCCGCCCGGCGCCACTTGGCTGCCCGCACCCCAGCACACCCTTCCGGCTCTGCCGGGCCAGCCGCCGATGGTCGGCTACCTGGTCCTCGTACCGGCGGACCAGCAGCCTCCGACCGCCTTCGCCCCGCAGGCCGTGGCCGCCCCGGTCCAGTCGGTCCCCGGTGCCCGCACCGAGCCCGCGGCCACGGCCCCCGGCCAGGGCGACGCCCTGATCCGCATCGACTCGGCGCAGCGCACCGCCGAGGTCGACGGCCGCGTACTCGACCTGACGTACCTGGAGTTCGAGCTGCTGGCCCATCTCGTGCAGCACCCGCACCGCGTGCACAGCCGCGACCAGCTGGTCACCACGGTCTGGGGCTACGGCCACGTCGGCGACGGCCGGACCGTGGACGTCCACATCGCCCGGCTGCGGCGCAAGCTGGGCGGGTCCCACCGCGGTGCCATCCAGACGGTGCGCCGGGTGGGCTACAAGTACGCCCCCTGACCGACCCGGGAACGACGGTGGGCCCGTACTCCTTCACGGAGTACGGGCCCACCGCTTTCACCGGAGCGGCACTACGCGGCCGCGGCCGCAGCCCGGCGGCGTGCCACGAAACCGAACAGCAGGTCCACCGCGAGGAAGACGACCAGGCTGATGCCCAGCAGCGGGATGAACCAGCCCACCAGCGCGGTCACCGCGGCCAGCGGCAGCAGCACGGTCACGGGCAGCTTCCGCCAGGCTCCGCGCGGCTGCGCGCGGCCGACCGAGAGCTTGCGGTCCTTCGTCGGCCTCCGCAGCCACCACATGCGGTAGCCCCAGAAGACGAGGAACATCAGGCCGACGGCCAGCGCGGCGAGCACGATCTGGTTGACGAGCCCGAAGGTCTGGCCCATGTGCAGGTCGATGCCGAAGCGGGTCATCTTGGCGAGCACGGGGTAGTCGGCGAAGCGGAGTTCGTCCATGATCCGGGCGTCGGCGGGGTCGACGGCGACGGCGTCGAAGTGCACCGGCACCTGCTTGTCCTGCTCCTTGATGACGTACCCCTTGCCCTGGGCGGGCAGGGTCACGCGGATCGCCTCCGTGACACCGGCGTCGCGGGCGGCGGCCACCGCCCGGTCGAGGCCGACATCGGCGGTGGGGGCGGGCGGGGGCATCTGCGTACCCTCGGGCATGGTGTGGCCCGCGTGCTCGTCGGCGCCGCCGGCGTCCGTACCGGGGTTCAGCTTCGCCGAGACGGCCGGGGTGGCCCCGCCGAGGCCGTCCTGGAGCTGCCCGATGTTCTCACCGGCGTACTTCGACCAGGTCAGGCCGGTGGCGGAGAGCACGACGAGTCCGGCGACGGACCACAGGCCGACGACTCCGTGCCACGACAGGGTCCGGCGCCGACCGGTGGCCCCCCGGTCCGGGAGGACGAGCTGCGCCTTGCGCTTGCGACGGCGGCCGATCCACAGGGCGAGGCCGCCGAGCGCGACCACCCACATCCAGCTGGCGGCCATCTCGCTGTAGTTGCGGCCGAACTCCCCGAGCTGGAGGTTGGAGTGGAAGGTGCTCAGCCAGGCCCGCAGCGGCAGCGCGTCGCCGACGGTGGTGAGCTGCCCGCGCACCTCGGCGGTGTACGGGTCGACGAACACGGTGAGGGTCTCGCCCTCCGCGAGGCCCGACCTCTCCATGATCACCCGGGTGGTGGCCTCGGCGTCGGGGCCCGGCCACACGGACACGACCTCGCCCTCGGGTGCGGCACCCTTGGCCGCCTCGACCTGGGCGCTGAGCGGCAGGGCTCCGTCGCCGACGCGGGCGACGGTCAGCTCGTCGGCGTAGACGATCTTCTCGGCCTGCCAGGAGGCGGCGTACAGCAGCCCGGTGGCGGCGGCGAGGAACAGCAGCGGGGCGATGAGGAGGCCCGCGTAGAAGTGCATGCGCAGGAGCAGCGGGCGTACGGCGGCCCAGCCGCCGCTGCGGCTCTTGGAGGTGGCGGGCGGGTCGGAGTCCGGGGTGGCATCCGCAGTGGCGTCCGGAGTGGCGTCCGGAGTGGCGTCCGGGGTGCGGACGTCCTGAACCTCTTCAAGGGACATGTGGGTCCTAGGTGTTGGCGAAGGCATGGGGACGGCGGCCCCAGGTCTCGCCTCCCCTCGCACGGGTGCCGTGGAGGTGCGCCGGATCAGGCGCGGGCAGGACGGCCGGGGGCCGTGGAGCGGTGGGCACTGGCGCTCCGGGGCGGCCCTCGGCGCACCACGGCGTGGGCGTGGACCGCTCCGCGCAGCCGGCGCGGCCGCCGGTACGGGGCGCGGAAGACGGGCGGGGCCGGTACGGCGGCGACCCGGGCCCGCACCAGGTCGAGTGCGCGGGCGAGCGGCCGGGCGGCGTGGAGCGCGGCGGCGCCCAGGACGCGGGCCACCCGGAAGACGGCGGCCTCGCCGCGCGCCAGCCAGGCGGCGCAGACCAGCCCGGCGAGCGCGTGCGCGGCGATCATCCCGGCGCCGCCGTGGGAGGCCGTGCCGGCCATGTCCGCCACGGTCGCCATGTCGGCCGCGCCGGCGGCCTCGGCGGCGGGCACGTGGTGGTGCCCCCGCATCGCGGCGGGCCCGGAGGCGGACTCGGCCGCCTGACTGCCGGAGAAGACGAGGTGCAGCACGCCCTGTACGGCGAGCACCGCGGCGGTGATGCCCACGGGTCCGCGCCGTCGTCCGGCGAGGAGCCACGCGAGGACGGCGGTCACCGCGAAAGCACTCAGAAGACCAAGAAAGGGAACATCCATGCCGGACATGTACGAATGCCCCACCGCGCCCAGCACGACGCACATCGCCGCGAATATTGCGGCTCGCGTGGCGCGCAGTGGCGCGAAGGATTCGAACATGGCCGGGACATGTTCGCACGATGCCCCTTGGTTTCCGCCAGGGGCTTATCCGATCATGAGCAGGTGAATCCAATTCCATGGGGAGCGGTGTACGCCGGCGGGGTCCAGCTCGGGGCGTACGCGCTGGAGCGCACCGGACCGGCCGATCGGGAGCGGCTGCTCCGGGGCTGCTCGACGAATGTCGACAACCTAGCCGCCGGGCGCTGGGAGACCCTGCTGAGCAGCGCTCTCGTCGTCGAGGAACCGATGCCCCTGCCGTACGCGCTGCTGCTGGTCGCGGTGCTCGGCTACGCCGAATACGCGTACGGGGCCTGGTGGACGGCCGCGGTGTTCCTGTTCGGGCACGCCTCGGCGACCCTCCTGGTGTACGGCGCGCTGCGCAGGACGACCGATTCCGCAACCCGCCGCGCCATGGACGTGGGGACGAGCTACGGGTTCAACGCCGTCCTCGGCACGCTGACCTCCGCCCTGCCGCGCGGGCCCGTCCGCACGGCCGCCCGGGTCGGCCTGCTGGCGCTCGCGACGGCGCCCGTACTGAAGCGCGGCCGGACCTTCACCGACGCCGGGCACCTCGCGGCGCTCGGGATCGGCATGGGCGTCTCGCTGGCCCTCGATTGCCTTTCTGGCGCAAACCGTCAGAAAATTACCTGAATCGCCCCACGATCGCATGACCGGATGACGGCATGACCGGATGACCGCATGACCGCATGACGGCATGACCGGATCACCGGATCAACAGACCGCCGCACGACACGAGTGACTCGAACACCGCTGGAGCCGCCACGATGACCGCCACCCCCTCCACCACCGTCGCCAACCTCCGCGACCTCGGAGGCACCCCGCTCTCCGGCGGCCGCACCGTCCGCCCCGGCCTGGTCCTGCGCTCCGGCCAGCTCGACCGGCTCGACCTCGACGCCGACCCGGTGGTGGCGGCGTTGGGCGTGCGTACGGTCATCGACCTCCGCACCGACGCGGAGCGCGCCGACCACCCCGACCGCATACCGGCCGGGGCCCGGCTCCTGGTCGCCGACGTCCTCGCGGACAAGCTGCGGGAGGCCGGCAAGAAGCCCGCCGCCGCGCAGCTCAAGGACCTGCTCTCCGACCCGGCGGTGGCCGAGGAGCACCTGGGCGGCGGCAAGGCGCAGGCCCTGTTCGCCGACACCTACCGGTCCTTCGTGCACTCCGGTTCCGCGCAGGCCGCGTACCGCATGCTGCTGACCGAGGCCGCCGACCCGCAGGCGGGCCCGCTGCTGTTCCACTGCACGGCCGGCAAGGACCGCACCGGCTGGGGTGCGACCGTCGTCCTGGCGCTGCTCGGCGCGGACGACGACACTCTGATGGCCGAATACCTGTCCGTGAACCCGGCGGTCAAGCAGGCCTTCGCCCCGATGATCGAGGGCTTCACGGCGGCCGGCGGCAACCCGGACATCGCGCTCGCGCTGATCGGGGTCTTCCCCTCCTACCTGGAGGCCGCCCTCGACGAGGTCGAGACGCGCTACGGCTCCATGGAGAAGTACGTGCGCGAGGGCCTCGGCGTCGCGGACGAAACGGTCGAGGCGCTCCGCGCCCGTCTCGTGGGCTGAGTCCCCGCCCGGGGGACGCGGACGGGTGACCATCCGACGATTCGCTCGTTCTGCTGAACGTGACTGCGCCGGATACCGCCACCCGCCCCCAGCCTCCCGTGGCCCCCGTGCCGCCCGACGTCGAGCAGGCCGAGGCCGCCATCGTCGAGCACTACCCGCGGCTGGTGCGGCTCGCCTATCTGGTGCTGCCCCCCGCCCTCGGCCGCAACCGGCGGGTGCTCACCGCCCACTCGCTGGTCCAGCGGGCGCTGCCGCGCGGGCGGCGGGACGCGGCGGCGGGCGTCGCCGCCGTGCAGGGCGGGGTCCCGGGGCAGCGGGGCGGCCCGGACGACTCCGGGTACGCGTACGTCCGGCTGCGGGTGCTCCGCGCGGCGCTGGAGGCGGGGCTCCCGCTGACGTTCCGGGCGCTGCCCCGGCGCGCGCAGCTCCCGCCGGCGCTGCCCCAGGTGTGGGGCCTGCGGCTGTTCCCCCGCTCGGGCGGGGCCGAGGAGCTCGCCCTCGACCAGTGGCTGGCCACCCTGGACGGTCCCGGCCGGGCCGCCTGCGTACTGCGCGCCCTGGAGCGGCTGCCCGAGCCGGAGGTGCTCCGGGTCCTCGACGAGGCCGGCGTCCCGGACCCGGCCGCCGCGGCCCGGGAGTCCGGTGATCCGGCGAACGACGCGCTGTTCGCCTCCCCCGAGTTCGACCCGTGCGTGCTCCAGGCCCGGCCCACCGACCTGCTGCGGCGCCGGCGCCTGACGCGGGCCGCGCTGGCCGCCGGGGCCGCCCTCGCCGTGTGCGGGGCGCTGCTCGCGCTGCCCGGCGGGGGCTGGGGCTCGGACGGGGCCGCCGCGCCGCCCTACGCGCGCAACGCCGTGGCCGAACAGGCCCTGGATCCGGCCAAGCTGGTCCGGGTCGCGCCCGCGCTCTGGCACACGTCCTCCCGTACGGACTTCTCCACCTGGCCGGCCCGCGGGGACCGCGCGGACGACACGGCTCTGCTGCGCCGGGCGCTGGCCGTCTGGGCGCGGCCCGGCTCGTCCGTGGTCGTCTCGGCCACCCCGGGGACCCCGTCCGGGCCGCCGATGGGACCGGCGCAGCTGCTGTTCGCGGGCGCCGTCGACCAGGCCGTGGTGGTCCTGCTGTACGACGGCCTGCGCGTGGTCCGCTACGCCGAACCGCGCTCCGGTTCCGCGGGCGCGGCCCTGGACTTCGCCCGGACCGACGGCGCCTCGGCGGACACCGCGACCGCGCTGGTCGTCAGCCGGGTGGACGGCAACGTCCGCTACCTGGTGGCGCCCTGGGTGACGGGGGTGGCCCTTCGGGACCTGCTCAAGCCCGGCGGCCCGCCGGCGGTGCTGAAGACGACGCAGGACGGGGTCACCCCGCCGGTGCCCGGACCGGCTCCCACGGGCGACTGCACCAGCTGGAACGCCCTGTCCCTGACCGGGGACGGCGCCACCCGGCTGATCACCGACCTGGGCGAGCTGACCCCGGCCCGGCTCACCTCGGGGGCGCCGGGTGCCGAGCGGAACGTGACGGAGGCAGCGGAGCTCGCGGACTGGTCGAGGATCGCCTGCCTGCTGCCCTCGGTGCGCTCGCACGGGGTCCGTACGGTCAACTCCTGGACGTACGCGAAGCAGCCGCTGCCGGAGGGCGACGGGACGGCGACCTGGCTGTGCACGCGGGCCGAGACGTGGCAGGGCGCGGCGGACCGCGTGCAGGCCCAGTTCCTGGCGCCGGGCTCGGCCGCGGCGGCCCAGGCGGCGGCCGCGGAAGGGGCCGCGGCGTGCGGGCCCCGGGAGCCGCGGGTGCTGGCGGGCGTGCTGTGGAAGTCGCGGGCGGGCCAGTGGTACGTCCTGGCCGCGGGCAGCGCGCAGTTCGCCTCGCTGTCGGTCTCGGGCGGCGGGGTGAACGGCTCGGCGAACGGCAACCGGCTGGCGGTCAAGGCCCCGGCCGGCGCCCAGGTCGACCTGACGGGCCGCCTGACGGACGGGACCAAGGCGGGCGTACTGCGCTGACGGCGGGGCCGGTGTCCCGAACGGCCTCAGCCGATGTCCGTGCGGGTGAACCTCCACAGGGCGGCCGCGGCCACGGGCAGGAGGTAGAGCCCCAGCGCCAGGAAGGCATGGGTCGCGGGGGTCCCTTCCCGCATCGCTGCGCAGGCGATCTCGCCGACGCACTCGGTCTTGTCGCTCAGCATCAGGAGGCGCTCGTTGAGGACGGCGAAGGTGATGCCGGAGAAGTGGTATTCCGTCAGTGAGGGCACGTAGTCCCGTACGAGCCGTTCGGCCAGGACGAGGTAGGCCAGCGCGATCCCGAATGCCACGGTCAGGCTGCGGGTCAGCATGGCCAGGCAGTAGCCCAGCAGGGCCACCAGTGCGACGAAGGCCGCACCTCTCAGCACGATGACGACCAATGCGGTCCAGAAGTGTGCGTCGGCGTCGGCGGTGGTGCCCCTCAGGTGGGCTGTCACCAGGAGCAGCGGCACGAGGACGGCCGAGGTGGCCAGAGCGGTCACCCCTGCGACGGCGGCGACGAGAACACCACGGGTGACGAACAGGCGGGCCCGGCGGGGCTCGGCGGCGACCAGGTTGAGGATGACGCGGGAGGACCAGTCCGTGCCTCCGCTCACGAGGCCGAAGGCCAGGGCCGCCACCGCAACGCCTGACAGCACGGTCCGCAGGTCCACGAACGATGCTTTGGTCAGCTGGTAGCGCGGGTCGTCGAAGAAGTACTGCGCCGACAGCGGCCCACCGGTGCCCGGCCGTCGGGCGGCCTCCGCGGTGTACTGCCGGTAGGCCGCCTCCGCCTCGCGCCACGCGGTGGCCATGTCGGTGTCGTGGCCGAGGTACGCGGCGAGAGCGAACGCGCCGAGGAGGAGCGGCAGCGCGTACAGGGCCCAGCGCACCGGTTTGGGGCTGAGGATCCGGCGCAGCTCCGAGCGGACGAGCCGGCGCAGGGGTCGGGGCCCCGATCGGTCCGCGTGGGGCCCGGTGGCCGGGCGCCCGGCCGGGGGTAGGGCTGCCGTCGTCATCAGGTGATGTCCGTTCGGGTGAAGCGCCACAGGGCCATCAGCAGCACCGGTACGAGATAGATCAGTACGCCCAGGAACCCGTCCGCGGCGGTGAGGTCGACATGGACCGCCTCGCAGCCGGGTCCCGCGATGCAGTCGGACTCGGCCAGGGGGACCACGGGTTTCTCGTTGAGCACGGCGAAGACCAGCCCGTCCATGGCGTACTCGGCGCCTCGCGGCCCGCGGCCGGCGAAGATCTGGTCCGCACCGGCCAGGTAGAGGAACCCGATGGCCAGCGCGACGGACGCTTTGCGCGTCAGCATGGCCAGGCCGTAGCCGAGCAGGCAGAGCAGTCCCACGAGGAGCACCCCCCGCGCGTACTGGCTGGCCAGGGCCGCCCAGTAGACGCCGTCGAGGCCCGTCGTGCTGCCCCGGGTGAGTGCGGCGAGCAGGAGCAGGGGCACGAGGAGCAGCCCGGCGGCCGCGGTGACGGCCATCGACAGGCCGGCGACGAGCAGGGCCCGGGTGGCGAAGAGCCGGAATCGGCGGGGCTCGGCCGCCGCGAGGGTGAGCATGACGCGCGAGGACCAGTCGGCGCCTCCGGCGACCATGCCGAAGACCACGGCGGCGGCGGCCAGGGCGGTGACGACGGTGCGCAGGTCGCCGAAGGACATGGTGTCCATGAGGTACCGCGGGTCCTGGAAGTAGTTCCTCGCGCTGAGGCCGGACCCGACGGGCAGTCCATAGGTCTGGGCGTCGGCGAGGAAGGTGGCGTACCGCTCTTCGGCGGTGCGCCATGCGGTCGCGGTGTCACGGTCGTGGAGCAGCAGTTTGGACAGCCCGAACGCGAGGACGGCCAAAGGCAGGGCGATCCCCGCGTGCCGCATGGCGCGCGGCGCCCTCAGCCGCATCAGTTCGGCCCGGGCCAGCCGGCCCCAGGGCAGGGGTGCGCCGTCAGTCGCCATGCCGCGTCTCCCGGCCCGTCGTGGCGGCATCCGCCGCGCGGACGGCGGCGACGTAGATGTCCTCAAGGGACGCCGACTCCACGATCAGCTCGCGCGGGTAGACGGCCCGGTCGGTGAGCAGCCGGAGTACGTCCGAGCCGTCGGAGGGGGTCGGACGGCCGGGGGACGGCTCGACCTGGAGCTCGGCGCCGGTGGTGCCGACGGCGGCAACGGCCTCGTACCCGTGCTCGGCCAGGACGGACTGCGCCGTCGCGGCATCGTGGACCCGTACGACCAGGCGTGAGGTGCCCCGGCCGAGGAGTTCCGGAACGCTCGCGTCGCAGATGACGCGGCCGTTGCGGACGATCGTGACCCAGTCGCTGACGAGTTCCACCTCGGCCAGGATGTGCGAGGAGACGACGACGGTCATGCCGCGCTCGTCCCTGAGCCGCTTCAGCAGTTCGCGCATGTGCCGGACGGCTTCCGGATCCAGGCCGTTCATCGGCTCGTCCAGGACCAGGAGGTCGGGCTGGGAGATGAGCGCGGCCGCGACCCCGAGCCGTTGCTTCATGCCGAGGGAGTACCCGGAATACGAGCGCCTGGCGGCCCTGTCCAGGCCGACGAGGTCGAGCACGTCCGCGACCTCGTCGCGGCCGGCGCCGTGCAGTTCGGCGAGAAGGCGCAGGTTGTGTTCGCCGGTGAGCGAGCCGGTGAAGGCCGGCCCCTCGATCAGGGCCCCCATCCGGCGGGCGACGAAACGCTGTTCGGCCGGAAGCTCCCGGCCGAAGGCGGTGATCGTTCCCCGGTCGGGGCGGACGAGGCCCAGGAGCGCCTTGAGCGCCGTGGTCTTGCCCGATCCGTTGGGCCCCAGCAGCCCGACGACGGCTCCCTTCGGGATGGACATGGAGAACCCGTCGAGCGCGGTCTGCCGCCGCCCGCGCGAGGTCCGGAACGACTTGAAGACCTGGTCGAAGCGGACGAGGACCTCGGGCGCCTCTCCCCCGTTCACGGTCGCGGTCGTGCTCACCTCTGGCCGCCGGCCTCGGCGACGGTGCCGGTCCTGGGGGTGGCGTAGGCGATTCCGCAGTGCCCGAGCCGGTTGCCCGCGTCCCAGGACTTCTTGTTCATGGGGGCCAGGTAGAGGCTGATGAGGGCGCCGCGCTGGGATCCGATCACCGGCGCGAGTTGCGGCTCGCAGGCGGTACGCATCCGGTCCATCACGCCCCGGTCGCCCGGGAATTCCGCACCCTCGGCGTCCGGCAGCGTCACCTGGGAGACGACCTCGAAGAAGTGGGGGGTCCCGCAGTCCACGGTGCCGACGGTCTGGTCCGACTGGACGTCTCCCCGGTGGTTGGAACACATACCGGCCTTGAGGTCCTTGAAGGCGACCGGAGTGCCCTGCGGCAGGTTCTTGAAGGGGTCCGCCGGCGGCGGGCCGGACGGCTGCCCGGTGGCCGGAGCGGAATCTGCGGACTTGTCCTCGGTGGTGGCACAGCCTGCGAGCGTCAGCACGCCGAGGGCCGCCGTCGCCAGTAAGAGGGTGGGGGAACGACGCATACTTGCTCGCCTCCGGTAGCGCGGGAACCCGCCGCTCCCTGCGGGAATTACTTCTGCACAGGGAACAGCGGGTCGGTCAACGAACTGAATCAGCAGGCGCGCGTACCGAAGTAGGTGTCTGCCGTGTCGCCATCATCGCCGCCGTTGTTGTCGGCGTACCAGTCCACCAGACCGTTGGCGTAGGCGCCCACGTAGTGGTTTCCGGTGCGGTGGCTGTGACCGGAGGCCCAACTGCCAGGCTCAGCACCGGGGTTGCCATTGATGTAGACCGAACCCCAGTCGCAGCGGGTGTCGGCCTGGGCCACCGTGGCACCTCCGCCGACCATCACGAGTCCGCCCAGCACCGCGGCGGCGGCACCCATGGCACCGATGCGTCGCATGTTCTTCACGATCTTCCCCCTCATCGAGTCGTGTTGCGTTGGTGATTTGCTTGATCAGCCTTCATGACCGCACTCGAGAAGGTCAACAACGTTCAAAGGGCTGACCTGAAGTCGGTCACGACGAATCCCGCGCAGCACCTCATCCGCCGCAGGCCATCCACGCTCGCTCTGCGTCACAGAGCCTCCGTCCACACAGATGAAGCGCGCATGCACATACCTGGCGGTCACCACGCTCGGTGAAACGATCCAAAAGAGCGAGTAAACATTCCGCTAAGCACCTGCGCCAAGTTGGCGAGAAGCTGCCGCAAGGGTCGCCCGACAGGCGGTCAAAAGTTCAACCTCCTTGCCTGGTCGAGGAGTTGGCGAGATCCGGACATGACGGCCGTAGTGCGCACATGGCATGATCGGATTCCGGTTACCGATCGGTAATCCCCCACACCCCTCACCCGCTTGAAGGTCACACCACGTGCGCATGCTCGCCCGACGACTCCTGCTCCCCGGCCTGACCGCCCTCAGCCTCGCGGCCACCGGCTGCGGATCGAGCTCCCACACCGGCGCCGCCGAACCGGCCGCCCCCGCCCCCCTCACACCGTCCGCCGACAGCGGCTCGCAGCAGCTGGACGTGGCTGCCGCGCCCCAGGGCGAGCCCACCCCGGCGGCCGTCGCCCGGGGCGGCTCGAAGGGCAGGACCGAGAAGTCCACGCTGAAGGTCGCCTCGTACGACGCCGCGACCGGACGGGCCGTCATAGCCAAGGCCCCGCCCAAGGGCCCCTCCCAGGCACCCTCGCCGGACAAGTCGCCCGAGGCCGACAAGCCCGTCGCGGCGGGCGACGTCATAGCCAGCGCCCCGGCGCCCGGCGCCCCGAACGGCCTGCTCGCCAAGGTCACCGAGGTCGTCGGCAAGACCGACCGCGGCACCGAGGTCAAGACCGCCTCCACGACGCTGGCCGCCGTCCTCAACGACGACAAGGCCGACGGCAAGGTCCCCGTCGACCCCTCGACGGTCGTCGTCGAGCCCCTGATGAAGGGCGTCACCTTCTCCTGGGCCAAGGGCGACGGCCTGAAGTTCGGCCCCGAGGGCGCCAAGCTGCCGCTCGGGAACCTCCGGCTCGACGTGAACGCCTCCGTCGACACCGCCCCGGACGCGCCCGCCTCGGCCGGCGCCTCCGTCTCCGGCTTCGTCCAGCTCGCCCCGCAGGTCGAGTTCCAGTACGACGGCACCCAGGGCGGCGGCGCCGGTCCGCGCGGCGCCTTCCTCGGGATGAGCGGCGACTGGTCCTCGCAGTGGAAGCTCCAGGGCCGCGCCGCCGCGAGCACCGGGGCACCCAAGCGGATCCCCTTCGCCAAGCTGCACAGCTCCCCGGTCATCCAGGTCGGCCCGGTTCCGGTCGTCGTCAACCTCGGCCTGACCTGCTACATCCAGGTGGAGGCCGACGGCAAGGTCACCCTCGACGTCCAGCAGGACGTCAAGGGCGACTTCAAGGTCGGCGGCAGCTACGCCTTCGGCAAGGGCTGGACCCCGGTCAGCGCGTCGAACGTGAAGAGCACCCCGGTCCAGGCGACCGTCACCGCCGCCGGGAAGGTCAAGGGCGCACTCGGCGCCGAGGCGTCCGTCGGCCTCTACGGCGCCGTCGGCGTCACCGGCGACTTCGCCCCGTACCTGCGCGGCGAGGCCGACGTCAAGGCGACCGCGTCCAGCGACGGCAAGGCCTCCGTCAACGGCGCCTGGGCGCTGTACGGCGGGTTCGACCTGAGCGGGCAGCTCCAGCTCCAGCTGTCCCTGTTCGGCACCCCCGCCTTCGAGCGCAAGATCCCGCTCGGCGCCCTGAACCGCGAATGGGCGCTCGCGAGCGGCAGCACCGGCCGCTGACCGCCCCGGACGACGCCACATCGCGACGGGCGCGAGAAGTCGGCGCAAGGGTCTTCTCACTCCCTGTACCCATCAGTACATTGACGCCATGTCTAATACGCCGCTCGCGCCCGCCCCCGTGGCGTCGGAACACGTGGACCTCAGGCCCCGGAACGTGTCCTTCGGCTGGGAGGACACCCCGCTCCACTGGCTGCCCGGCGAACCCTTCGCCGGCCACATGATCAATGTGCTGCACCTGCTGCTGCCCGCCGGTGAGCGGTGGTTCGTGCACGTCTACAAGCAGGCGCTGCCGTACATCGAGGACGAGCGTCTGCGGGAGGACGTCGTCGGCTTCATCGGCCAGGAGGCCATGCACGCCGCCGCCCACGACGACGTCCTCCCCCACCTGAAGCGCCTGGGTCTCGACCCGACCCCCTACACCGCCCAGGTGGACTGGCTGTTCGAGAAACTGCTCGGCGACCGCACCCTGCCGCCGGGCCGGGCCCGGCACTGGTGGCTGATGGAGCGGGTCGCGATGATCGCGGCGATCGAGCACTACACGGCGTTCCTGGGCGACTGGGTGCTGGGCGCCGACGAACTCGACCGGCGCGGCGCCGACCCGACCATGCTGGACCTGCTGCGCTGGCACGGCGCGGAGGAGGTCGAGCACCGCTCGGTCGCCTTCGACCTCTTCATGCACGTCGACGGCGGCTACCGCCGCCGGGCCCGGACGTGGGCGACCGCCTTCACCGCCCTGGTCTTCCTGTGGCAGCGCGGTGTCCGCTTCTTCATGGAGAACGACCCCCATCTCGTGGACGGCAAGGCCTCCTTCGGGCAGTTCTTCATGGCCGGGCAGCAGGGGGTGCTCCCCTCGACGGGCTCCATGCTGAAGTCCATACCGAAGTACCTCTCCCGTACGTACCACCCCTCGCAGGAGGGCTCGACGGCCCGGGCGGTGGCCTACCTGGCCTCCTCCCCCGGCGCGGGCGGCGGGGTGCGGGCATGAGGCGCGCCCTCGCCGTCACGACGGCCACGGCGGTCGCGGGTGCGGCCTGGGCGGCCCGCCGGGCCCTGAACCGCCGCATCGGCGACTCCCCGCTGTGGCCCCTGCCGGCCCTGGAGGTGCCGGTCTCGGGCCACTCCCCGCGCCGCGCACTGCGCGCGCTGATCGTCTCCCGTACGCAGCCGGCGCAGGACGTGCTGGAACTGACCCTGGAATCCCCCGAGCTGCCCGCCTGGACACCCGGCGCGCACGTGGACGTCACCCTGCCCTCGGGCCTGGTCCGCCAGTACTCGCTGTGCGGCGACCCGGCGGACGCGGGCCGCTACCGGATCGCGATCCGGCTGGTCGAGGACGGCCGCGGCGGCTCCCGGGAGGCGCACGCTCAGCTCGTCGAGGGCGCGGAGCTGGAACTGCGGCCCCCGCGCAACCGCTTCGAGCTGCTGCCGGCCCCGTCGTACGCGTTCGTCGCGGGCGGCATCGGCATCACCCCCATCCTGCCGATGCTCCGCGCCGCCACCGGGGCGGGCGCCGACTGGACCCTCCTGTACGGAGGCCGCTCCCTCGACTCGATGCCCTTCCTGGACGACCTCGCGGCCTACGGGGACCGGGTCACGGTCCACCCCGAGGACGAGGTGGGCCTGCCCGACCTGGCCCCGCTCGCCGAGGCGGCGCCCGGCACCCTGGTCTACTGCTGCGGCCCGGAGCCCCTGATGCAGGCCGTGACGGCGGCGGCCAAGGACCCGGCGGCCGTGCACCTGGAGCGCTTCGCGCCCTCGGCGGCGCCCGGTCCGGCGCGGGCCTTCACCGTCGAACTGCGCCGCTCGGGACGGGTCGTCGAGGTCGGCCCGCAGGAGAGCACGCTCGCCGCGGTGCGCCGGGAGCTGCCGGACACCCCGTACTCGTGCGAGCAGGGATTCTGCGGGACCTGCCAACACCGGGTCCTCGCGGGCGAGGTGGACCACCGCGACGACCTGCTCACGGACCAGGAGCGCGGGGAGTCGATGCTGCTGTGCGTCTCGCGCGCGAAGGGGGACCGCCTCGCCCTGGACCTGTGAACGCTCCCCAGTAGGGTGTCCGCATGACGACCGGAGTACGGCGCAGGATGGGTGTCGAGGAGCGGCGGCAACAGCTGATCGGGGTTGCCCTGGAGCTGTTCAGCCACCGGTCCCCCGACGACGTGTCGATCGACGAGATCGCGGCGGCCGCGGGGATATCCCGGCCGCTGGTCTACCACTACTTCCCCGGCAAGCTCAGCCTGTACGAGGCGGCGCTGCGGCGGGCCGCCGACGAGCTGGCGCTGCGGTTCGTGGAGCCGCACGAAGGGCCGCTCGGGGCGCGCCTGCTGCGGGTGATGGGGCGGTTCTTCGCCTTCGTCGAGGACCACGGGCCGGGCTTCTCGGCTCTGATGCGGGGCGGTCCGGCGGCCGGTAGCAGCCGCGCCAACGCGATGATCGACGAGGTCCGGCAGGCGGCGTACGAGCAGATCCTCACGCACCTGGGGATCGGGCTCGACGAGGTGCCGGCCCGGCTGGAGCTGGTGGTGCGCTCCTGGGTCTCGCTCGCCGAGTCCACCGCGCTGATCTGGCTGGACGGGCGCAGGATCCCGCGGGGCGAGCTGGAGCTGCAGCTGGTGCACGACTTCGCGGCGCTGGCCGCGGTGAGCGCCGCGTACGACGCGGAGATGGCGGGGATCCTCGTCCGGATCCTGGCCGGCGAGCCCGCCGACGGGCCCTTCGGGGACCTGGTCGGGCGGCTGGTCGGGCTCGTTCCGGGCGACGCGGCCCCCGCTTTGTGACAGGGCGCGCAAACCGCGCCCTCCCATGATCACAACCGGCGGCGATCCCCGATAATGCCCGCGTGATCATTGACGACGGGATCTTGTTCCGGCCGGCCGTGGAGAAGGACGCCGGGACGCTGGTGCGGCTGTACGACGAGGCCGCCCGCTGGATGCAGAAGCACGGGATCGAGCAGTGGAAGCCCGGCGACAAGGACGCCGCGCACTTCCGGTCGAAGATGCACGACGGAGAGGTGTGGCTCGCCGGCGACGCCGACGGCCGGGTGTGCGGGGCCTACGAGTTGTGGTGGTCCGACGAGGAGGCCTGGGGGATCCAGCCGCCCGTGGCGGGCTACGTGCACCGGCTGATGGTGTCGCGCGAGTCCGCCCCCGCCGGGGCCGGCCGCCGGCTGCTCGAACATGCCGAGCGGCGGACGGCCAGGACCGGGCGGGAGCGGGCACGACTGGACTGCGTCTCCACCAACCCCCGGCTGCTCGCGTACTACGTGGACGCGGGCTACCGGGTGGTCGGGGAACTCCCCGACAAGCGGGGGGAGGACGGCAGGACCTACGGGGTGATCCTGCTGGAGAAGCGGCTCGACCGGCTCACCGTCGTGTGAAGACGGAGACGGTGCGGGCGGGGACGGTGAACTCTCCTGTCGTCACGTCGTAGGCGGACTGCTTGACCGTGGCGTCGGAGCCCGCCGCCTGCACCGGGTGCAGGCGGTAGGCGGTACCCGCGAGGGCGGTGACGCGCTGGGGCTGGGCGGTGGGGGTGGCGTTGAAGACCACCACCAGGTCGCCCAGGGTCATGGTGATCACGCCCGGGGTCTCCTCCCGGCCCGAGAGCGGGAAGCCCATGCGGGACTGGACGGCCTCGGCCGTGGTGAGGGCGAACTCCGGCTCGGTGGTGCGGATCTTCAGCAGGTCGCGGTGGGCCGCCGCGGTGGCGGTGATGTCGGTGCAGGTGGGCGCCGGTCCCGTCAGCAGGGGCTTCGCGTAGGGCCACTTCGGGGCGTTGTCGGCGGCCGGGGGCAGGCCGCGGCCGAAGCCGTTGCCGGCGCGGCAGTCCCACTGGATGGCGTTGAACCAGTCGCCGCTGTCGTAGGAGTTGCGGTCCAGGGACTTGGAGCGCAGCAGGTCGGTGCCGGCCTGGGAGAGCGCCGGGCCCTGGGAGAGGGTGGCCGTCGCCATGGCCAGCACCTGCATGCGGGCCTTGTCGCGGTTGGCGGTGGCGGGCGGGAGCTTGAAGGTCAGGGCGTCGGCGAGGGTCTCGTTGTCGTGGGCGTCCGCGTAGGCGAGGGCGTCGCCGGGGGCGGCCGCGTAGCCGGCCGGGGAGCCGTTGTAGTCCACCTCGGAGCCCTTGACGCGGCGCCCGGAGGTGTCGGTGAAGGCGTACGAGGCGAGGTTGCCGGAGAGGCCGACCTTGATCAGGTCCTGGGCGTGCAGGAGGCGGGCCCTCTGCTCGGCCGGGGTGCCGTTGGCGGGCGAGCCGTTGGGCTCGGTGAACAGGCCCGAAGCGAAGCCCTGGACGCGCGGGTCCTCGTCGAAGGGGCCGCCGCCGCGGACCGCGTCGCGCGCCCGGTCGGAGAAGGTGGCGATGCCGGTCCCGGCCATGTTCTTCTGCGTGGCCTGGACGAAGCGGGCGTCGTCGGCGATCTCACCGAAGTTCCAGCCCTCCCCGTAGAGGACGATCTTCTTGCCGTCCACGCCGTCCTTGGCGGGCGTCAGGGCGTCCAGCGCGGCGCGAACCGCCAGGATGTTGGCCTTCGGGTGGTGGCCCATCAGGTCGAAGCGGAAGCCGTCGACCTTGTACTCCTTCGCCCAGGTGACGACGGAGTCCACGACGAGGCGGCCCATCATGGCGTTCTCGGGGGCGGTGTTGGCGCAGCAGGTGGAGGTGGCGACGCTGCCGTCGGCCAGCAGGCGCTGGTAGTAGCCGGGGACGATCCGGTCGAGGACCGACTTGTCCGACTGCCCGGCGGCGACCGTGTGGTTGTAGACGACGTCCATCACCGTGCGCAGCCCGGACCCGTTCAGGGACTGGACCATCCTGCGGAACTCGACGGTGCGGGCGGTGCCGTTCGGGTCGCTGGCGTAGCTGCCCTCGGGGACGGTGTAGTGCAGCGGGTCGTAGCCCCAGTTGTAGGAGTCCTTCGCGGCGGCCGCCGCCACGCACGCCTGCTGCTCCTGCGAGTCCGGCGCGTACACCGTGAGGTCGCAGGCGGGCTCGGTGCGGTCCGCGGCCTTCTCCGGGATGGTGCCGATGTCGAAGGCGGGCAGGAGGTGGACGTACGAGGTGCCGGCGGCGGCCAGGTCGCGCAGGTGCCGCATGCCCGCCGAGGCGGTGTCGGTGAAGGCCAGGTACTGGCCGGGGTGGCCGCTGGTGCGGTCCGCGACGGAGAAGTCGCGGATGTGCAGCTCCTGGATCTGCGCGGAGGTGAAGGGGACGGCCGCGGGCTTGCGCAGCTGCTTCCAGCCGGGCGGCGCAAGCTTGGGGTCGGCCAGGTCCACGGCCAGGCTGTGGGTGGAGTCGGCCGTCAGGGCGGTGGAATAGGGGTCGGTGACGAGGTTGCGCACCACCTGGCGGGTGCTGGGGGCCCAGACGGTCACCGCGTAGCGGTACGGCTTCCCGCTCCAGGAGCGCTCGCCGCGCACCGACCAGACGCCGGTGGCGTCGTCGCGGCGCATGGCGACGGTGCGGCCGTCGAGTTCGAGGGACACCTGCTGGGCGGTGGGGGCCCAGACGGAGAGGGTGGGACGGCCGTCCTTGAAGACCGGGCCCAGGGCGGCGGTCGTCGCGTACAGGTCGTCGAGGACGCCGGCGAGCTGCACGCCGGTGGCGGCGAGCACGGCGCCGTTCGCGGCGCGGGCGGAGGCGACGAGCTGGCCGCGCAGGGCCTCCCGTACGCGGTCCCGGTCGCGCGGGTCCACGGTGAACGCGGCGTACGCGGCCAGGTGCGGGAACTTCTGCTTCTGGGCGGCGGTCAGCTCGGAGCGGCCGAGGCGCAGCCACTGGGCCGGGCCGGTCAGGGTGCCGTTCTCGGCCTTGACGGCGCCTTCGCGGGAGGCGAGGAGCTGGGCGGAGGCGGCGGCAGCGGGGGCGTTCCAGGCGACGGTGTCGCGGTCGAGCCACACCGCCTGGGACTTGGTGAGGTCGAGGGCGGCGGAGGAGCCTGCGGGCTGGGGCAGGAGGTACTTCTCCTGGCCGCCGAGCATCCACACCTCGTGGCCGGTGGCCTTCAGGTCGAGGGACTGGTCGGTGGGCAGGTCCTTCTCGTCGCCCTTGTGCAGGATGTAGCTGAGGCTGGTGGCGCCGGCGGCGAGCGGGACCTCGTAGACCGCTCCGTAGGAGTCGGTGCGGGTCGGGAGCAGCGGCTTGGACCAGTCGGTCGGGGTCGCTGCCCCGGTCCACACGTGCAGGCCCCAGCCGTCGTACGCGCCGTCGGGGCGCTGGTAGTGCAGGACGGCCTTGCCCTGGTCCTGCGGCGGGTACGCGGGGCGGTCGGTGCGGGCGGGCTCCTTGCCCTGCTCCAGCCAGATCTCTCCGGTCTTCGTCACGTCGATGGTGCGGTCGGCGGCGACGTCCTTGTTGCCGTCCTTGTCGATGACGAGGTAACCGACGGAGGAGGCACCGGGCTTGAGCTTGACGTGGGCGAAGGCGCCGTAGGCGTCGCGTCCGGTGAAGGCGTGGCCGGCAGGCCACGGCGTGGCCTCGCCCTCGGCGATGTCGCCCCAGGCGTAGAGCCGCCAGTCGGTGTAGTCGCCGTCGGGGCGGTTGTAGTGGACGACCGCGTAGTCGCGCTGGGTGGCGGTGGGCGCCTCGACGGGCGGGGCCTGACCGGTGACGGACCCGGCGAGTGCGCTCGCGGTGCGGCCGGCGGAGTCGACGACGACCGCCTTGTAGCGCAGGGCGGTCCCGGCGGGGGTCTTGGCGTCGATGTGCTGGGTGACCTTGTAGGGGGCGTGGTCGGCGGAGCCGAGGACCTGCCACTTCTCGTTGCCGGTCTGGGCGGCGAAGACGACCCGGTTCAGGCCGCCGCCGCTGACGTCCGCGGACAGCTCGACGGTGCCGGTGGCGCCGGGGGCCGGGGCCTTGAGGGCCAGCGCGGGCTTGGCGGTGGGGGCGGCGAGCGGGGCGACGGCCTTCAGGACCACCGAGCCGAGGGCGGGGACGACGACCGTCAGCTTGCCCGCGGCGGAGGCGCGGATCAGCGCGGAGCCGCCGTACAGGGTGCGGTACTGGGTGCCGGCCGGGGCGTCGATCTCCACGGTGCGGGACTCGGCGGCGTTGTTGGCTGCGACCAGGTACTCGGTGCGGGTGCGGGCGTCGGTACGGGCGAAGGCGTAGACGGAGCCGTCGGAGAATCGTTCACTCTGAATGCCGTCGCGCAGTGCCGGGTGGGCCTTCGTCAGCTTCGAGAGAGCACTGATCTCCTTGTAGAGAGGGTGCTCCGGATCGTAGGCGTCGCTGGCGTGCGTGCGCGCCGTTCCCAGCTGGTCGTCGTCCAGGTAGTCGGCGGTCTTCGACGCGAACAGCGGCTGACGTGCGTCCTTGTCGCCGCCCGCGCCGGTGTAGCCCTGCTCGTCACCGGAGTAGATCACCGGGTTGCCGCGGGAGAAGAACATCAACTCGTTGGCGAGCCGGTAGCGGCCCAGCAGCTCCTGCTCGGCGGCGCCCGGCCGGTCCTGCTTCAGGAAGGTCCCGAAGCGGCCCATGTCGTGGTTGCCGAGGAAGGTCACCTGCTCGTAGGCGTTGGCCTTGCCGGAGGTGTAGCGGTAGTCGTCGGCGAGGACGCAGCCCAGCCGGGAGGCCGCCGCGCCCTGGGAGGCGTACGCGCGGATCGCGTCCTGGAGCGGGAAGTCGAGGGTGGCGTCGAGCTTCCCGCGCGTCACGTAGGGGGAGGTGACTGCGGTGTCGGCGGAGTAGACCTCGCCGAACATGAAGAAGTCGTCGCGCCCGCGCTTGGCCGCGTAGTCGTCGAGGGCCGTCGCCCACTGCGTCCAGAACTCCGTGTTGACGTGCTTGACCGTGTCGATGCGGAAGCCGTCGATCTTGAAGTCCTTGACCCACTTCTCGTAGATCTTCTCCATCCCGCTGACGACCTCGGGACGCTCCGTCCACAGGTCGTCCAGGCCGAAGAAGTCGCCCTGCTCGGAGGACTCGCCGGCGAAGGTGGAGT
Organism: Streptomyces erythrochromogenes; assembly: GCF_036170895.1. Lineage (NCBI taxonomy): Bacteria > Bacillati > Actinomycetota > Actinomycetes > Kitasatosporales > Streptomycetaceae > Streptomyces > Streptomyces erythrochromogenes. The sequence goes on along the minus strand of NZ_CP108036.1, from coordinate 5,816,770 downwards.
CACCCCGGTTGTGGTACATCGTCGGGTCGTTGAGCCAGCCCGGCACCTTCAGGTTCTTCTTCGCGTCCGGCACGAACGGGGTCCTCGGGAAGGACTCCCCGTCCACCTTCGGGAACTTCCCCTTCCCGTCGGCGTAGTCCTTGTCGTCGAACGGCACCCCGTCCTTCGTCAGATAGGGGAACGCCCCCTTCGACAGGTACGAGTACGAGGCCTCCCGGTAGTCCACGACATCGGCGGTGTGGTTGGTGATGACGTCGAAGAAGACCTTCATCCCCTTCGCGTGCGCCTTGTCGATCAGCCGCTCCAGGTCCGCGTTGGTGCCGAAGTGCGGGTCGACCTGGGTGAAGTCGGTGATCCAGTAGCCGTGGTAGCCGGCGGAGACGTCGTCCCCCTTGCCCTGCACCGGCTGGTTCTTGAAGATCGGCGCCATCCAGATGGCCGTGGTGCCGAGCCCCTTGATGTAGTCGAGCCGGTCGGTGAGCCCCTTGAGGTCGCCGCCCTGGTAGAAGCCCTTGTCGGTGGGGTCCAGGCCGGTCTCCAGGCGGGAGCCGGTCAGCCCGCCCCGGTCGTTGCCCGGATCACCGTTCGCGAACCGGTCCGGGAGCACGAAGTAGAACTGCTCGCGGGTCAGGTCGTTGCGGGCCGGTTCGGCGGCCAGTTTCGCGTCCGAGGGCGGGGCGGGCGCCTTGGCCTCGGCGGCCGCGGCGGGGAGGGCGGGCAGGAGCGTCACGGCCAGCGCGGCGGCGAGCACTCCTGCGGCAGGGCGTATCAAGGCGGGTCTCCTTGTGTACGTGTCGCATGGATGAGGGCCGCCCGGCGGGGGGCGGGGAAGGTGGTGCCGGGCGGCCCTGGTCTGTGGGGCGGCGGCTCAGCTGCGCCAGGTGTCGCTCAGCGTGACCTTGCCGCTCGCGGGGACGGTGGCCGTACGGTTGGCGCCGCTCTCCCAGGTGACGTTCCCGGAGGCGTCCTTGCGGATGTACTTGTACGCGAAGGACGTGCCGGCCGGGAGGGTGACGTCGAGCTTCCAGACGGGGTAGGCCGCCGGGTCGAGCTTCAGCGCGCTGCCGGTGTTCCAGTTGCCGAGCTCGGCGCGGTCACCGGTGACGTAGATGTTCTGTCCCGGCACGGTGGTGGCGTTGACGGCGAAGGCCGCCCCGCCGGAGCCCGCCGGGGTGCCCGAGCAGGTACGGGCGTTCACGTGCAGGGCGAGGGCGGTCCCGGCGCCGAGCGTGGCGGTGAACTGTCCGCCGGAGCCGACGGTCACGGTGCGCCCGCTCTGCACGTCGCAGTAGTCGCCGGCCGGGAGCGAGGTCTGGAAGGTCCGGGTCAGGGACGAGCCCTCGTGGTTGATCACGACGTAGGCCTTGGAGCCGCGCCCGAAGGCGATCTGGTCGCCGCCGTTGTCCCACCAGTTCACGACGCCCTGACCGCGCGCCGCGTTCCGGAAGCCGACCATGGAGGAGATCTCCCGCCAGGCGTGCTGGCACTTCCAGCCGTCCGAGTAACAGGCGTTGACCGTGCCGCCGTTCGGCGGGCCGGCGTCCTTGTCCGTCCACTCGTAGCCGGAGTGCACGTCGGGCGACCCGTACGGCCAGGCCAGGGCGAACACACTGGCGAGGGTGTAGGCGGACCCGTCCTTGTAGGTGAGCGTGTCGCCGACGCGCTCGGTGTCGTGGTTGTCGACGAAGACGCCGCTCTGCGCGGAGGGCATGTAGCCCCACGCCTCGCCGAAGTTCTTCAGGTGGGCCAGGTTCTCGCTCTGGAAGACGCGCTTGAGGTCCCGCGCGTAGCGGAACTCCTGCACATCGCCGTTGCCGAGGTACTCGCTCGGCGAGACGGCCTCCCCCGCCCCGAATATCGCCTCCTGCTTCCAGTAGACCCCGGGGTTCGTCAGCCGGGACTTGATGTTGGCGAGGTCGGCGGCGGGCATGTGCTTGGCGGCGTCGATGCGGAAGCCGTCGACGCCCAGCGAGAGCAGGTCGTTGAGGTAGCCGGCGATCCGGCCGCGCACGTAGTCCTCACCCGTGTCCAGGTCCGCGAGCTGGACGAGCTCGCAGTTCTGGACGTTGCCGCGGTCCTGGTAGTTGGAGATCGTCGCCCGGCAATCGTCCATGTCGGCGCCCGAATAGATCCCCGGGTAGGTGTACTTCGTGTACGAAGAACCCCCCGTCCCGGTGAGGGTGGCGCCTGCGTCCGCCGGACCCGCCATGTGGTTGATGACGGAGTCGACGACGACCTTCACGCCCGCGGCGTGACAGGCGCCGACCATCGCCTGGAAGGCGGCCCGGTCCCCGAGCCGACCGGCGATCTTGTAGCTGACGGGCTGGTACGAGGTCCACCACTGGCTGCCCTGCACGTGCTCCTGCGGGGGCGAGACCTGCACGTACCCGTACCCGGCGGGTCCGAGGGAATCGGTGCAGGCCTTGGCGACGGAGGCGAAGCGCCACTCGAAGAGGACGGCGGTCACGTCCTTCTCGCCGGGGGGCGTGGCGGCGGCCTGCGGCGCGATGGCGGTGAGCGTGGCGGCAGCAAGTGCGGTGGCGGTGAAAAGAGTTGCAGCTCTGACAGCTCTGGCAGGCATGCGGGGGCCTCCTGGCGGAAGACGTGGGGATTGGAGCGACCGTAGGTGCCAGGTAGAAGCCCTGCAAGACTTTGCGCAAGAGATTGCAGAATTGTTTCCGAGGCGTGTCCTCTCACCCCACCGATGGACTCGGGCCCCCACAGGGCGAGTTCACGGGGGGTGGGGTGGGGGCGGGACGGGGTGGCGGTGGGGCGGGGTGGCGGTGGGGCGGTGGGGCGGGATCGGAAGCGTGCGGGTCGGTATGGGGGAGCGGGGTCTGTGCGGGGCGGCATCAGAGCTGTCTTGGGGGTTTCCCGTCAGTCCCATCGTCTCTCCGGTTCGCGCCGGTCCCTCAAGGGCGCTCCCTTCGGTCGCGTCGCTTCGCGATGTCGCTGCGCTCCACCCTTGACCGCCCGTCCCGCCCCGGAAATACGAGGACAGCCGGGAACCCCCCAAAGGAACGGGCCGGGCGACAAGAGACCATCAGGGCGTCGGAGAGGCCCGGGCAGGAGCCCGGAGCGCCTCAAATCGCTACGCGCTCCTGCCCGAAGGCGTCCGCGAGCCGTCAGGGGCTGGACATAGGCCGCCATCGATCGCTACGCGCTCCTCGATCACGCGTCTGCAGACCGTCTGGGGCTGGCCATAAGCCGCAGAGGCCCGATTCGCTCCTCATGGAGGGCGTCCGAGGGCGATTGGGGGGGAGGAAAAGCGTCAGAGGACGGCCGAGGCGATGCCAATCCAGGTGTGGGTGGATGGAGGCCTCGGAGAGCCGTCCGATTGCCCCAATCGCCCCTGTTTGGGCGGGCGGCTGTGATGCCACCTCGCCCTTGATGGGGGTTGGCATCGGCTCAGCCGATGGATCGCCCTCCCGCCCCCCAAAACCGCCCCTCCCAGCCCCGAACGAGGGGCGGACGCGGTCTCGGAGAAGCGCGTAGCGATCGATGGCGGCCTATGTCCAGCCACAGGGGCCTGCGGACGCCGAGCCGTGAGGAGCGCGTAGCGATGTGAGGCGGCCTATGCCCAGCCCAAGAGGCTGGCTGACGCCATCCGACAGGAGCGCGTAGCGATTTGGGGCGCTCCGGGCTCCCGCCCGGGCCCCTCCGACGCCCCGTTCCTGAAATCTGAGACCGGCCCGTTCCTTTGGGGGCTTCCCGGCTGTCCTCGTATGTCCGGGGCGGGACGGGCGGTCAAGGGTGGCCGCAGGCCATCGCGAAGCGACGCGACGAAGGAGCGCCCTTGAGGGACCGGCACGAACCGGAGAGACGATGGGACTGACGGGAAACCCCCAGCACATCCCTGATCCCGCCCCGCCGAAACACCGCCGACCCGCACCGCCCCGCACGCTTGCGATCCCGGTCCGCCGAAAGCCCCGCGGCCTCACCGCGCTCGTCGGCTCGCGCTCCCGGCCGGGGAGGTCACGGCCCTGGAGGTGGGTGGGCAACCACCGGCCCGCCTTGGGGGCCGAGGGGGCTGGAACCCCGCCCCGCCCCTAAGGCACCTGCCCCGTCGACCCTCGCACCACCAGTTCCGGCTGGAAGACGTACTCCGTGCGCTGGACCGGGGTTCCGGACACCGCCTCCAGGAGGGCGCCCACCGCCGCCGTCGCCATCGCCCGTACCGGCTGGCGGACGGTCGTGAGCGGCGGGTCCGTGAACGCGATCAGCGGCGAGTCGTCGAAGCCGACGACCGACACGTCCTGCGGTACCCGCAGACCCCGTTCACGCACGGCCCGTATCACCCCGAGCGCCATCGGGTCGCTGCCGCACACGATGCCCGTGCAGCCGCGGTCGAGGAGGGCGCCGCCCGCGGCGTGGCCGCCCTCGACCGTGAAGAGGGTGCGCTGGATCCGCCCCTCGACCTCCGCGTCCGGCACGACGGACCGGAAGCCCTGCTCCTTGCGGGCCGAGGGCACGTACCGGGTCGGCCCGATGGCCAGCCCGATGCGTTCGTGCCCGAGGTCCTGCAGGTGCCGTACGGCCATCTCGGCGGCCGCGCGGTCGTCCGGGGAGATGAAGGGGGCGTTCACGTGCTCGTTGAAGCCGTTGATCATCACGAACGGCAGCCCGCGGGAGGCGAGGCGCTGGTAGCGGGCCGGATCGGCGTGGGAATCGGCGTGCAGCCCGGACAGGAAGACTATGCCGGTGACCCCCCGCTCCTCCAGCTGCTCGACCAGCTCGTCCTCGGTGGCCCCGCCGGGCGTCTGCGTGCACAGCACCGGCGTGTACCCGTGCCCGGCCAGGGCCTGCTCGATGACCTGCGCGAACGCCGGGAAGATCGGGTTGGTGAGCTCCGGGATCAGCAGGCCGACGAGGCCGTTGCTGCGGCGCTTGAGCCGCACGGGCCGCTCGTAGCCGAGCAGGTCCATCGCGGCCAGCACCTTGTGCCGGGTACCGGCCGCGACGCCCGCCTTGCCGTTGAGCACACGGCTGACCGTCGCCTCGCTGACCTGGGCCTGCGCGGCGATGTCCGTCAGCCGGAGGGGGGAGGTCACCCCGCCGTCACCTGCCACCACACCGTGGTGTCGGCCGGCAGCACGCCGTCCTCGACCGTCGCACCGCTGGACAGCAGCACCTCGCCGGTGACGGGGAGCCGTACCGCCGCACCCGTGGTGTTGGCGGTGCACAGGAAGTCCCCGCGCCGGAAGACCAGCACGCCCTCCGGTGCCTCCTGCCAGTCCACGGACTCGCCCGCGCCCAGGTCCGGGCGCTCGCGGCGCAGCCGCAGGGCGGCCCGGTACAGCTCCAGGGTGGAGGACGGGTCGCCGGTCTGCGCCTCCACGCTCAGCTCCGCCCAGGAGTCGGGCTGCGGGAGCCAGCTGCCGCCGGTGCCGAAGCCGTACGGGGCCTCGGTGCCCGACCACGGGATGGGGACCCGGCAGCCGTCGCGGAAGCCGTCCTGCCCCGCCGCCCGGAAGAACGACGGGTCCTGGCGGACCTCGTCGGGCAGGTCGGTGACGTCGGGCAGGCCGAGCTCCTCGCCCTGGTAGACGTACGCCGAACCGGGCAGCGCCAGCATCAGCAGGCTCGCCGCGCGGGCCCGCCGCAGACCGAGCTCGCGGTCTCCGGGCTCGCGCAGCTGGGTGCCGAGGCCGGCGGGGTTGGCGAAGCGGGTGGCGTGCCGGGTGACGTCGTGGTTGGACAGCACCCAGGTGGTGGGGGCGCCGACGGGGCGCATCGCGGCCAGCGAGCCGTCGATGACCTCGCGGAGCGCGGTCGCCTCCCAGTCGCTGGTCAGGTACTGGAAGTTGAACGCCTGCTGCATCTCGTCGGGGCGGACGTAGCGGGCGGTGCGCTCGACGGTGGGGGTCCAGGCCTCGGCGACCAGGACGCGGTCGCCCTCGTACTCGTCGAGGATGCGGCGCCAGGAGCGGTATATCTCGTGGACGCCGTCCTGGTCGAAGAAGGGCATGACGTCGTTGCCGAGCAGCTTGAGCTGGTCCCGGGCGCCGAGGTCCGGCAGGCCGGGGGCCTTGACCAGGCCGTGGGCGACGTCGACGCGGAAGCCGTCGGCGCCGAGGTCGAGCCAGAAGCGCAGGATGGAGCGGAACTCGTCCCTGACGGCCGGGTGGTCCCAGTTGAAGTCGGGCTGCTCGGGCGCGAAGAGGTGCAGGTACCACTCGCCGTCCGCGACCCGGGTCCAGGCCGGGCCGCCGAAGATCGACTCCCAGTCGTTGGGCGGCAGTTCGCCGTCCTCGCCCTTGCCGGGACGGAAGTGGAAGCGCTCCCGCAGCCGGGAACCGGGGCCTTCGCGCAGCGCCTGCTTGAACCATTCGTGCTGGTCGGAACAGTGGTTCGGGACGAGGTCGACGATGATGCGCAGGCCCAGGCCGTGCGCCTCGCGGATCACGGCGTCGGCGTCGTGCAGGGTGCCGAACATGGGGTCGATGGCCCGGTAGTCGGCGACGTCGTAGCCGGCGTCGGCCTGCGGGGAGGCGTAGAAGGGGCTGAGCCAGACGGCGTCGACGCCCAGCTCCTTGAGGTAGGGCAGGCGGCTGCGGATGCCTTCGAGGTCCCCCATGCCGTCCCCGTTGGAGTCGGCGAAGCTGCGCGGATAGACCTGGTAGATCACCGCGTCTCTCCACCAGCCGGGCGTGGTGCCGGTGGTGGTGGGAAGTGCGTCGGCGAGGTGCTGGGTCATGTCGTCCTTGGAGAGATCGGGCCGGAAGGGGAACGGCAGGCTCGGGTGGTCAGCCCTTGGTGGCGCCTGCCGTCATCCCGGCGACGAGGTGACGCTGGGCGAAAACGAAGAAGATCGCCGCGGGGATGGCGATGAGGACCGAGGCGGCGCTCATCGCACCCCAGTTGGAGGTGTACTGGGTGACGAAGGTCTGGAGGCCGCCGGCCAGGGTCAGGTTCTCGTCGCCGACCATGAAGGCGGAGGCGTACGCGACCTCGCCCCAGGCGGTGATGAAGGCGTAGAAGCCGGTGACGGCGAGGCCGGGCTTGGCGAGCGGGAGGATCAGCCGCCAGAAGGTGCCGAAGGGGTTGAGTCCGTCGACGCGGCCGGATTCGTCGATCTCCACCGGGATGGTGTCGAAGAAGCCCTTCATCATCCATGCGCAGAACGGCACGGCGATGGTGAGGTACGTGATGATCAGGCCGACGGGCTGGTTGAGCAGCCCGAGCTGTCCCATCAGGTTGTAGAGCGGGACGATCAGGATGGCCATCGGGAACATCTGCGTGATGAGCAGGGTCCACATCAGCGGCTTCATGCCGGGGAACTTGAACCGGCTGACCGCGTATCCGGTGGTGGCGGCGATGAAGACACCGAGGACGGTGGTGACGCCGGCGACCAGGACGGAGTTGAGGAACCAGTCGAGGAAGTGGCTCGACTCCAGCAGGTACGTGTAGTTGCTGAGCGTGGGTTCCTTGACGAAGTCCGTGGTGATCGCGTGCTGCGCGGGCTTGAGCGAGGTCAGCAGGATCCACAGGACCGGGAAGACGGCGATGACGGACGCGACGACGAGGGTCGCGTGCAGGCCGACGGAGGCGAGCGGGGAACGGCTGCCCCGGGTACGCGTGCTGGTCATGGTCACCACACCTCTCCCTGCTTGCGCAGCGAGCGCCGGTAGACCAGCGCGAAGATCATGAGCAGCAGGAGGATCAGTACGCCCCACGTCGCGGAGACGGCGAAGTCGCGCGGGCTCGTGATGAAGGCCTCCCGGAAGGCCTGGGTCACCAGGATTTCGGTGGAGTCTCCCGGTCCGCCCCGCGTGAGCAGGAAGATCACCGGGAACATGTTGAAGGTCCAGATGGTGGAGAGCAGGATCACCGTCATGCTGACCGTGCGCAGCCCGGGCATCGTGATGTGGCGGAAGCGCTGCCAGGCGCTGGCGCCGTCCATCTCGGCGGCTTCGTAGAGCTCGCCGGGGATGGACTGCAGGCCGCCGAGGAGGGCGACCATCATGAAGGGGATGCCCAGCCAGACGTTGACGGCGATGACCGAGAACTTGGCCCAGGTCGGGTCGTCGAGCCACGGCACGGCGGCGATGCCGCCGCCGTCGAGGACCTTGTTGAGGATGCCGTTGTCGCGGTTGAAGAGGAACCGCCAGGCGAAGACGGAGACGAAGCCGGGCACGGCCCAGGGCAGGATGAGCGCCATCCGGTAGGCGGCGCGGCCCCGGAACTGCCGGTTCAGCATGTTGGCGAGGGTCAGTCCGAGTACGAACGTGATGGACACGCACGCGACGGTCCAGACCACCGTCCACACCAGCCGCTGCAGGAACACCGGGTCGCCGAGCACCGCCGTGTAGTTGTCGAGTCCGATGAACTCGTACGTGGCGTCGATGTGGCGGGCGCCGATGTCACGGGCGACGTTGCGCTCGTTGGCGTCGGTCAGCGACAGGTAGACGCCGCGCACCAGCGGCCAGCCGATGATCACGCCGAGGACGAGCACCACCGGGGCGACCATGGCCCAGGCGTACCAGTGGGTGGCGAGGGCGCGCCTCAGGCCACCTGCGTTCCGGGTGTTCCGGGTGTTCCCTGTGTTCCCGCTGTCAGTCCAGCGGCTCCGGCCGCGGACGGCGGAGTCGTTCCCGACTCCGTCGTCCGCGGCCTTCACCACAGACTGGCTGGTGTCAGCAGCCATCGTTTCGTTACTTCCAGCCCTTGAGGATCTTGCGGAACTCGATGCCGGCCGCCTTGGCCGCGTCCTCCGGGCTCGACGCTCCGGTGATCGCCTTGGTGTATTCGACCTTCAGCGGCTCGAAGAGGGAGCCGTTCTCCGGGATCCAGGCGCGCTCGACGGCCTTGTCCACGGCCGGCTTGAAGAACGCGACCATCTCGCTGCTCTTGACGTCCGGCTGCTCGTAGGCGGCGGTACGGGTCGGCAGCAGGCTCAGCTCCTTGGCGGACTGGACCTGGACCTCCTGCGAGGTCATGTACTCGACGAAGGCGTGCGCGGCGGCGCGGTTCTTCGAGCCGGCGTAGACGCCGAGGTCGTGGCCGCCCTGCGGGGCACCGGCCTTGGCCGAGCCGGCCGGGACGGCGGCGATGCCGAGGTTGGCCTTGTCCTTGAACTGGTCGCCGGCGTAGGTGTCGGCGACGGCCCACGGACCGTTGATCATCATGGCGGCCTCGCCGGTCTTGAAGGCCGTCTGCATGTTGGCGTAGCCGTCGGTGGCGTTGGTGATCGCCGCACCCGAGGCGACCAGGTCGCGGGCGGTCTTGAAGGCCTTGACGCCCGCCTCGTTGTCGACGGTGACCGTCTTGTTCTTCGCGTCGACGAGGTCGCCGCCCTCGCCGTAGATCAGCGGGAGGAACCAGTAGGAGTCGTCGCCGCGCAGGTAGAGAGCGGCCTTGCCGGTCTTCGCCTTGATCGCCTCGGCGGCGGTCTTCAGCTCGGCCAGCGTCTTGGGGGGCTGGACGCCGGCGTCGGCGAGCATCTTCTTGTTGTAGAAGAGGCCGAGGGTGTCGATGACCTGCGGCACGGCGTAGGTCTTGCCCTCGTACTTGCCGCTGGCCGCAGCCTGCGGCAGGAACTCGCTGTCGACCTTCTTCGCCATGTCCGCCGGGACCTCGTCGAGGTAGCCGAGGGAGGCGAAGTCCGCGACCCAGCCGACGTCGGCGCGGATGACGTCAGGCGCGTCGGAACCGCTGCTGAAGGCGTTCTTGACCTTGTTCTGCGCGTCGCCGTACGGGACGTTGACGTACTTGACGGTCACCTTCGGGTGCTTCGCGGTGAACGCCTCGGCGATCTTCTGGAAGCTGGCCTTCTCGGCGTCGTTCGCGGTGTCCCACCACGTGACCGTGCCGGAAAGCTCGCCGCCGGCGTCGGTCCCGCCGTCGCCCTTGTCTTCACCGCCGCAAGCCGTCGCCGCGAGCGCCAGGGCCGCGACCAGCGCGGTGGCCGCTATGCCACGCCGCATATGAACTCCTTCGATGATCCCGGCCGCGCCCTCGCGGTCCCGAGTTGCCAGGAACGTAACAAGACTGAAAGAGGACCGAAAGGCCTTGCGCAAACTTTCTGCAAGCGGAGGGGATCGTTACATCCGTGTGTCCGTACGGTTGCCGCAGCTTGCTGTTAGTTCGAGTCGTCTTCGACTGCCCGGGCCCGCAACCAGGGGGCATCTCGCGGCGTTGACCCCGATATGACCCACGAGTCGACGGCCGTCGGCCTTGCAAGCGCTTACAGCAACACCACGACCGCAAGCGGTGACTGGTGGCGCGATGCCGTCATCTACCAGGTGTACGTACGCTCCTTCGCCGACAGCGACGGCGACGGGATCGGCGATCTGCGCGGCGTCCGCTCCCGCCTCCCCCACCTCGCCCGCCTCGGGGTCGACGCCGTCTGGCTCACCCCCTTCTACGTCTCCCCGCAGGCGGACGGCGGCTACGACGTCGCCGACTACCGGGCCGTCGACCCGCTCTTCGGCGACCTCGCCGACGCCGACGAGCTCGTCCGGGCCGCGCACGGGCTCGGGCTGCGGGTCATCGTGGACGTCGTGCCGAACCACACCTCCGAGCAGCACCCGTGGTTCCGGGCCGCGCTCGCCGGGGAGCCGGGGGCCCGGGAGCGCTACCTCTTCCGCCGGGGGCGGGGAACGGACGGGAGCCTCCCGCCGAACGACTGGGAGTCGATCTTCGGCGGCCCGGCCTGGACCCGGGTCGCGGACGGCGAGTGGTACCTGCACCTCTTCGCCCCGGAACAGCCGGACCTCGACTGGACCCACCCGGAGGTCACGGCGGAGTTCGACTCGGTCCTGCGCTTCTGGCTCGACCTGGGCGTCGACGGCTTCCGCATCGACGTCGCCCACGGCATGGTCAAGGCCGACGGCCTGCCGGACATCGGCCGCGGCGCCCAGGCCACGCTCATCGGCGCGGAGCCGCTGCCGTTCTTCGACCAGGACGGGGTGCACGAGATCCACCGCTCGTGGCGGCGCCTCCTCGACTCCTACGAGGGGCAGCGCATCGGGGTCGCCGAGGCCTGGGCCCCGTCCTCGGAGCGGCTCGCCCTGTACGTCCGGCCGGACGAGCTCCACCAGGCGTTCAACTTCCGGTTCCTTAACTGCCCGTGGGATCCGGGGGCGATGCGGACGGTGATCGACGAGTCGCTGGCCGCCACGACCTCGGTCGGCGCCCCCACCACCTGGGTCCTGTCGAACCACGACGTGGTCCGCCACGTCACCCGCTACGGCGGCGGCACCCAGGGCCTGGCCCGCGCCCGGGCCGCGGCCATGCTGATGCTGGCCCTCCCGGGCTCGGCCTACCTCTACCAGGGCGAGGAACTCGGCCTCCCCGAGGTCACGGACCTCCCCCCTGAATCCCGCCAAGACCCGGCCTTCCGCCGCGGGCGCCGCCAGCAGACCCCCCTGCCCGCGGTTCCCCCCGCCCCGACCGTCATCGCCCCGCGCGACGGCGAACCCCCAGCGCCACAGGCGCACACCCCCACCCAGCCGCAGGCCGAGGCCGGCACCGGGCCCGCGGCCGATCTGCTATCCACGCCGCAGGCACACGGTCCCACCCGGCCGGAGGCCAGGTCAGCCAGCCGGCCGCAGGCCACACTGCCCATCGCGCCGCAGGCGAACGGCCCCGCCCGGCCGCAGGCCGAGACCGGCACCGGGCCGCAGGCCGGGGAGCCCGGGGCGGGCACCGCCCCGGCGTGCTGCGGGCCCGCGCCGGAGGCCGAGGCGTGCACCGGGCCCGTGCCCGAACCGCAGCCCGCGCCACAGGCGCACACCCCCACCCGGCCGCAGGCCGAGACCGGTGCCGGGCCGCAGGCCCAAGCGTGCTGCGGGCCGCAGGCCGGCACCGGCGCCTGGCCCGTGCCCGATCCTCCGACCGCGCCGGAGGCGGAAGGGCAGACCCGGCCGCAGGCCGAGACCGGTGCCGGGCCGGAGGCCCGGGTGGGCTGCGGGCCGGAGGCCGGGAGCGGGGGCGGGTCCGGGTCCGATCTGCTGGCCGCGCCGGAGGCGGAAGGGCAGGACGGGCTGCGCGACGGCTGTCGCGTCCCCATCCCCTGGGACGGGCCGGAGCCCCCCTACGGCTTCGGGCCGGCCGGCAGCTGGCTCCCGCAGCCCCCGGCCTGGGCCGGCCTCAGCGTCGCCGCCCAGACCGGCGACCCGCACTCCACGCTGGAGCTCTACCGCGCCGCCCTGGAACTGCGCCGGGCCATGCCCGGACTGGGCGCGCCCGGGGCCGGCCCGTCCCCCGACCCCCGCGGGATGCGCTGGCTCCCCTCCCCCGACGGCGTCCTCCTCTTCACCCGCCCCGGCTTCGCCTGCACCCTCAACACCCGCCCCGACCCCGTCGAACTCCCCGCGCCCGGTCGTCCCGTACTCTCCAGCGCCCCCGTGGAGACGGACGGCCGCACCGTCCGTCTTCCCCCGGATTCGTGCACGTGGTGGGCATTTTGACGTGGCGGCCGGTACAGTCCAATCCCGTGACCGCACGGCTAGCCGACATCGCAGCCCAGGCGGGGGTCAGCGAAGCCACAGTCAGCCGCGTGCTCAACGGCAAGCCCGGTGTGGCCGCGGGCACCCGCGAATCCGTGCTGGCCGCGCTGGACGTCCTCGGCTACGAGCGCCCCGTACGGCTGCGCCAGCGCAGCGCCGGCCTCGTCGGACTGATCACGCCCGAGCTGGACAACCCCATCTTCCCGGCGCTCGCCCAGGTCATCGGCCAGGCCCTGACCCGCCAGGGGTACACGCCCGTGCTGGCCACGCAGACTCCCGGCGGGTCCACCGAGGACGAGCTGACCGAGATGCTCGTCGACCGCGGGGTCTCCGGGATCATCTTCGTCTCCGGCCTGCACGCCGACACGACGGCCGATATGGGCCGCTATGACCAACTCCGAGGCCAAGGCGTCCCCTACGTCCTGATCAACGGCTTCTCCGACAAGGTGCAGGCCCCCTTCGTCTCCCCCGACGACCGCGCCGCCATGCAGCTCGCCGTCACCCACCTCACCGCGCTCGGGCACACCCGGATCGGCCTCGCGGTCGGGCCGAAGCGGTTCGTACCGGTCCTGCGCAAGATCGAGGGCTTCCGGGTCGGGATGAAGGAGCGGCTCGGACTCGGCGACGCCGAGATCGAGGAACTGATCCAGCACTCCCTCTACTCCCTGGAGGGCGGCCAGGCCGCCGCGTCCGCACTGATCTCACGCGGCTGCACGGCCGTGGTGTGCGCGAGCGACATGATGGCGCTCGGCGCGATCCGGGCGGCCCGCCAGCAGGGCCTGCGGGTGCCGCAGGACGTCTCGGTCGTCGGCTTCGACGACTCCCCGCTCATAGCCTTCACCGACCCGCCGCTGACCACGATCCGCCAGCCCGTGCAGGCGATGGGGCAGGCGGCGGTGCGGACGCTGCTGGAGGAGATCGGCGGTACGCCGGCCCCCCACAGTGAATTCGTCTTCCTGCCGGAACTGGTCGTGCGCGGCTCCACGGCCTCGGGCCCCGGACAGCGGCGCACCCCGAGTCGTACTTGAGACGGAGCGGCTGCGCCGAAGACCGTCCCGAGGGATGATCGGAGGCGAGAGCTCATCTGGCAGACTCTCTCCCCATGGGTGAATCGAGCGTGAAGACACTGGAAACCCGGACGGACGTCTCCTCACCCGTAGTGGTCGAGACCGAGACCCGCCCGGGTTCCGACCGCGCCCTGCTCTCCCGGCTGCGCGTCCCGCGCCGACCGCGGATCTGGTTCGAGATCCTGCTGATCGCGGTCAGCTACTGGACCTACTCGCTGATCCGCAACGCCGTGCCCGAGCAGAAGTCGATCGCCCTCGCGAACGCCGACTGGATCTGGGGGGTCGAGCAGACCCTCGGCATCGCCGTCGAGCAGTCGGTCAACCACGCCGTCAACTCCGTGACGTGGCTGATAGTGGGCATGAACTACTACTACGCCACGCTGCACTTCGTCGTGACGATCGGCGTGCTGGTGTGGATCTACCGGTTCCATCCCGGCCGGTACGCCGCCACGCGCCTGGTCCTCTTCGCCACCACCGGCGTGGCCCTGGTCGGCTACTACTTCTACCCGCTCGCGCCGCCCCGGCTGATGAACGGGCAGGACTTCATCGACACCGTGCTGGTCCACCACACCTGGGGCTCCATGGCCTCCGGCAACCTCAAGCACATGTCGAACCAGTACGCTGCGATGCCGTCCATGCACATAGGGTGGTCGCTCTGGTGCGGGCTGACGATCTTCGCGGTCGCCTCGGCCCCCTGGGCCCGGATCCTGGGCCTGCTCTACCCGACGGCGACCCTGATCGTCATCGTGGCCACCGCCAACCACTTCTGGCTCGACGCCGTGGGCGGCATGATCTGCCTGGCCTTCGGCTACGCCGTCTCGCGCACCTGGTACGGCTCGATGCCGCACCGCCTGCCCCGCCACCCCGAGCACACGGGCCCGCACCCGGCGTCGGAACTCCTGAACCGGGTCCGCACCCGCCGCTAGGGCGCAGCCGCCCGACCCCGTACACCGAGCGCCCGCGCCCCGGAGGAATTCCGGGACACGGGCGCTTTCGCGTCTCTCGCGCCTCTCGCGTCCCTCGCGTCAGGAGGAGGACTGGTCCGTCAGGATCGCCGGGTCCGAGAGGCCGGCCGCACCGGTCTCCACCTTCCCGGCGAAGCGGCGGCCGAAGTCCGCGGTCTCGGACGAGGTGACGCTCACGTCGTACCAGCGTCGCGTGTTCTTCAGGGAGACGCTGTGGGTGACGGTGGCGCCCTTGGCGACGGTGAGGCGCTTGGCCCCTCCGCCGTAGGCGTTGGTGACCGTGAGGGTCGCCGTCGACGCCCCGGCATTGGTGAGGGTGAGGTCCAGGTTGCCCGTGGTGGCGTTGTGGCGGGCGGTGACCTCGGGGCCGGGGGTGGTGCCGGGGTTGCGGAAGCCGCGCAGGAAGCCGTTGGGGCCGTGCACGGTCAGGTCGGTGACGCCGGCCGAGTAGCGGGTGTTCCAGGTGTCCGAGATCGACTTGCCGGCCTCGGTGGTGTACGTCCAGGGGGCGTCGGTGCGGTTGGCGGAGGTGACGTAGAACTGCGCGCCCAGGTCCGCGCCGCCGCTGAAGGTCAGCCGGAACTTGCCCTCGGCGGTGAGGGCCGCACCGTCGACGTACGGGGCGTACTTCAGCGGGCGGGTGCGGCACTGGCCCTTCTCCTGGCGCGGCATCGCCCCCACGGCCGGCGGGGTCGCCCGGAAGTCGGGGTGCCGCTCGCGGTCCTGCGGCTCCCACAGGCCGGTGTCGGGCAGCGACCCCGTGGAGGTGTCCTTGCGTGCGAAGTCGAAGGCCGAGGTCAGGTCGCCGCAGACGGCGCGCCGCCAGGGCGAGATGTTCGGCTCCTGCACCCCGAAGCGCTTCTCCATGAAGCGGATGACGGAGGTGTGGTCGAAGGTCTCGGAGCAGGAGTAGCCGCCGGTGCTCCAGGGCGAGACGACGAGCATCGGGACGCGCGGACCCAGCCCGTACGGTCCGGCGACGTAGCCTGCCTTGCCGGGGAAGACGTCGAGGGCGGTCGGCGTGGTCGACAGGCCCTGGTTCGCGTCGGCCGGGGCGTACGGCGGGACGACGTGGTCGAAGAAGCCGTCGTTCTCGTCGTAGGTGATGAACAGGGCGGTACGGGCCCACACGTCGGGGTTGGACGTCAGCGCGTCCAGCACCTGCGCGATGTACCAGGCGCCGAAGTTGGAGGGCCAGTTCGAGTGCTCGCTGAACGCCTCGGGGGCGGCTATCCAGGACACCTGCGGCAGGGCGCCGGCGGCGACGTCCGCGCGCAGCCGGTCGAAGTAGCCCTCCCCGGCCTTGGCGTTCGTGCCGGTGCGGGCCTTGTCGTGGAGCGGGTCGCCGGGCCGGGCGTCCCGGTACTTGTTGAAGTAGAGCAGCGAGTTGTCGCCGTAGTTGCCGCGGAAGGCGTCGTTGATCCAGCCCCACGAGCCGGCGGCGTCCAGACCGTCGCCGATGTCCTGGTAGACCTTCCAGGAGATCCCGGCCGCCTCCAGGCGCTCGGGGTAGGTGGTCCAGTCGTAGCCGAGCTCGGCGTTGTTGAGGACCGGGCCGCCGCCCTTGCCGTCGTTGCCGGTGTGGCCGGACCAGAGGTAGTAGCGGTTGGGGTCGGTCGAGCCGATGAACGAGCAGTGGTAGGCGTCGCAGATGGTGAACGCGTCGGCGAGGGCGTAGTGGAAGGGGATGTCCTCGCGCGTCAGGTGGGCCATGGTGGCGGGCGTCTTGGCGGGCACCCAGTTGTCGTACTTGCCCTTGTTGAAGGCGCTCTGTCCGCCGGCCCAGTCGTGGTTGAGGCCCTGGAGGTACTCCATCCCGAGGTCGTCGGACGGCGGGCGGAAGGGCAGCGTCTCCTTGCCCGCGTTGTCGGCCTGGTGCCAGACGGACTTGCCGCTCGGCAGGGTCACGGGACGCGGGTCGCCGAAGCCGCGGACGCCGCGCAGGGCGCCGAAGTAGTGGTCGAAGGAACGGTTCTCCTGCATCAGGACCACGATGTGCTCGACGTCGGCGATGGTGCCCGTCGTCCCCTGCGCGGGGATGGCGGCGGCGCGCGCGATGCTCTCGCCCAGCATGGTCAGGGCGGCTGCGCCGCCGGTGAGCTGGAGAAAGCGGCGACGGTTGAGTTCTGCCATGGGGTGACGACCTCTGCTTCGTTCGCGGGTGTTGGAGCGCTCACAAGAACAGCGCCCCCGGAGGACCGGAGAGGGAGCCGGATGTGACGTCGGCGGGTACGCCGGGCGAACGGCAGGCGGATTCCGCCGGAGTTCGGCGCGCCGCCCTCAGCACCCCCGTTCGAACTCGACCTGGGTGAGGGGGTTGCCATCACCGAAGTCGTAGGTGCGGGTGGAGCCGCTCTCGGTGAAGCCGGCCTTGGTGTAGAAGCGGCGGGACTGGGGCGTGTCGCGCAGGGTCCACAGGTGTGCGCGGGTGAAACCGTCGGCGCTCAGGTGCCCCAGCGTCCCGGTCATCAGGGCCGCGGCCGCGCCCGTTCCCCAGCTGTCGGGGTGGCTGTAGAAGGAGAGGATCTCGGCGAACCGGGGCCTGGTCGAGGACGGGCGGAAGACGGCCATGGCCACCGGCCGGCCGTCCCCTTCGGCCAGCAGGATCGTGGAGTCCTGCGCCGCGAGCCGTGCGTGCCAGCGGGTGCGCCTGCTCGCGATCCCGTCCGCGGCGAACCCCGGATCGAAGAAGGGCGCGTACGCCGCCTCCCAGGCGGCGGCGTGGATCTCGCCGAGGACGTCCCCGTCGCCCGGGCCCGCGCGACGCACCGTGAAATTCACTCCCGGCACCTCTCGATCCTGTCCAGGGCTTCGGTGAGCGTGCGGGCGTACGCCTGATCGGCGAGGATCCGTACGCCGCGCCAGGGCCGGCTGAGCCGTTCCTCCTGCGCGAGGATCCTGCGCAGCAGGGACGCCCCCGAAACGGCCGGGGCGCCGATCTCCCCCAGGATCCGGACGGCCTCCCGTACCGGTAGGGCGGGATCGCCGTCCCAGGCCGGGTCCACCTCCGCCAGCAGCACCGGCACGGCCGGCTCCGGGTCGCCGGTGATCCGCCAGTACGCGTGCGCGGCGTACGTCCTGGTCCACGCTCCGGGCGACTCCATCAGGCGGCGCACGGGCGTTGTGTGTACGGCGGCCAGCGGGCCGAGGTCGGCGAGGAACGGCAGGCCGTGGCTCGCCGTCCCGGACCGTACGGCCGCCCCGCACACGTCGAGGGCGAGGGCGGGGTCCCCGGTGACCTTCCAGTGCGCCCAGGCCGCGCGGCGCGGGTAGGAGCCGCCGACCCCGCGGCCCCGGCCAGTGGCGTACGCGGCCAGCCGGTCGGCCGTGGCGACGGCCGGCGGGCCGATCCGGCCGAGCACGCGCATCGCGTCGTAGGTGTCGGCCGTCCCCAGGAACCGGATCACCTCGGACACGGCGGACGCGGAGGCCGGGCCCCAGAGAGCGAGGAGTTCAAGGAGGGCCGTGCAGGAGTAGTGCTGCACCGGGTTCTGCCGCAGGACGGGCAGCACCACGGGGAGCAGCTCCACTGCGGGCAGGGCAGCCAGGATGCGTGCGTGGGAACGACTGGACGGGAGGCGGTTGGCGTCGGCACGCCGCTGCAGGGCGGGCAGCGCACGGAGGTCGCCCATCCCGGCGAGGGCGAGCATGAGCAGTTCGTCGCTGTACGCGGAACCGTGGCCGAGGGACCCGGCGATCAGGTCGGCGTCCGCGGCGACGGCTCCGCCGGCCTGGAGCACCGCGTGATCGGCGTCCCAGCTGGTGTGCGTACGGTCGCAGACGGCTTTGACCACGACCTCCCAGCACCACGGATCGGGCCGCCGGTATCGGTAGACGGCCTCGGTGGCTTCGTCGAGTGCGCTCACGCGGTGGCGTGCGCCACGAAACCGGCCCAGGCGTCGGGGGTGACGGCGAGACGGGCGCCTGCGGGACGCTTGGAATCCCGGACGAGGACCGTGCCGGGGGTGTGGGCGACCTCGACGCACTCGGGCCCGTCGTTGGTGCTGTAGCTGCTCTTGGTCCAAGCGACCTCGACGCAGTCGGCCCCGTCGGCCGTGCTGTAGCTGCTCTTGACCCACGTGAGGGCGAAGAGGCTCTCGCCCGACGGCTTGATGGTCATGTCTCCCCCAGTACTTTTTCGATGAACGTCAGCGATTCGCGAGGCGTCAGCGCCTGTGCCCGGATCATGCCATAGCGCATGTCGAGGATCTGGACCTCTTTGGGCTCGGTGATCAGGCGGCTGGCCAGCTGAACGTCGTTGTGACCGACCGCCGTTCCGTCCCTGAGACGCATGACTTTGAACGATGCGGCAAGCCCGGAATGCTCCTCGACCGCGATGGGCATCACCTGGATCTCCACGGTGCGCAGCCGACCGACCTCCAACAGGTGTTCCAACTGGCCGCGCAACACCATCTTGCCCCCGATGGGCCGTCGGAGCACAGCCTCTTCCTGTACGACGGTCAGGAGCGGGGCCGGATGTCGCCGGAGGACCTCCTGGCGGGCGAGCCTCGCAGTCACCAGGCGTTCGACCTCGTCCTCCGAGAACCCCGGGCGCCTCAGCCCGAACAGGGCACGGGCGTACTCCTCCGTCTGGAGCAGACCCGACACCACGACGTTGTCGTAGGACCCGATCTCCACGGCCTCAGATTCCAACCTGGCCAGATCCCGGACCTTCTTGGGATAGCGGGCCCTTTCGACATCGGCCTTCATCGCGGCGATTTTCCCGCCCGCCCCGAGGACCTCGTCCGCCTTGTCCAGGAACTCCGGACGCGGAATACGGGACCCTCGCTCGATCTTGTAGATCAGGTTCGCCCCGTATCCCATCCGCTCACCGAATTTGGTTCGGTCAAAACCCGCCGCCTCACGCCACATCTTCAGCTGGCGCCCCACCGTGGCGATGACCGCCCCGGATTCGTCCTCCGGGTCGAGTTCCCAGCTCGACTCATCGGCACCGTCCGTCGTGTTCACATCCGCCTCCCCTTGGACCGCGAGGACACCACGGGACCGCTCTGGACAACCGTCGTACACAGCGCCCTCAACTCTGTTCAGGGTACGCACGGATGGCCACGCTGAGTCACGTGAATCAGGAAACCTCCCTCGTCGCCACGCTCCCCTCCACCCCGCGCGGAGCCCGCGCCGCACGCGCGCTCACGGTGGCCCAACTCGTGGAGCAAGAGCTTCCGTTCGAGGACGCGGCACAGGTCGTCGCCGAACTCGCCGCGAACGCCGTGACCCACGGCAGGGTGCGCGGGCGGGACTTCCGGCTCGCGCTGCACCTCGCGCCCGGGCCTACGCTCCGTATCGAAGTGTCGGACACGCGGCGGGAGTTCGAGCCGCCCGCAGACTGCGGGGCACCGGACGCCGAGGCGGAGTCGGGACGGGGGCTGGTGCTGGTGTCCGCGCTCTCCGTGCGGTGGGGAACGGATCTCGGGCCGGCGCCACTGAAGACGGTGTGGGCAGAAATTGATGTGGCGAGTCCGATTTCACCGGATCGAGGTTTCCACGACCCGGTGGATCAATATCCGGTCTCTCACGACGCCTAAAGACTAACCACCGGGGGAAATGACCTTCCATACCTCCCCCCTCCCCTCTCACCCGGTCGGGTGAATCACCCCAACTGGGCTGGCGCGTACGCCAATTCGCCGGGCACTCTGACTCCCGACAACCCCATAAACGCATTCGGCCCCCGGCCGGGACGGCAATCCCGGGCGAGGGCCTGACCACAGCGGAAGTGAACGCCTTCCCCATGGCTGACCAGCAGCTTAGCGCGCCCTCGCGCGTCCCGTCGGGTATCCGGCACGTCAACCACGACCACCGTCGCGGCTACGTCAAGATCGGCAACCATCTCGCCCAGCACCGCGAGCTGAGCATGGCGGCGATCGGCCTGGCCACGCACATCCAGTCGCTCCCGACCGGCTCCAAGGTGACCATCAAGGCCCTCGCCGAACGCTTCCCGGAGGGCGAGGTCCGCATCGCCACCGCCCTGCGCGAGCTGGAGCTGCACGGCTACCTAGCCCGCTTCCAGGAGCGGCTCCCGACGGGACGCGTCGTGACCTGCACGGTCTCGTACAACAACCCGCCCGCGATGGCCGAGGCGAGCCGCGAACGGCGGGACCCACCCCGGCACCCCGAGCCGAAGCCGACCCCCCAGCCGGACCCGGACCCGGAGCCTGAGCCCGAACGGGAACCCGCGGCCGAAACCGTCACCCCCGAGGCCGAGTCGGAGGCGCGGGAACTCCTGGCCCGGCTGCGCCTGCGCGATCCACGGCTGACGCTGTCCGAGCGGGACACCGTACGGCTGGCGCCCGCCGCGGCGAAATGGCTGGAGCGCGGGCTCGCCCCGAGCGCCGTCACCGCGGCCCTCACGCGCTCGCTCCCGACGCAGACGATCCACTCCCCCGCCGCGCTGCTCGCCCACCGCCTGCGGGAACTGCTCCCGCCCCGCCTGCCGGATCCCCGGGCGCCCCACCCGGCCGGCCCGGACCGCACCGTCCACCCCCTCCGCACGTGCGACGGCTGCGAACGCGCCTTCCGCTCCCCCACCCCCGGCCACTGCGGCAGCTGCGCGCCGCCGCCGACGGCCGGGACGGCGGCCGCCGCCTGAGCCGCGGGCTACAGCGATTCGTCGGCGGCCCGGTCCAGGAACGACTGCAGTGCGGCCAGCTGCACCCGTACCGCCTCGGCGAACTCGGCGTCGGCCTTCGCCACGTCCACGCCTTCGGGGCCCTTGGCGTACCAGTCCGTCGCCAGCTCGCCCACGCGCTCGGAGCGCGCGTTGATCGCCGCCAGGTCCTTCCTCCCCTCGGGCGGTGCCACGAGGCGGGCCGTCGTGAGGGCCCGCGCAAGGTCCGTGTTGGCCGGCGCGTACCCGCCCTCGAACTGGCGCCGTCTCTCCTGCGCGGTCTTGGTCGGGTCGAGGCTGAGGGTCAGCAGCTGGGTGGACTGCTGCACGTACTTGTTCGCGGTCGCCGCGAGTTCCACGTAGGCGGCCCGGCGGATGTCCGACCGGCGGGCCTGCGCCTCCTCCCGACGGGTGTCCTTGGCCTCGAAGTAGGCGAGCGTGCTCCCGGTAAGGCCGGCCAGGGCGCCGATCAGCGCCCCCGCGAGCGCGGCGGTCGTCGTACTCGGCTGCCTCCGGCGCCCATTCGCCCCGCCATCGGCCTTGTCCTTCTTCTGCGTCATGCATTACCCGTACCGCGGCCGACCCTGCCCGGCACCCGCAACCACCTGGAGGCACGAACACCACCGGGACCGCTCGAAGGAATTACGTCGGACGATCACGCCCGCCCTCACCCCCGCCCTGATCATTTACAGGTTCGGCAATTCCTCCGAATGGGCCGCGGGGAATGGGGGCAGGTTCTCGTAGCGCCCCTCGCGGGCGGTGCGGGCCCCGACGCCACGATCCGGCGCCTGGTTGCGTGACATGCGTCACGACGGGAACCTCGACGCCGGAGGACTTCTCGGGCGCGCCAACCCATCGACATTTCGACATTTGTCCGTTTTGGATTCGACATTCCCCTCTCCTACGGGAACGGAATCTCAGCTACCGCCCGACCCACCCCCTACTTCCCTGGTCACGGCCGCTCCTGAATACACATCACATGGTTGTGCCAGTGACCAGATCGTGACCATGCACGATCAACGGCCCGTTTCAAGCTGCGTGCCGAATCCCCTGTGTGACCGCGAAACGGAAACTTGCCAGGCCAATGGCGGGCTTCTAAGAATGTCGACCATTCCGGCGTCCCGCAGTTCCGGCGTCGGAAGCTTCGCGAACACCGAATGGGGTCACGCATGCAGAAGCATCGGAAGAAGAAGCAGTACCGGAAGATAATCATCGGGGTCAGCGCTCTCGGAATCGTGGGTGTCCCCACGGCCGCCATGGCCTGCTTCGACACGGGCGGCGACGACACCGGCCGTACCCGTACCGCGAGCCACCAGGCGCAGCGCCCGTGGCAGTACCAGCCCTCGGGCAACCCGGACCTCATGGTCCCGGTGGACGTCCCGACGACGCCGAGCAGCCCCACGGTGCCCGCGCAGCCGGTCGAGGAGCCCTCCCAGCCGCCGCAGGCCCAGCCCCCGCAGGCGCAGCCCTCGCAGCCGTCGCAGGCACAGCCGCAGCCCGCGAAGCCGCCGGTCACCAAGAAGCCGCAGGCGCCGCAGCCGCCGAAGACCTCGCCCGCGCCGGCCGCCTCCGGCTCCGTCGCCGCGGTCCTCGCCCTGGTCAACCAGGAGCGCGCCGCCGCCGGATGCCAGGCCGTCACCCTGAACGCGAAGCTCACGAAGGCCGCGCAGGACCACAGCGCGGACATGGCCGCCAACAGCAACATGTCCCACACGGGCTCCGACGGCTCCGACCCGGGCGCGCGCATCACCCGCGCCGGCTACGCATGGAGCACGTACGGCGAGAACGTCGCCTACGGCTACAGCACGCCCGAGAAGGTCATGGAGGGCTGGATGAACAGCCCCGGCCACCGCGAGAACATCCTGAACTGCTCCTTCAAGGAGATCGGCATCGGCCTCGCCCAGCCGAACCACTACTGGACCCAGGACTTCGGCACGGCCCGCTGACACCCGCGCCACCCGGCAACGGCGGACGGCGGCCCCCTCACGGGGTCCGCCGTCCGCCGTTCCGTTTCGTCAGCCGCGGGAGAGGCCGTTCAGCCCCCGTAGAAGAGTTCCTCGACCACCGCGCGGGCGCGGCGCGTGATGCGGCGGTAGTCGTCCAGCAGCTCGCCGACCGTGCCCTCCGCGTAGCCGAGGTAGCGGCCGACCGCCGCCAGTTCGCGGGCCTCGGACGGGAAGGTGTCGCCGGCACGGCCGCGTACCAGCATCACCGCGTTGCGGACCCTGGTCGCCAGGACCCAGGCCTCGTCCAGGATCTGCGCCTCGTCGGTCGGGATGAGTCCGGCCGCGTGGGCGGCCGCGAGGGCCTCGCGGGTTCGGGTGGTCCGTAGGCCCGGTTCGGTCCAGGCGTGCCGCATCTGGATCAGCTGGACGGTCCACTCCACGTCGCTGAGGCCGCCGCGGCCCAGCTTGGTGTGCAGGGTCGGGTCGGCGCCGCGCGGCATCCGCTCCGACTCCATCCGGGCCTTGAGGCGGCGGATCTCCCGTACGGCGTCCTCGCCGAGGCCCTGCGCGGGATAGCGCAGCGGGTCGATCAGCTCGATGAAGCGGCGGCCGAGCTCCTCCTCGCCGGCGACCGGCTCGGCCCGCAGCAGCGCCTGGCTCTCCCAGGTCAGCGACCAGCGCCGGTAGTAGGCGGCGTAGGAGGCCAGGGTGCGCACCAGGGGGCCGGATCGGCCCTCGGGGCGCAGGTCGGCGTCGATGAGCAGCGGCGGGTCCGCGGTGGGCAGCTGGAGCAGCCGGCGCATCTCGGCGATGACGGTCTGGGCGGCCTTGGCGGCCTCCTGTTCGTCGACGCCCTCGCGGGGTTCGTGGACGAAGAGGACGTCGGCGTCGGATCCGTAGCCGAGTTCGTGTCCGCCGAAGCGGCCGACGCCGATGACGGCGAAACGGGTGGGCAGGGTGTCGCCGAAGTGCGACTGCACGGCGGCGCGCAGGGCGCCCGCGAGCGTCGCGGCGGTGAGGTCGGAGACGGCTCCGCCGACCCGGTCGACCAGGGCTCCGTGGTCCTCCTCGGCCGGGTTGTCCTCCGTACCGTAGGAGCCGATGATGTCGGCCGCGGTGGTGCGGAAGAGCTCGCGGCGGCGCACGCCGCGGGCGGCGGCGACGGCCGTCTCCGGGTTCTCGGCGCGGCCCACGGCGGCGAGGACCTCCTGCTGGAGGGCCTCGTGCGTACGGGGCTGCAGGCCTTCGGGGTCGCCGAGCAGGGCCACCGCCTCGGGGGCCCGCATCAGCAGGTCGGGGGCGAGGCGTCCGGCGGACAGCACGCGGGCGAGGTTCTCGGCGGCGGCGCCCTCGTCGCGCAGCAGGCGCAGGTACCAGGGGGTCTTGCCGAGGGCGTCGGAGACCTTGCGGAAGTTCAGCAGGCCGGCGTCCGGGTCGGCGGAGTCGGCGAACCAGCCGAGCATCACCGGCAGCAGGGTGCGCTGGATGGCGGCCTTGCGGGTGACGCCGGAGGCGAGGGCTTCGAGGTGGCGCAGGGCCGAGGCCGGGTCGGCGTAGCCGAGGGCTTCGAGGCGCTGGCCGGCGGCGCGCGGGGAGAGCCGGGTCTCGCCCGGGGTGAGCTGGGCGACGGCGTCGAGCAGCGGCCGGTAGAAGAGTTTCTCGTGCAGGCGCCGGACGACGGAGGCGTGCCGGCGCCAGGCCTTGTTGAGTTCGGCGACGGGTTCGGTGCGCAGGCCCATGGAGCGGCCCAGGCGCCGCAGGTCGTTCTCGTCCTCGGGGACCAGGTGGGTGCGGCGCAGCCGGTAGAGCTGGATGCGGTGCTCCATGGCGCGCAGGAAGCGGTAGGCGTCGTGCAGCTGGGCGGCGTCGGCGCGGCCGACGTAGCCGCCGGCGGCGAGGGCGTGGAGGGCGTCGAGGGTGGTGCCGGAGTGCAGGGTGGCGTCGCTGCGGCCGTGGACGAGCTGGAGCAGTTGGACGGCGAACTCGACGTCGCGCAGGCCGCCGGGGCCGAGCTTGAGTTCGCGGTCGACCTGGGCGGCGGGGATGTTGTCGACGACGCGGCGGCGCATCTTCTGGACGTCGGCGACGAAGTTCTCGCGTTCGGCGGCCTGCCAGACCAGGGGGCTTATGGCGGCGATGTATTCGGCGCCCAGGGACTCGTCGCCGGCGACGGGGCGGGCCTTGAGGAGGGCCTGGAACTCCCAGGTCTTGGCCCAGCGCTGGTAGTAGGCCAGGTGGGAGGCGAGGGTGCGGACGAGGGGGCCGTTGCGGCCCTCGGGGCGGAGGTTGGCGTCGACGGGCCAGATGGTGCCCTCGACGGTGGTCTCGGAGCAGATCCGCATCAGGTGCGAGGCGAGGCGGGTGGCGGCCTGGAGCGCCTTGCCCTCATCCGCGCCGTTGGCCGCGTCCCCGACGAAGATGACGTCGACGTCGGAGACGTAGTTGAGCTCGTTGCCGCCGCACTTGCCCATCGCGATGACGGCGAGGCGGCAGAGCGCCGCGTCCTCGGGGGCGGCGGCTGAGGCGATGCGCAGGGCGGCGCGCAGGGTGGCGGTGGCGAGGTCGGCGAGCTCTGCGGCGGTCTGGGCGACGTCGATGGTGCCGCAGACGTCGCGGGCCGCGATGGAGAGCAGGCAGCGGCGGTAGGAGACGCGCAGGGCGACGGGGTCGTGGGCGTCGGCGAGGCCGCGCTCGAACTCGGGGAGTCCCGGGTGCAGGTCGGCGGCCTCGTACGTGACGAGGCCGCGCCAGTCGCGGGGGTGGCGGGCCAGGTGGTCGCCGAGGGCCTCGGAGGCGCCGAGTACGCCGAGGAGGCGGTCGCGGAGGGGCTTGGCGCTGACGAGGGTGTCGAGGAGCCCGGGGAGCTCGCCGTCGGGCTGCGCCTCGGCGAGCCGGACCAGCCCGCGCAGGGCCAGGTCGGGGTCGGCGGTCGCGCCGAGGGCGTCGAGGAGTACGGGATCGGCGCGCACGGCGGCGAGCGCCTCGGAGTCGAGCAGCCGGGCGGCTGCGGAGGGGTCGGTGAAACCGCTGCGGAGCAGCCGGATGAAGGTGCTGCTCCTGCGTCCCGGGACCGTCATCCCGCCGCCTCCCGCGGTCGTCGCTGGTACTGCCTTGGCTCTGCGTTGGTGTGCGCGTTGCACTGCCCTGACCTGCCTGGGTCGAGCCTAGCCGGAGCAGGCGTTCGACTCACCGGGACGTACCATGACGTGGATTATCGGATTATCCGAATACTTATGGCGTAATGGGGCCCGCTCCCCGCCGACCGGCCACGAGGAGCCCCATGTCCGACGGACACCCCCGCCCCGGTCCCACCGCGGGCGACGGTGTCCCGCCGGGGCCGAGGCCCTGGCCGGGCGGAGCACCGGGAGCCGATCCGTCGTACGGGCAGTACGCGTCGTACGAGCAGCAACGGCAGTACGCGTGGAACCAGGAGCCCCAGCAGTACCACCAGGCCCACCTGCCCCACCAGCACCAACACCCCGAACCTGTACGTGAGTTTCACCATGCCCCGAGCGGATGGCCCGAGGAGAACGGTCTGCCGCCGCAGGCGCAGGAGTTCCAACAGCCGTACCCGACCCACCCGGGCCGGGTCCAGCACACCTACGGGCACCAACAGCCGCAGGAGGCGCATGGATTGCAGTATCCGTACCCAGCACAGCAGGACTTCCTGCCACTGCAGGCCCATGGACCCCAGCGAGCGCAGCAGACTCAGCAGGCGTACCAGGCCTATCCGTCCCATCAGGCGGCGTTTGCGGAGCCCCGGGTCCCGGTCGGTGCGGCCGAGGCCGTAGCCGCCGACGACCCCGCGCAGTCGGACGACGAAGGCGCGGCCCCCGAGGCCGCGCGGCGGGCCCGGCGGGGGCGCAAGCCGATCCCGGGACCAGCGGCGGCCGCCGGGCGGCACGCTCGGCCGACGAGACGGAGGCCGGACCCGGACCCGCCGGCGGCCCGGCAGGGGCACCCACCGCACAGCAGGTACCGCGGGGCGGCCGCAAGGCCGCCCGGCTCGCTGGCCGGGCTTCGCCGCAGGCGCAGGCGCAGGGCAGGGCCGCCCGGCGCGCCCGCGGAGCCTCGCCGCAGGCACAGGGCGAAGCCGAAGCCGCACCGCCGGAACAGCCCGGCCGCAAGGCCGCCCGGCTCGCCCGCGGAGCCTCGCCGCAGGCGCAGGCGCAGGCGCAGGGCAAGGCCGCCCGGCTCGCCCGCGGAGCCTCGCCGCAGGCGGAGGGCGTCGGCCAAGCCGGAGCGGCCGCAGCGCAACGGCGGCGGCGCGCCGGTGCCGAAGCGGCGGCCGGGCGAGGGGCGGCGCGCCGCCACCGGTGGGCCGGCCTCGTCAAGGTAGTCGCCCTCTGCGCGGCCACCGCCGCCACCGGCATGCTCGTGCTCCGCGGCAACGAGGCCCTCGCCGGCCTGGCCGCCCACACCCCTGCCGTCGCGCCGCCGCCGGCCACCGGCGCCGTACCCGACCCCGGCCGCATCGTCCAGATCGTCGCGCACCCCGACGACGACCTGTACTTCATGAATCCGGACCTGCGTTACTCGATATCCGCCGGCCACCCCGTGGCCTCCGTCTACCTCACCGCGGGCGAAGCGGACGGCATCAACGCCACGCCCGCCAAGGGGGCGACCACGGCCCCCGACAAGCCCGCCTACGCCGAGGCCCGCCAGAACGGCATCCGCGCCGCCTACGCCAAGATGGCCACCGGCGACCGCACCAGCGCCTGGCAGCGCACCGTCGTCCCGACGAAGGGCGGCGGCCACGCGGAGGTCGACGTCCTCGTCGCCAAACCCCAGGTCAACCTGGTCTGGCTGCAGTTGCGCGAGGCCGGCCACGGCTACGCCGACGTGCCCGACAGCCTGCACGGCCTGTGGAACGGCAAGGTCGCCCGCCTGGAGTCGATGCTCTCCTCCGGGACCCCGGTCAAGCAGCGGTTCGCGTACTCCAAGGACCAGGTCGTCCAGACCCTCGTCGGGGTCCTGGAGCAGTACACGCCGACCACCGTCCGCTTCCAGGACCCGACCCCCGGCCGGTACCCGGACACCAAGCAGTACACCGACCACCAGGACCACTTCTACGGCGCCCGCTTCGTGCAGATGGCCACCGCCGCCTACGCGAAGGACGTCAAGGACCGGCCGCACTTCGCGGTGCAGAACTACGTCGGCTACTTCAACGGCTCCCTCCCCAGCGCCCTGGACCCGCAGGAGGCCAAGGAGAAGCTGGACAGCCTCGACACCTACGCCTGGCTCGACCGGCAGAACCACTGCGGCAGCAACGCCGGCTGCGGCGACCTGAAGGTGTCCGACAAGCCGGCGGGCAACCGGTGGACGGACACCGTCAACTACGCCCGCGGCACCGGCACCGACTGGCTGACCTCCGACAAGGACCACGGCCTGTGGGCCTTCAAGGTGCTCGACGGCCAGGTCGCCGTCTGGCACCGGTCCGGCCCTGTCGGCCCCTGGCGGGGCCCGGACCTGCTGCCCGGCACCGGAATGGACCCGGGCGCCGGCGCCGTGACGCTGAAGGACGGCCGTATCGCGGTCTTCGGCACCCGCACCTCCTTCGGGGCCCGGCCCGCCGACTACAAGCGCGAGGTCGTCTACACGGTCCAGAAGCAGCCCGGGGCGGACGGGTTCGGGGAGTGGCAGTCGCTCGGCACCCCCGAGGCCGCGGACGAGACGTGGACCTCCGACATCAGCGCGCCGGCCGTCTCGGTCGACGGCACCGGGCAGCTGGCGGCGTACGTGCGCGACGGCGCGTACGGCCTGCGCGGCCGGGTGCAGCAGCCGGACGGCGGCTGGGGGCCCTGGGAGAAGCTCGGCGGCGAGGACCTGCACGGCGCCCCGGTCACCGCGATCGACGGCGCGGGGCGGCGCATAGTCCTGTCGGCGACGTCGAAGACGGTCGTCGGCTGGGCGCAGCCGAAGCCGGGCGCCCCGCTGGGCCGCGTCACGGCCACCGGGCTGCCGGACACCACGCTCCCGCTGACCGCGGTGGGCCGCGAGGGCGGGGTGCGGCTGTGGTTCCGCAAACCCGGCTCGGGCAACGTCCGTACGGCCCTGATGACGGCCGACGACGGGCTGAAGGTGAACAACATGACCGACCTCGGCGGGCTGAACGGCTTCGGCTCGGTGACGGCGAGCGGGCACGTGCTGGCGGGCCGCACGGCGGGCGGACAGCTCGGCTCGGAGGTCGGGCCGGGACGGCCGTGGGGGCGGTCCCCGCTGATGTTCGTCGGCGCACCCTCCTCCACGACGACCGGGAGGAACATGGTCAGTCTGGCGGTGGTGGGGCTCGACGCGCGGCTGTACGTGACCTCGTCGGCGGACGCCCCGGACGCGTACCTGGCGCCGTGGCAGCCGGTCGGCCCGCGCAACGCCGCTCCGTAGGGCGGGTGCTCCGGACGCCCGGAGCGGACGAACCACCTCCGCTTTGGCGGCACTTACCCGGTCTTCTCCGGAAGCCAGGAGTCATCGGCCGCTTCGGTGAACCAAGTTCGCCCATTCGGCCTCTCTTTGACTGCTCAGTCATTTCTCCTGCCCGGAACGAACCCAAGGCGTGCCCGATGCCGTTGACCCGTCGCCGCTTCGCGGCCCTGCTCACCGTGCTGACAGCCGGCACCACCGGCGTACTCTCCGTGGCCTCCGGCCAGCAGACCTCCGCCGGGGCCACCCCGGGGAAGAACCCGACCGTCGTCCTGCCCGCGAGCGTCACCACCGGCTCGGTCGTCCAGGTCGTCGCGCACCCCGACGACGACCTGTTCTTCATGAACCCCGACCTCAGCCGCTCCCTGCGCTCCGGCACCCAGGTCACCACGGCCTACCTCACCTCGGGCGAGTCCGACGGCCGCAACGAGGCGCACGGCGACGCGGCCAGGGATCCCGAACAGCCCGCCGACCGCGCCCACTACGCGGAGGCCCGGCAGAACGGCATCCGCTCCGCCTACGCCCAGATGGCCACCGGCGACCGCACCAGCGCGTGGCGGCGTACGGTCGTGCCCACGGCCGGCGGGGGCCGCGCCGAAGTCGACGTGCTCATAGCCAAACCGCAGGTCAACCTGGTGTGGCTGATGCTGCGCGAGGCCCGCAGCACCGGCCAGGACACCCCCGAGAGCCTGCGCGGCCTGTGGAACGGCCGGATACCCGCGCTGGAGTCCCAGCTGACCTCCGGGACCCCGGTCAAGCAGGGCTTCTCGTACACGAAGGACCAGCTGATACAGGCGATAGCGGGGGTCCTGGAGCAGTACCGGCCCACGACGATACGGATGCAGGACCCGACGCCCGGCCGGTACGGGGAGACCGGCCGCTTCACCGACCACCAGGACCACATGTACGGCGCCCGCTTCGTGCAGGCCGCCACCACCGCCTACGCCGAACAGGTCCAGCGGCGCCCGCACTTCTCGGTCCAGAGCTACCTCGGCTACCACAACAGCACGCTCCCGCACTCGCTGGACCCGCAGACGGCCGAGACGAAGACCGACTACCTGCGGACCTACGCCTGGCAGGACCACCAGGACCACTGCGGAAGCCCCTCGGGCTGCGGCGACCGCAAGGTCGCGGGCAACCCGACCGGGCGCAACTGGGCCCAGTCGCTGCGCTACACCCGCGCCGACAACGCGTCGTGGCTGACGGAGGGGGCACCGGGCACCCTCTGGGCCTTCACCGTGCTGGACGGCCGCATGGCGTACTGGCGGCGCGATGCCGGCGGGGTCTGGGAGAAGCCGGTCTTCCTCGCGGGCACGGGCATCGACCCGGGGGCGACCGCCGCCCGGCTGCCCGACGGCCGCGTCGCCGTCCTCGCCACCCGCACCGTCCTCGGCCCCGCTCCCTCCGACTACCGGCGCGAGGTCGTGTACGCCGTCCAGGTCTCGCCCGACGGGACGTTCGGCGCGTGGCAGTCGCTCGGCACCCCCGAGAAGGGCGACGACGACGGCACCTCGGCGATCAGCGCCCCCGCGGCCGCGGTGGACGCGCGGGGCCTCCTCACGGTCTACCTCCGCGACTCCCGCCGCACCCTGCGCGCCGTCGCCCAGCAGCCGGACGGCGGCTTCTCCCCCTGGCAGCGCCTCGGCGGCGAGGACCTGCAGAGCGACCCGGTCACGGCGGTCGACACCGCCGGGCGGCGGCACGTGTACGCGACGACCACGACCTCGGTGCTGGCGTGGACCCAGGCGGGCGCGGACGGCCCGCTGCGCGGGCCCTCGCCGACGGGCCTGCCGGCCACGACGGTCCCACTGACGGCCTCCCCGGACGGCCCGGGCGTCCGCCTGTACTTCCGGCGGCCCGACTCGGGGGTGGTGCGCACCGCCGTGGTCACGGCGGGGCCCGCGACCAAACCCCAGGTCTCCTCCGTCACGGAGGCGGGCGGGCGGGCCGGCTACGGCGCGGTCGGCGCCGCGGGCCGCCACGTGGCGGGCCGCGCGGACAGCGGCACGGTCAGCACCTCCGGCCTCGGCGGCCCCCCGGCCTGGGCGGAATCCCGCATGCTCTTCGCGGGCGCCCCGGCGGCCGTCCTGGAGCCGGGCGGCACGACGACCACGACGGTCCTCGGCCTGGACGCCGAACTCCACACCTTCACCATCCCGTCCACCCCCACCCGCCCCGCCTGGCACCGCGCGGTCCGCTGACGCCTAGGGGGTGGCCAGGAGGGCGTGGATGCGGTCGGCGGTCCAGGTGCCGGCGGCGCCGGGGCAGGTGGAGAGGTATTCGGCGGTGTCCTGTCGCGTCCAGGGGCCGCAGTCCTGGAGGCCGGCGGCCAGGTGGCGCAGGTAGGCGGCGGCCGGGGTGCGCAGTTCGACGTCGCGGAGGGTCCACGGAGCGGTGAAGGTCACCACGGGGATCCCGTCGATCGTGCCCGGGCAGACGAGGGTCTCGTACCGGCCGGGGCCGAGGGCGTGGCTGCCGTCCCGCAGGACGGTCGTGAGGTCGAGGTCCGCACCGGGTTCCCGGGCCATCTCCTGCGCGGCGATGTCGGACAGCTGGCCGGCGGTCACCAGGTGTGCCCGCCCGCGGAGCCGGCCGGGGGCGGTGGGGTCGTAGTAGCCCCGTCCGCCGGTCCACACCAGGGACTCGGTGGCGAAGTACAGCCGGCCGTCGAGCTCGACCGGGACCGAGCGCTCGGGCGCCCGCCGGTCGCGGCAGCCCGGGTGGGCGTGCGTCGCCCCCGGCGGGGCGCCGCCGGAGATGTACGCGGCGAGGCGGTCCATGTGCATGTTGGAGCCGTAGGAGGCGTACCAGACGTGCTCGGGGGCTGGGATCGCCCGGGTGAGCGGACGAACGGCGTGTACGGCCATGCAGGGGTCCTCGGGCTGCGCGGTACGGGTTCCACCAGTTCGCCTGCACGCGCCGGGCGGGTCCCATGCGACGTACCGGGCAAAGTTCTCCCCAAAGGTTTGCGCACGCCGCGGGGGCGGCCGACGTGGGTGTCGGTCCGCCCCCGCGACGCGGGCCGCCGGGGTCAGGCGCCCAGGTGGTGACCCTTCGCCCACTCCTGCTCGCCGTCCGCGACACAGGTCGAGGTGTAGATCGGGCCCGTGAACGCCGGGCGGCTGGCGGGCACCGCGGCGAGCGAGGAGCAGTTCGACGAGTAGCCAGCGCGACCGCCGGAGAAGTAGTCGATGTCGACCCCGTCGTTGGCCAGAGCGGCACCGGCCCCGCCCAGCAGGATGCCGGCGGCCAGGACGGACGCGGTGACAGCAGAACGAATACGCATGACTCCCCTAAGGATCTGTGGAACGACGACGCGCTGGTGAATGTGCGCGTCGGCCGGTCCAACAGCTCGGGGGCACCGCCGGGAACGGCAGTTCACTCCAATGCCCGCGGCCGTATCGTTTCGACAACGCGCGCCCCCCTGCACGCCCCCCTGTACACGCCGCTAGGGCCGGGGGTGGAGCGCCACGGGCAGCCGGTCGAGCACGATGCCGAACTCGCCGCGGTAGGCCGCCCGCACCTCGTCGTCGGTCGCCAGCTCCTCCTCCGTACGGTCGCCGTCCGCCGAGGTGGCGATGAGGGTGCGGTCCCGCAGGGTGATCCGGCCGCCGTCCTCGGTGATCCGGGAGCAGACCGGGCCCCTGGTGAAGCCGGACTCGGGGCTGGTGCTGTGCCACCAGGCACCGGTCCGGAAGTCGGCGAGCGCCCGGGGGCGGGTCTCCAGCCGGTACGCGGGCACGCCGTCGCGCAGTACGTCGAGGTCGCCTTCCGTACCGTCCCCGGCCGCCCTGACGAGGAACACCCCGCCGGGATCCTTCTGTTCGCCCGTCTCGTCCAGGTCGAGGGGGTACGTGCTGTGCTCGCCGAAGCCCACGTCGGCGAGCCAGCGCCCGTCGACGCGCAGCGCGAGATGGTCGTACGGGATCCCCGGCCCGCCGTCCTTGCCGTACACCCGCGCCTGGAGGAGCTCCACCCGGTGCCCGAGGGTGCCCAGCAACTCGGCGAACCCGCCGTTCAGTTCGTAGCAGATGCCACCGCGCCCGGCGGTCACGATCTTGTCGAAGAGGGCGTCGCGGGTGAGCGCGATCTCCTCGCCGAGGTGGATCGCCAGGTTCTCGAACGGCACGGTCCGCAGATGGAGCAGGTGCAGCTCGCGCAGCGAGCCGCCGGTGGCCCGCTCGGGCCGCACCGCCCCCAGGCGGCGCAGGTAGGCATCGGTACGGGCGTCGTCGAGAGGTTCCATCCCCCCACTCTCCCCACCCGCCCCCTTCGGCGCCATGCGCCATTGGTCCTAGTCCCCGCCCGAATCAACGATCATGAACTCCTGTCGACTTACGGAGGGATGGGGCCATGGGGAACCTGGAGATGAGCACCGGCGACATGCGGGACGTGATCCGGCTGCTGACGGCGGTGGAGCGGACGCCCGAACAGGACCGCGTCCTCGGCGTCGCACGGGAGCGGTGCGCGCAGATCGACGCCCGCCTCGAAGACCAGGGCATCACGCTGGACGTGCCGGTCGTCCAGGCCCTGGAGGAACTGCTGGCCGGCAGCCCCAGCGCGGACATGGAGCCCGGATACAGGTACGCCTTCCAGGCACTGGTGGCGGTGAACTTCTCCGACACCTACGACCTGGGCTACTGGCGGCGGCCCTCCTGGTTCCACACCGTCGACGAGGAGATGACCAGCCACGGGGTCCCGGCCGACCTGGCACCCGCCGCACTCCTGTTCGCGGGCCCGCCGATCCGCCTCCCGCACCCGGGCGACGCCCTCCCGTCCATGAGCACCTTCCCGGCCTCCCGCGCAGCAGAACTCGTCCGGGCGTACGAGGCGGTCCTGGACCGCCTCGACCCCGAAGTCCGCGAGACGGCACAGGTCCTGCTGAACCCCATGCGGGCCGAGGCCGATGAGTGGGAGCGGACGAAGCAGGCGGGCCGGACCGAGGACACCATCTTCTTCTGGATGCGCTGAACACCAGGGCGCGATTCCGCTTCAATGGCGCCCATGGAACTCCGAGAGAAGTGCGAGTGGGCGGCGGACAACCACGGGGCCGGCACCGCTTCCGCGCGGGGCGAGTGCACCTGGGCCGCCCCGTGCTCCCACCCCGCGGTCTGGAGCGTGCGGGTCAGCTCCGCCGTGGGCGACAGCTGGTGGGCCGCCTGCGCGGACCACGCCACCGCATCCACGGTGCTGTCGCCCCGCGCCACCGACTGAGCAGCAACCGACTCCGGACGCCCGGTGCGTCGTCCGGCCGAGGTCAGCGCGGGGAGGCGACCAGGCCGGTCGCGATGAGTTCCTTGGTCCGGGCGACTGCTTCCGCAATCTCGGGGTGCCGGCCCGCAGGCGGGAAGAAGTCGACCGCGCCGACCGCGCCGTGGTTCGCCCACAGGCAGGTGGTCATGGGAAAGGTCTTCCAGACGTTCTTCTGGCAGGTGATCGCGGCCGTCTTGGTGGTGACCGTCTCCGCCTCGCCGACCAGGGTGCGCTCGTCGTCCCCCGCCAGGGATTCGCCGTACACGGTCTTGACGGTCTTGAGCGGATCCGGAACGGCCCCGTAGAGGTCGTACTCGGCTGCGATGTGCGGTACCGCGACCGTCCGGTTCTCGATGGCGAGACTGATCCGGTCCGGGCCGTGGCAGACGTAGTCCTCGGAGTCCTTCTCCCCCTTGTACGCGGGCAGGGACTCGTCCTTGTGGGCGTTGAGCCCGTACCGGATCGAGCCCCGCTTCCGGTCACAGGTCATGTTCTGGACCGTGGGCACCTGGGACTTGTCGTACCGGATCCCGGTGTCCTTGCCGAGCAGCTCCGACTCCGGCTCCGATGCGTCACCGCCGCACCCCGCAAGCAGCAGGGCCAGCCCCACGGCCCCCACTGCGCCCTTCCATCCGCGCACGTTCGCGCCCCCCTCGCTGCTCACCGTCTCATGATCGACTCCGAAACCATAGGCGAGCAAAGCCGGTCGCCCGGCATCCGGTGGGGGGAGCGAAGAGCCCGAGATCCCGCAACGGGCACACGGCTCCGGGCCGGCGGCTGAGTGCCGCCGGCCCGGGGTGCCGTGTGACTGGGATATAGCCGCTGACCTGCGGTTACAGCACCGGGAGGTTCTTGCGGAGTTCGAAGGCCGTGACCTCCGAGCGGTACTCCTCCCACTCCTGCTTCTTGTTGCGGAGGAAGAAGTCGAAGACGTGCTCGCCGAGGGTTTCGGCGACCAGTTCGCTGCGTTCCATCAGGGAGATGGCCTCGCCGAGGTTCTGCGGGAGGGGTTCGATGCCCATCGCGCGGCGTTCGGCGTCGGAGAGGGCCCAGACGTCGTCGTCGGCGCCCGCCGGGAGTTCGTAGCCCTCCTCGATGCCCTTGAGGCCGGCCGCCAGGAGGACCGCGTACGTGAGGTACGGGTTGGCGCCCGAGTCGATCGAGCGGACCTCGACGCGGGAGGAGCCCGTCTTGCCCGGCTTGTACATCGGGACGCGGATCAGGGCCGAGCGGTTGTTGTGGCCCCAGCAGATGTACGAGGGGGCCTCGCCGCCCGCGCCGGCGCTGCGCGAGGAGCCGCCCCAGATGCGCTTGTAGGAATTGACCCACTGGTTGGTGACCGCGGCCGTCTCGGCGGCGTGCCGCAGCAGGCCCGCGATGAAGGAGCGGCCCACCTTCGAGAGCTGGTACTCGGCGCCCGACTCGTAGAAGGCGTTGCGGTCGCCCTCGAAGAGGGAGAGGTGGGTGTGCATGCCCGAGCCCGGGTACTCCGAGAACGGCTTCGGCATGAAGGTGGCCTGGACGCCCTGCTCCAGCGCGACCTGCTTCATGACCAGGCGGAAGGTCATGATGTTGTCGGCCGTCGAGAGGGCGTCGGCGTAGCGCAGGTCGATCTCCTGCTGCCCCGGGGCGCCCTCGTGGTGGCTGAACTCCACCGAGATGCCCATCGATTCGAGCATGGTGATCGCCTGGCGGCGGAAGTCCATGCCCACGTTCTGCGGGGTGTGGTCGAAGTAGCCGGAGTTGTCGGCCGGGACCGGGCGGGTGCCGTCCAGCGGCTTGTCCTTCAGCAGGAAGAACTCGATCTCCGGGTGGGTGTAGAAGGTGAAGCCCAGGTCGGAGGTCTTGGCGAGGATGCGCTTGAGGACGTAGCGCGGGTCCGCGAAGGACGGGGAGCCGTCCGGCATGAGGATGTCGCAGAACATCCGGGCGGTCCCGGGGGCCTCGGCGCGCCACGGCAGTATCTGGAACGTGCCCGGATCCGGCTTGGCGATCATGTCGGACTCGTAGACCCGTGCGAAGCCCTCGATGGCGGAGCCGTCGAAGCCGATGCCCTCGTCGAAGGCCTGCTCCAGCTCCGCGGGGGCGACCGCGACGGACTTGAGGAAGCCCAGTACGTCGGTGAACCACAGGCGCACGAAGCGGATGTCGCGCTCCTCAAGCGTCCGGAGGACGAATTCCTGCTGCTTGTCCATGCCTTCATCCTCGCAGTTCAGACGGCCTGTGCACCACCGCCTGACCGGTCGCGGCGCACTCGGGCCGGCTCAGTATCGCCAGTGGTGGTTTCCGCCACATTACGCACCCGCGAAAGGTCGTGGCACCCCCGCACTGACCTCGGCCCGGTCATGAGCATTACCATCTGCGCCCATGGGGGGCCGGGAGTACACGCAGCGGGGGCGTCACGGACGTTCCGCGCTCCGGCGTGCCGTCCTGCTGACGGTCCTCGGAGTGCTGGCCGGCGCGCTGTTCCTCTGCGCGCGCCCGGGTGAGCCGCACTCCGCCTCCGAGGCGCTGGCGCACGGCACGGCGCACGCCGTCTGCGCGTCCCCGTACGACCTGCCCGGCTGCTCTCCCCTCGCGCACGTGACCCCGGCCGTGCTGCCCGTGCCGCCGCCCGCCGTGACCGTGCCGGGCAGTGGTCCGCAGGCCGCCGCGCACGCGACGGCGGCGGGTCTGGTCCGGGCGCCCGAGGCGCTGGCGCGCGCCCCTGACCTGCATGTTCTCCAGGTGCTGCGGACCTGACGGGTCCGGTTTGCGTTCCGTCCACCCCCCTCATCAGAAGAAGGAACCAGGGCACATGGCCAGCAAGTCCGGCAGGACCCCCCAGCACACCGACCCGAACTCCCGCCAGGCGCGGATAGCCGAGATGCGCCGCGTCGAGAAGGCCCGGGAGCGGCGCAACAAGGCGATCGCGATCACCGTCTCGTCGGCCGTCGTCGTCGGTCTCGTCGGTTTCGGGGCCTGGGTGCTGATCGACCAGAAGCAGGAGGAGCAGCGCAAGGCGGCTGCCGCGGAGAAGCTCCGCAAGGAGGCGGAGGAGATCCGCAAGAAGCCGGTCGAGGGCGAGAAGCTCTGGGACGTGAAGAACCTCGGCCGCAACCACGTCGAGACGCCGGTGAAGTACGAGATGAACCCGCCGGTCGGCGGTGACCACCACCCCCGCTGGATGAACTGCAACGGCGACGTCTACAAGAACCCGGTGCCCGAGGTGAACGCCGTCCACTCGCTGGAGCACGGCGCCGTCTGGGTGACGTACAACGACAAGGCCGCCCCGGCCGACGTGGACAAGCTCGCCGCGACCGTCGGCAAGACCCCGTACACGCTGATGAGCCCGGTCAAGGAGCAGGCCGGCACGATCGTGCTCAGCGCGTGGGGCAAGCAGCTGACCGTGGACCAGGCGGACGACCCGCGGGTGGCGCAGTTCTTCACCAAGTACGTGCAGGGTGAGCAGACGCCGGAGCCGGGCGCGGCCTGCACGAGCGGGGTGGCCGGCAAGTGAGCCGCGCGATACCCCGTACGTACTGGGTCGCGGGCACGGCCGTCCTGCTGGCGCTGCTGTTCGCGGCGGCGGCCACGGTCGCCGCCGCGAAGGGATCCGGTTCGCCGGCGCCTCCTGCGGAGCCCCGTACACCGGGGCTGCACTCCGCCGACGCCGGTTTCGCGCGGGACATGTCGGTCCATCACCAGCAGGCGGTGGAGATGTCCTTCATCGTGCGGGACCGCACCCAGGACGAGGCGGTGCGCACTCTCGCCTACGACATCGCCAACACCCAGGCGAACCAGCGGGGCATGATGCTCGGCTGGCTGGACCTGTGGGGGCTGCCGAAGGTGGTGGCCGGCGAGCCGCCGATGTCGTGGATGGGGAGCTCGGCGGGCCACGGCGGGCACGCCGGGCACGGCCCCGCCAAGCCCGGCGCGCTGATGCCCGGCATGGCCACCAAGGAGGAGCTGGAGCAGCTCGGGGCCGCCTCGGGGCGGGACGCGGAGGTGCTCTTCCTCCAGCTGATGACCGACCACCACAAGGGTGGCGTGACGATGGCCGAGGGGTGCGCGCAGCAGTGCGTGACCCCCGTCGAGCGGGAGCTGGCGCAGGGCATGGTCGACGCGCAGCGCTCGGAGCTCACCCTCATGGCGGACATGCTGAAGCAGCGCGGAGCCACACCGCGCGGCTGACGGGACACGCTCGTACGGTGGTGGGAGGCGCCCTCTCACCCGTACGGGCGTGTGCTCCGCCGTTCGGGGGTCGTGGGGTGGGCCGAACGGCCGCATCCCGGTGGGGACGCCCGGCCGGGCGCGCCCGCACCCGGCCGTGAACGGCGTGCTCAGGAGGTTCAGTCATGACCACCGCCGCAGACATCATGCACCCCGGGGCCCAGTGGATCCCGGCGCACGAGACCCTCGACCGGGCCGCCGAGCTGATGGCCCGGCTCAATGTGGGTGCGCTGCCCATCAGCGACTCCGAAGAGCGGTTGTGCGGCATCATCACCGACCGCGACATCGTCGTGAACTGCGTGGCCAAGGGCCTGGACCCGTCGAAGATGACGTGCGGGGACATGGCCAAGGGCACGCCGCGCTGGATCGACGCCGGCGCGGACGTGTCCGCCGTGCTGGACGAGATGGAGAGCCACCAGATCAAGCGGCTGCCCGTGATCAAGGACAAGAAGCTGGTCGGCATGATCAGCGAGGCCGACCTGGCCCAGCACCTGTCCGAGGACCAGCTGGCGGGCTTCGTCGAGAAGGTCTACGCCCGGCGCTGACGGGGCACGGAGCCCGTGGCCCGTGGCCCGTCAGTACACGTCCCGCCGCTCCGGCTCCCGCTCCCGCTCACTCGTCTCCACGACCGTCCGGGCCACCTGGTCCGGACGGTCGAGCATGACCAGGTGGCCTGCGGGCTCGGCGACCTCGAAGCGGGCGCCGAGCCGGTCGGCGAGGTCCGCCTGGCGGGCCAGCCAGCGCAGCGCGCCGCGGCCGGACGTTCCGTCGTGACCGGCGAGCACGGTGGTGGGGGCGGTCAGCGGGCGGGTGCGGCGCAGCGCCGCCAGTTCGGCGGCCATGTCCAGGTAGCGGGAGTTCTCCAGCAGGGCTCCGCGCCAGACGCGGCCGGTGCGGTAGCAGCGGCGTACGAGGTCCGGCGCGGCCGGGTCGCCGCCGCCCGTGCGGGAAGCCCGTACGGTGGCGCGCCGGACGGCGGGACCCAGTGCGGCCGGCAACCCGGCGGCGGTCACGGCCCGGCCGAGGACGCGGGCGGCGCCGGTGCGCAGCGCGGCGGGCAGGACCGTACGGGGATCCTCCTCGACGCTGGCGTCGAGGAGGACCAGGGCGGCGGTGCGCTCCGGGTACAGGCGGGCGAAGCCCTCGGTGTGGAAGGCGGCGATCGAGTGCCCGACGACGGTGACCGGGGCGGCCGCGGGCCCTCCGTGTCCCAGCGCGTCGAGGAGTCCGGCGATCCGGTGGGCCTCCCCGGCGGTGGTGGGCGGTGCGGTGGCGGGGGCGCTCAGACCGTGTCCGGGCCGGTCGAAGCGGACGACGGTGCAGCCCTCGGCGACGAGTAGCGCGGCGACGGCGTCCCAGTCGAACCAGGCCATGGCGAGTCCGGCGCTGAGCACGCACACGGGGCCCCGGCCCTCGACGACGACCTGCAGCGCGGTCCCGTCGACGTTGAGGAACAGGCCCGGGCCCTTCCCCCCGGAGTACGAGGGCTCGTACGGCTCGTGCGCGGTCACGTGCGGCGTTCCTTGTGGACGGAGTAGGCGAGCAGGCCCAGCCAGATTGCCACGAGCAGGACCTGGAGCCGCTGACCGGCGCCGAGCGCCCAGGTACCGCGTCCGGCGGTGAACATCGCGATGGCGGACAGGGTCCAGGCGGTGGCGAGCAGTTCCAGGACGACCAGCGCGGGGCCGTAGCGGGCGAGCGGGGCGAACCAGCCGTAGCGGCGGGCCGCGACCGTCAGGGCCACGAGCCCGACGAGGGCCCCGGTCATGGCGAGGGTGCTGCTGACGGCATGGGCCTGGTGGGTGGCGGGGACCAGCCCGGCGGTCTCCCGGGCGGCGCATTCGGGGTCCGCGGTGGGCGTGCAGCTCAGCGGGAGCCAGGCGTCGGCCGCGGTGGCCGCGCCGAAGAGGGTGACCCCGGCCCAGCCGGCGACCGCCCAGAGGCGGCGGGACTCGGCGTACTTCAGCAGCCGTATGAGGGCCAGCAGGCCGCCGACGAAGGCGAGCATCCCGGCGGTGAAGTCGGTGGCCCGGAAGAGGCCGCCGAGCGGCTGGTCCTGGGCGGCGAGTTCGCTGACGTACGTCTCGATGGGGTTGAGGCCCGTGGAGAGGACGACTTCGAGCACCCACGCGGTGTACGCCGCGGCGGCGAGGCCGATCAGGAGGGCGACCGGCCGGGCGGTGCGCGGAGTGAGTCCGTATGGGGACATAGTCTGACTAATCCTAATCAAGCTCGGGGTCGGTCCTCCGCCGATCGGACACCCACCCCGGGTAGGGTTCCGGCCATGACGCGCAGTGCTCGGCGAGCCGCCCCGGGGCCCCGGCTGCTGCTGCTCGCCGCGATGCTGCTGGGCGCCGTCACCCTGCTGTCCCCGGGCCCTCCTGCCGAGCCCCACGCCATGGAGGACGTGTCCCCGGGCCGGTGCGTTGCCTCGGCAGGGGCTTCCGGTGCGGCTGCGCGCGGTGGCGCTCACCACACCCCCGCCACCCCGCCGCAGGTGCGCGGAGCGGCCCAGGAACCTGCTCCGGAGCCGGAGCCGGCCGCCCGAGCGGCGCTGTCCGGAACCGGAAGGGGCCGCACCGGGTTCGGCTGCCCCGCCGTTCCCACCGCGGCCGCCGCCCTCGACCTCCCCGTCCGGTCGGCGGTACTGCGGATATAGGCCCGGCCCCGGCGTCGGCCCCGCGCTGTCACGCCACCGCCGCACCGCAGTCGCCGCGGCCCGGTCGCCGTACCGCTTGCCGCATCGCCGTGCCGCTGCTGCTACCGCTGCCGCTGCCGCGCCGACGTTCCCGTGGTTCGCCGCGCGGCGCCGCCGGACCGCGCCCGTGAACCCGTCCGACCACACCCCGAGGTGCTCCCTTGCGCTGTCTCCCCACCCGCCGCTCCGTATTCGGCGCCGCCGCTGCCGCCGTAGGCTCCGGGCTGCTCGCCGCCTGCTCCGGGCCCGCGGGCACCGCCGGCTCCCCGGGCTCCGCCGCGGACTCCCGCACGGGCCACGGCTCCATGCACCACGGCGGCCCGAAGGCCGACGGGCCCGAGGGGTACGTCGACCCGGCCGGTCCCGAGGTCCGGGCCGCCGAGGCAGCCCGCGGGGCCACCGGCCCGCTCACCGAGGTCAAGGTCACCGCCACCGCCACCACGCTCGACCTCGGCGGCGGGCGCACCGTGCGCTCCTGGGCGTACGGCGACCGGCTGCCGGGCCAGGAGGTCCGCGCCACCGCGGGCGGCACCCTCTCCCTCACCCTGGCCAACAACCTCCCCGAGGCCACCTCCCTGCACTGGCACGGCCTCGCGCTGCGCAACGACATGGACGGGGTCCCGGGGCTGACCCAGCGGGACATCGCCCCGGGCGGGTCCTTCGCGTACAAGTTCGCCGTCACGCATCCGGGGACGTACTGGTTCCACCCGCACACCGGGGTGCAGCAGGACCGCGGCCTGTACGCGCCGCTCATCGTCGAGGACCCGAAGGAGCCGCTGTCCTACGACAAGGAGTGGGTGGTGGTCCTCGACGACTGGATCGACGGGGTGGACGGGGCCACCCCGGATGCCGTCCTCGCCGAGCTCCGCAAAGGCATGAGCACGCAGGGCGCGGGCGCCGCCCACGGGCGCAAGTACGTCTTCATGGGCGGCGAGAGCGACGTCCTCGGCAAGGACGCGGGCGACGTCGTCTACCCGCACTACCTGGTCAACGGACGGGTCCCGGAGGACCCGTCCGTCTTCACCGCCCGCCCCGGGGACCGGATCCGGCTGCGCATCGTCAACGCCGGCGGGGACACCGCCTTCCGGATCGCCCTCGGCGGCCACGAACTGACGGTCACCCACACCGACGGCTTCCCGGTGGAGCACGCCACGACGCGCTCACTGCTGCTGGGCATGGGCGAGCGCTACGACGTCCTGGTCACCGCCCAGGACGGGGTGTTCCCGCTCACCGCGCTGGCGGAGGGCAAGGACGGGTCGGCGCTCGCGGTACTGCGCACCGGGACGGGCACGGCCCCCACGGCGGCGACCCGGCCGGCCGAGCTGGAGGCACGGCCGCTGATGGCGGGCGCGCTGCGGGCCGCCGGTGCGGCCGTACTGGCGCGGCGCGAGCCGGACCGTACGGTGCGGATCCGGCTGACGGGCTCCATGACCCGCTACAACTGGGCCTTCGACGGCAAGCCGTACACGCCGGACCAGCGGCATCCGGTCAAGGCGGGCGAGCGGGTCCGGCTGGAGTTCCGCAACGCGACCCCGATGTGGCATCCGGTGCACCTGCACGGGCACACCTTCGCGCTGGGCACGGAGCCCGGCGGGGCGCGCAAGGACACCGCGATCGTCCTGCCGGGCGGGCGGCTGACGGCGGACTTCGACGCCGACAACCCGGGGCTGTGGATGGCGCACTGCCACAACGTCTACCACTCGGAGTCCGGGATGATGACGGTGCTCGGCTACCAGCTCTAGCGCCGGGCCGGCCCACGGGGAGCGGGCGGGAATTCGGAAGGGCGTGCGCCACCGGCATGGCACCCTTGCTCTGATCACGACAGCCGCGACAAAGGACCCCTCCGCCGGTATGACCACCCCGCCGAACCCGCCCAGCACC
Organism: Streptomyces erythrochromogenes; assembly: GCF_036170895.1. NCBI lineage: Bacteria > Bacillati > Actinomycetota > Actinomycetes > Kitasatosporales > Streptomycetaceae > Streptomyces > Streptomyces erythrochromogenes. The sequence goes on along the minus strand of NZ_CP108036.1, from coordinate 5,773,254 downwards.
CCCTCCGGCCCGCCGACGGAACCGGCGGGCACGCCCGTTCCCGACACGGCCCCGATACCGGCGCCCGCCCAGCCCCTCTCGCTCGAGAAGACCCCGGCCGCCTCCGCCGAACCCGCCGCCGAGCCGGCCCCGGAGGCCCCGGAGGCCCCGGAGGCCCCTGCCACTCCGGTGGCGGCGGACGCGCCCGCCGCGCCCGAGACCCCCGCAGCCGAACCGGCCCCGGCCCCCTCGGCGTTCGCCCCGCCCACGCCGGCGCCCGCCGGCCCGGCCGCGCCGTTCGGCGCCCCGGCCGCGCCGTTCGGCGTCCCGGGGGCGCCCGGCGGCCCCACCGACCCGTGGGGGCAGCCCGTTCCCGGCTACGGCTCCGCCCCCTACGGCGGCTACCCGCAGGCCGCCGAGACCAACGGCCTGGCCGTCGCCACCCTGATCGTCGGCGGTTTCGGCGTCGTCCTCGCCTTCGTTCCGTTCCTGTTCTGGCTCGGCGGCATCCTCGCCGTGACCGGCGTGGGCCTGGGCATCGGCGCCATCGTGCGCGCCAACAAGGGCGCCCCGAACAAGTCGATGGCCGTCATCGGCACCGTTCTCGCCGGTGCGGGCATCCTCGCCTCGGTCGGCGGCTTCTTCCTGACCGTCTCCGTCATCGAACGCACCACCGACCGCATCGAGGCGGGCATCGACGACGAGGACCTGGACCTCGACGGCCTGTACCCCAGCAGTGAGCCCTGGCCGTCCGGGTCCGGGTCGGCGTCGGCCTCGCCCTCCCAGGTCCCCGGCCTGACCAGCGCGCTGCAGTTCGGCGAGACCTACACCTACCCGAACGGGGTCAAGGTGAGCCTCTCGAAGCCGACGAAGTACGAGCCGAAGGGCATCATCGCCCGCGAGCAGGTCAAGAACGCGGTCCAGATCACCATCACCATCACCAACGGCTCGACCGCGCCGCACGAGGTCATCTACGCCGTGCCCAACGTCCGCGACGACAAGGGCATGACCGCCGAGATGGTCTTCGACAGCGGCGGCGGCAGCACCGTCCCGAAGATGGTGAAGGGATCGATCCTGCCGGGCGAATCCGCCAGCGGCGTCGTGGCGTTCGAGATCCCCGAGGGCACCAAGAGCATCACCGCGGACATCGCCGCCGGAACCCTGCTCGACGACGTGAAGTACGCCGGCCCCATCGGCTGACGCGACCTCACGACCGGCCCCGCGACCGGCCCGGCGGGAGGCCCGCAGGAGGCACCCCGGCACGCCGCAAGGCCCGGGAAACAGGCGGGGCCCAGGACATCGCGTCAGAAAGACGATTAGACTGGGCCCCGTGCCTCAACTACGCCTCGCTCTGAATCAGATCGACTCGCACGTCGGCAACATCGCCGCGAACGCCGACTCGGTCGTCCACTGGACCCGGCACTCCGCCGAGCAGGGCGCCCACCTGGTGGCGTTCCCGGAGATGATGCTGACCGGGTACCCCGTCGAGGACCTCGCCCTGCGCGGCTCCTTCGTCGAGGCCTCCCGCGGCGCACTGCGCGACCTCGCGGAGCGGCTGGCCGCCGAGGGCTTCGGCGAACTGCCGGTCGTCGTCGGCTACCTCGACCGGACCGAGAAGGCGACGCCCCGCCTCGGGCGCCCGGCCGGCTCCCCGGAGAACGCGGCGGCCGTCCTGCACGGCGGCCGGGTGGTGCTCCGCTTCGCCAAGCACCACCTGCCCAACTACGGCGTGTTCGACGAGTTCCGGTACTTCGTGCCGGGCAACACGCAGCCGGTGATCCGGGTGCGCGGCGTCGACGTGGCCCTGGCCATCTGCGAGGACCTCTGGCAGGAGGGCGGCCGGGTCCCGGCCACCCGCTCCGCCGGGGCCGGGCTGCTGGTCTCGATCAACGCCTCCCCGTACGAGCGCAACAAGGACGACGTACGCCTCGAACTGGTGCAGAAGCGCGCCCAGGAGGCCGGCTGCACCCTCGCCTACCTGGCGATGATCGGCGGCCAGGACGAGCTGGTCTTCGACGGCGACTCGATCGTCGTCGGCGCCGACGGCGAGGTCATCGCCCGCGCCCCGCAGTTCTCCGAGGGCTGCGTCCTGGTCGACCTCGACCTGCCGGCCGCGCGCGCCGACGCCCCCGAGGGCGTGGTGGACGACGGGCTGCGCATCGACCGCGTCGTCCTGTCCGAGGAGCCGGTGGATCCGTACGAGCCGGTCGTGACCGGCGGCTACGCCGACCGGCTCGACGACGACGAGGAGGTCTACGACGCGCTGGTCGTGGGCCTGCGCGCGTACGTGAAGAAGAACGGATTCCGCTCCGTCCTGGTCGGGCTCTCCGGAGGCATCGACTCCGCGCTCGTCGCCGCCATCGCCTGCGACGCGGTCGGCGCGCAGAACGTGTACGGCGTCTCGATGCCCTCGAAGTACTCCTCGGAGCACTCCAAGGGCGACGCGGCCGACCTGGCCGAGCGCACCGGCCTGAACTTCCGGACCGTGCCGATCGAGCCGATGTTCGACGCCTACATGGGCTCGCTGGGCCTCACCGGCCTGGCCGAGGAGAACCTCCAGTCCCGGCTGCGCGGCACCATGCTGATGGCCGTCTCCAACCAGGAGGGCCACATCGTGCTGGCCCCCGGCAACAAGTCGGAGCTGGCCGTCGGCTACTCCACCCTGTACGGCGACTCGGTCGGCGCGTACGGCCCGATCAAGGACGTCTACAAGAGCGACGTCTTCCGGCTCGCCCGGTACCGCAACCGGGCCGCGGCCGAGCGCGGCGAGACCCCGCCGATCCCGGAGAACTCGATCGTGAAGCCGCCGAGCGCCGAGCTGCGCCCCGGGCAGGTGGACACCGACTCGCTGCCGGACTACCCGGTGCTGGACGCGATCCTCGCCCTGTACGTGGACCGGGACCAGGGCCTGGACGAGATCGTGGCGGCCGGCTTCGACGCCGAGCTGGTCGCGAAGACCCTGCGGATGGTCGACACGGCCGAGTACAAGCGGCGCCAGTACCCGCCGGGCACGAAGATCTCCGCGAAGGGCTTCGGCAAGGACCGCCGGCTGCCCATCACCAACGGCTGGCGCGAACAGGCGTAGGCCCACCGGACAGGCCCGGCGGAACGCGGAGGGGCCCCACCGCATCACCGGTGGGGCCCCTCCGCGCCGCCGTGTGCGCGCCGCTACTTGTTCACCGTCAGCCGCGCGGCGACCGGCAGGTGGTCGCTGCCCGTGCGGGGCAGGGTCCAGGAGGCCTCCGGCCGGATCCCGCGGACCATGATCTGGTCGATGCGGGCCATCGGGAACTGCGCCGGCCAGCTGAAGCCGAAGCCGTCGCCGGCCGCGCCCTGGGTGGAGCGCATCTGCGAGGTGACCTCGGACAGGGCGCGGTCGTTCATGGTGCCGTTCAGGTCGCCGAGGAGGAGGACCTTCTTCAGGGGTTCGGCGGCGAGCGCGGCGCCCAGCGCGTCGGCGCTGTCGTCGCGCTGGTTGGCGGTGAAGCCCGCGTTCAGCTTGACCCGGACCGAGGGCAGGTGGGCGACGAAGGCCGCGACCTCGCCCTGCGGGGTGGCGACGGTGGCCCGCATGGCCCGGGTCCAGCCCATCCGGATGTCGACGGGGGCGCTGCCGCTCAGCGGGTACTTGCTCCACAGGCCGACGGTGCCCTCGACCGAGTGGTACTTGTAGGCGCTCGCCAGCGCCTTCTCGTAGACGGGGACGACACTGCCCTTGAGCTCGGTGAGGGCCAGGACGTCGGCACCGGAGCGGGCGACCGACTCGGCGGTGCCGCGCGGGTCGGGGTTGTCGGCGTCGACGTTGTGGGTGGCCACGACGAGGTCGCCGCCGGTGCCGGACTTGTCGAAGACCAGGCCGCCGAAGAGGTTCAGCCAGACCACCGCGGGCAGCAGGACCGCGATCAGCGCGGTCGCCGACCGGCGGAAGACGGCGCCCCCCACCAGAAGCGGAACGGCCAGACCCAGCCAGGGCAGGAAGGTCTCGGTGAGGCTGCCGAGGTTGCCCACGTCGTTGGGCAGCTCGGCGTGGAAGATCATGACCAGCGACAGCAGTACGGCGGTCGCGGCCAGGACCAGGCCCCGCCGCCAGATGCCCGGGTCCCTGCTCAGTTCGGCCAGCCGGCGCCGGAAGCGGGGCTCGGAGTGCTCGTGCTCCGAGCCGCCGTTCCCCGATTCCGTCCTGTACGCCTGTGCCATGCCGCTGCCCTCACTGCCGTGCTCGCGCTCCGTCCCCGCCCCTTGACCCTAGGCGATGAAGCGGAGCCTTCCGTGCCGTACGTCACGACCGTCCGTCGCGGTCGCACGTCCGGGAGGACGAACGGCCGTACGCAGGGGGTTCCGCTTGTCACGAAACGCGCACATTGGCGTACCCGCTGCGGCGGGCCGCCCGCACCACTTCCGCCCACGGCCCCGGGGATGCCACCATGGTGAGTGAGTCCGGGGACACCGTAAGGGTGCCTCGAGATGACACAAGGAGCAGTTGCAATGACGCACGCCGTTTCGCCTGCCCGCGAACCCGCAGCCGCCGCCTCCCCCACCCTGTACGGAGGCACGGGCACCCGGCGCATCACCGTCCGCGACCTGACCCTCGCCAAGGAACGCGGCGAGAAGTGGCCCATGCTCACCGCCTACGACGCGATGACCGCGTCCGTCTTCGACGAGTCCGGCATCCCGGTCATCCTCGTCGGCGACTCGATGGGCAATTGCCACCTCGGTTTCGACTCCACCGTCCCGGTGACGATGGACCACATGACCATGCTCTCGGCGGCCGTCGTACGCGGCACCAGCCGTGCGCTGGTCATCGGCGACATGCCGTTCGGCTCGTACCAGGAGGGCGCCGTGCAGGCGCTGCGCAGCGCGACCCGCCTGGTCAAGGAGGCCGGAGTGGGCGCCGTGAAGCTGGAGGGCGGCGAGCGTTCGCTGGCCCAGACGGAGCTGATCGTGCAGTCGGGCATCCCCGTCATGTCCCACCTGGGTCTGACCCCGCAGTCGGTCAACGCCATGGGCTACCGGGTCCAGGGCCGCGGCGACGAGGCCGCGCACCAGCTGCTGCGCGACGCGAAGGCCGCGCAGGACGCGGGCGCGTTCGCGGTGGTGCTGGAACTCGTTCCGGCCGAGCTGGCCGCCGAGGTCACCCGGTCCCTGCACATCCCGACGGTCGGCATCGGCGCGGGCGCGGAGTGCGACGCCCAGGTCCTGGTGTGGACCGACATGATGGGCCTGACCGGCGGAAAGATGCCGAAGTTCGTCAAGCAGTACGCGAAGCTCCGCGAGACCATGACGGACGCGGCGAAGGCCTTCGCCGAGGACGTCGTCGGCGGCACGTTCCCGCAGGCGGAGCACGCCTTCCACTGACACGGACGCCGGTGCGCCCCGCCGCTGTGAGGTGAACCACTGAGACGGCCCGCCGACCTCGCGTCGGCGGGCTGTCGTATGTCTGTCGTACCTTTGTCGGTCGCCTGTCGGTGCTTTGTCAGTGGCGCCTGGTCCCATGGTGGGCATGACGCGAAACGAAAAGAACCCCAACGCCGTGGAGGTGCGGGGGCTGGTCAAGCACTACGGCGAGACCAAGGCCCTCGACGGTGTCGACCTGGATGTCCGTGAGGGCACGGTCCTCGGGGTCCTCGGGCCCAACGGCGCCGGCAAGACCACGCTGGTGCGCTGCCTCTCCACCCTGATCGTCCCGGACGCCGGGACGGCGACAGTCGCCGGCTTCGACGTGGTCCGCCAGCCGCGGCAGCTGCGCCGCACCATCGGCCTGACCGGCCAGTACGCCTCGGTCGACGAGAAGCTCTCCGGCTGGGAGAACCTCTACATGATCGGGCGGCTGCTCGACCTCTCCCGCAAGGACGCCCGCAGCCGCGCGGACGAGATGCTGGAGCGCTTCTCCCTGACGGAGGCGGCGAAGAAGGCCGCCATGAACTACTCCGGCGGTATGCGCCGCCGACTCGACCTGGCCGCGTCCCTGATCGGCCGGCCGGCCGTGATCTACCTGGACGAGCCGACCACCGGTCTCGACCCGCGCACCCGCAACGAGGTGTGGGACGAGGTCCAGCGCCTGGTCGCGGAGGGCGCCACCGTGCTCCTCACCACGCAGTACATGGAGGAGGCCGAGCAGCTCGCGAGCGAGCTGACGGTCATCGACCGCGGCAAGGTCATCGCCAAGGGCAAGGTCGACGAGCTGAAGGCCCGCGTCGGCGGCCGCACCCTGAAGATCCGTCCCGTTTCCTCCTCGGACCTGCCGGGCATGGCCCGCTCGCTGGCCGAGGCCGGACTGGACGGCGTGGCCGGCTCCCAGGCCGTGCCGGACGAGGGCGTGCTCCTCGTCCCGATCCTGAGCGACGAGCAGCTGACCGCCGTGGTCGGCCTGCTGGCCGCCCGCGGGTACGCGATCGCCGACCTCGGCACCTACCTGCCCAGCCTCGACGAGGTGTTCCTGGCCATCACCGGCCAGAAGCCCACGCTCGTCGAGGACTCCGTCCCCACCGAGAAGACCGAGGAGGTCGCGGCATGAGCACCGTAACCACGACGAAGCCCGCCCCCGCCGCGCCCGGTCCGGCCAAGGTGGCCGCCGCCCGCGGTGAGGGACGGATCGGCCTGCGGGCCAACCTGCGGCACATCGGCGCCCTGGTGCGCCGCAACGCCCTGCAGATCAAGCAGGACCCGGAGTCGATGTTCGACGTCCTGTTCATGCCGATCATCTTCACGCTGCTGTTCGTGTTCGTCTTCGGCGGCGCGATCTCCGGCAAGGGCAACCAGGCGGACTACGTGAACTACGTGGTCCCGGGCCTCATGGCCATGATGGGCATGAACATCGCGATGGCGGTGGGCACCGGCGTCAACGACGACTTCAAGAAGGGCGTGATGGACCGGTTCCGGTCCATGCCGATCGCCCGGTCGTCCGTGCTCCTTGCCAAGATCGTCGTCGAGCTCGGCCGGATGATGGTGGCCATCGCGATCCTGCTGGGCGTGGGCTTCCTGCTCGGCCTGTCGATCAAGTCCTCGGTGCTGGACCTGTTCCTCGCCATCGGGCTGTCGGCCGTCTTCGGCAGCGCACTGATGTGGATCTTCATCCTGCTCGGGCTCACCATGAAGACCGCCCAGGCCGTCCAGGGCATGGCGATGCTGGTCCTGATGCCGCTGCAGTTCGGCAGCTCGATCTTCGCCCCGCCGTCGACGATGCCGGGCTGGCTGCAGTCCTTCACGGACTACAACCCGCTGTCGAACCTGGCGGACGCCGCCCGCGCCCTGATCAACGGCACTCCCGTCGGCGACTCGGTGTGGATGACGCTGATCTGGTCGCTGGCCATCACGGCGGTCACCATGCCGCTCGCGGTCCGGAAGTTCCGCCAGAAGACCTGACCCGCGGACCGGTCCACTCCGGATCGCGTCCCGGACGGGCACCGGCCGGGGGCCGGGTCAGACGAGGGCGGTGGCCTCCTCCAGGGTGAGGCCGCCGCCTTCGGCGTACGCCGCCTCGTAGGCGGTGTCGCCCAGCGCCGACCGTGCCTGCTTCTCGGCGAAGGCGAAGTCCTCGCGCTCCGTGGTCACCGGGAAGTGGTCGGGCGGCAGCAGGGCGCGGTAGGCGCCGAGCAGCCGGGCACCGTCGTGCTCCCGCTGCGGGCCGCCCGGCGACACCAGGGATACGGCGGCCGTCAGCAGGAACGTGGCGGGCAGGTGCGGGGCGACCATCAGTGCCAGCGGGTGCCGGAAGGCGGCCGTGGCGTCGCGGATCCCCTGCAGGGCGTCCTCGTAGCGGCCGTCCTGGTTGTCCAGCCAGGCCGACGTGGCGAGCAGGAACACGTCGAAGATGGCGTACGCGCCGAAGGCGAACTCCTCGCGCAGCACCTGGATCTGCACACGGGCCTCGTCGATCCGCCCGGTACGGCCGAGGATGCCCGCGAGGAACATCCGGGCGGCGGGCATCGCCTCGTTGCCGAACTGCTGCACCGTGGCGGTGATCTCGGTGAGGATCCGCTCCGCCTCCGCGATCTCGCCGTTCTCGGTGAGCGTGCCGGCCATCCGCACGCGCAACACCGTCACCTGCGCCTTCGCGCCGAGGCGTTCGGCGTATGCGATCGCCTCGCGGTAGTCGCGGGCGGCCAGGGCGTGCTCGCCGCGCCGCTCCCGGGACTCGGCGCGGGCGGAGAGCGCCTCCGCGCAGCCCCAGTCGTCGCCGAGTTCCCGGAAGAGCTCCAGGCTCTCGTCGGCGTCGCGGGCGGCGTCGCCCGCCCAGTCGGAGCGGTTGGCGAGGATGTTGGCGCGCAGCTGGAGGGCGGAGGCCAGCTCCCAGCGGTGACCGAGCGCGCGGGTGGTGGCCACGGTCGCGTCGACGACCCGCTTGAGCAGCCCGGCGTCGCCCGCGATCATGACGGCGTAGATCCACAGGGAGGCCGGCGTGCGGCAGGTCTGCGGCAGCCCGGGCCGGTAGGTGGCGATCACCCCGTCGACCAGGGCACGGACCTCGGGGTCGTCCCAGTCCTTGTTGGTCTGGTCCCGGGCCGCCAGCCGGACCAGGTGCAGGGCGCGCCAGGCCTCGGCGAGCACCTCGCCCGTGTAGGGCGGCGGCGCGTCCACGAGCTGTCCGTACACCGGCTCCGCCGGGACGACGGGCGCGACGAAGGGGTTGGGGCCGAGGGTCGCGACCGCCTCCGCCCAGTGCCGGGACTCGGCCCGCTGGTCGAGGAGGTGCCAGTACCAGCCCAGGGAGTGGACGAGGCAGAGCGCCTCGTCCGCGTCGCGGGTGGTGACGGCCCGGCGCAGGGCCGTACGGATGTTCTCGTACTCGGTGGCCAGCCGCTGCGCCGTCTCGCGCTGGCGGCGGCCGCGGAGCAGGGGGTCGCTGGTCCGGGCGAGCTCGCGGTAGTGGACGAGGTGGCGGCGGGCGGTGTCCTCGCGGTCGCCGCCGGCTTCGGTGAGGCGCTCGGCGGCGTATTCGCCCACCGTCTCCAGGAGGCGGTAGCGCATACCGGAGCCGTCGGGGGCGGGAGCGGCGACGACGAGGGACTTGTCGACGAGGGAGCCGAGGGTGTCGGCGACGTCCCGGGCGGTGTCCCCGGCCGGGTCGGCGCAGACGGCCTCGGCGGCGGCGAGGTCGCAGCCGCCCGCGAAGACGGACAGCCGGCGCAGGACGGTGCGCTCGGCCTCGTCGAGGAGGTCCCAGGACCAGTCGACGACGGCCCGCAGGGTCTGCTGGCGCGGCAGCACCGTACGGGCGCCGCTGGTCAGCAGCCGGAAACGGTCGTCCAGCCGGTCCGCGATCTGCCGCGGCGTCAGCAGCCTGAGGCGCGCCGCGGCCAGCTCGATGGCGAGCGGCAGCCCGTCGAGACGGCGGCAGATCTCGGCGGCGGCGGCCGGGTCCTCGTCCACGGTGAACCCGGCGCGGGCGGCCGCCCCGCGGTCGCCGAGGAGCCGCAGCGCGATCGGGTCGGGCAGCGGTTCGACGGGGCGCAGGGACTCCCCCGGCACCCCGAGGGGTTCGCGACTGGTGGCCAGGATCTGGACGCCGGGGCAGTGGGTGAGGAGGCGCTCGGCGAGCTCGGCGGCGGCTTCGACGACGTGCTCGCAGTTGTCGAGGACGAGCAGCAGCCTGCGGTGGGCGCAGTGCTCGGCGAGCCGGTGGAGGGGGTCGTCGCCGTTGCGGTCGGTCAGCGCCCGCAGTTCCTCGGCGGCGGCGCCGCGCAGCTTGGTCTCACGTGCGCCGACTGCGGCGAGGGTGGCTTCGGCGACGTCCTCCGGGTCGTCGACGGGGGCCAGCTCGACCAGCCACACGCCGTCGGGCCATCCGCCGCGCGGCTCGTGCGCCTCGGCGGCCTCCTGCGAGAGCCGGGTCTTGCCGGCGCCGCCGGGCCCGAGGAGCGTGACGAGCCGGGCCCGCGCGAGATCGTCGCCGATGACGCGGATGTCGTCCTCCCGGCCGACGAAGGTGGTCAGCCGTGCCCGCAGATTGCCGCTGCCCTGGCCGGACGGGGCGGGGGCCCGGGCGGCCGGCGGCGAGGAGGCGTGGATGGACCCGGCCGGGCCGTGGCCAGGGCCACGGCCCGGGACCTGGGCATGGCCCGGGACCTGGGCATGGCCCGGGACCTGGGCATGGCCCGGGCCGGGGCCCGACGCCGAGGCATGGCCCGAGGCCGGGCCGGGGCCTGAGACCGGGCCGGGGCCCGAAGCCGAGGCATGGCCCGAGACCGGGCCGTGGGCGGAGGCCGGGCCGGGGCCCGAAGCCGAGGCGTGGCCCGAGACCGGGCCGTGGGCGGAGGCCGGGCCGGGGCCCGAAGCCGAGGCATGGCCCGAGACCGGGGCATGGCCCGAGACCGGGCCGTGGGCGGAGGCCGGGCCGGGGGTGGAGCCTGGGCCGGGGCCCGAGGCCGAGGCGTGGTCATGGGGCGCAGCCGGACCGTGGCCCGCAGCCGGACCATAGGGCGCGGCCGGGCCATGGGCATGGCCCGGGTGTTCCGGGCCGCCGGGGTGGGCGAACCTCGGCCCGGCGGTCGCAGGCCAGGTCGCCGGGCCGGAGTCCGCCGGGGCCAGGAGTTCGGCGTGCAGGGCGCGCAGGACCGGGCCGGGGTCCGTGCCGAGCCGGTCGGCCAGGTCCCGGCGGACGTCGTCGTAGGCGGACAGGGCCTCCGCCGGGCGGCCCGCGTCGCGCAGGGCCCGGATCCGCAGCGCCTGGAGCGGCTCGTCCAGCGGCTGCTGCGCGCACAGCGCGGTCAGCTCCGGCAGGGAGTGCTCGGCCTCGCCCAGGGCCAGGGCCGCCGTGAGCCGGCCCCGGCGCGCCTCCATCCGTACGGCGTTCCAGCGGGCGGCCTCCGCGGCCGGGTCGGGCAGGTCCGCGAGGGCCGGTCCGCGCCACAGGGCGAGGGCCTCGTCGTACAGGGCGGCGGCCTCGGCCGGGTCCCGCGCCTCGGCGCCGGCCCGAGCCAGCCGTTCGAACCGGTACAGGTCGACGTCCTCGCGCTCGGCGGCCAGCCGGTAGCCGCCGTCGGCGGACAGCACGGCGGTGCGCCCCAGCGCCCGGCGCAGCCGGGCCACGAGGGCCTGCAGGGCGGCCACGGCGTCGGACGGAGGGGCGCCGTCCCACACCTCGTCTACCAGCAGCCGGGCCGGCACCACCCGCCCCGGGCGCAGCGCGAGCGCCGTCAGGAGCGCGCGCAGGCGCGCCCCGCCGACGGCCACGGGGGTCCCGTCGTCGCGGAGGGCCTGGACGGAGCCGAGGATCGCGTAACGCACCGGCCCATTGTCCCCGGACCCCGGCCCGGCCCCGAACCGTTTTCCGCGCGCGGCCCGGGATAGGTTTCCCCGCATGGGTCATCAGGGCACCCGCCACGAGCGGCGGATCAGTTCGGTATTCCTCGGCATCTTCGCCGTCATGGCCGTCACGGGCTGGGCGGTGTGGACCGGGTACTCGACGAGCACCGGGCTCGCCGTGTTCCTCTTCGTGACGTCGGCGTGGATCGTCTCCCTCTGCCTGCACGAGTACGCGCACGCCCGTACCGCCCTGCACGGCGGCGACCTCACGGTCGGCGCCAAGGGCTACCTGACCCTGAACCCCCTCAAGTACACGCACGCGCTGCTCAGCATCGTCCTGCCGGTGGTCTTCGTGATCCTGGGCGGGATCGGCCTGCCGGGCGGCGCGGTCTTCATCGAGCGCGACCGGATCCGGGGCCGCTGGAAGCACAGCCTGATCTCGGCGGCGGGACCGCTGACGAACGTGGCCTTCGCGATCGTCTGCACGGCACCCTTCTGGCTGGACGCCCTGGACGGGGTGCCGCTCGCCTTCCGCTACGCGCTCGGTTTCCTCGCGATGCTCCAGGTGACGGCGGCGATCCTGAACTTCCTGCCGGTGCCGGGCCTCGACGGCTACGGGGTGATCGAGCCGTGGCTGTCGTACCGGGTGCGGCGCGAGGTGGAGCCGCTGGCGCCGTTCGGCCTGATCGCCGTCTTCGCACTGCTGTGGATCCCGGCGGTCAACGTCTTCTTCTTCGACGTGGTGGACGGGGTGCTGTCGGCGCTGGGCGTGTCGGACCTGGAGACGTACTGCGGCCGCGACCTCTACCGTTTCTGGCAGGAGGGCAGCGGCGTCTGCGAGGTCCCGCAGGACTAGGCCGTATCGATCGGACCTTGCCGGGAAACCCGTCGCCGCAGGCCCGTCCGCCACCTAGCATGACCCGCCGTGCCTACACACGAAGAGATCATCGAGCGTGCCCTGGAGCGGATCGGCGCAGGGTACGTGTTCCCCGAGAAGGCCGTGGACATCGACGCCGCGGTCCGGCGCCGGCTCGCGGCCGGCGAGTACGACGGCCTGGACGAGCGGGCGCTGTGCGAGACGGTCACGGCGCACATCCAGGAGGTGTGCCCGGACAAGCACCTGCGGTTGCTGTGGGTCGAGGAGCCGCAGTCGCTGGAACCGGAGGACCAGGACGCCGGACGGGCGGCCTTCCTCGCACTGCTGCAGGCCGAGAACCACGGTGTGCGGCGCGTCGAGCGGCTGGAGGGCGGCGTCACCCTCGTCGACGTCCGCCTGATATCGACGGCCGACGAGGGGGCCGCCGTGATCGGCGCCGCCATGCAGCTGGCCTCCCGCGGCTCCGCGCTCGTCCTGGACCTGCGCGCATGCCGGGGCGGCTCGCCGGAGGGGGCCGCGATGTGGTGCAGCTACTTCTTCCCCGACGACCAGGTGCACCTGAACGACATCTACGACCGCGCCACCGGGTCCACCCGCCAGTACTGGACGTTGGCGCACCTGCCCGCGCCCCGCTACCTCGACCGCCCCGTGTACGTGCTGACCAGCGCGCTCACCTTCTCCGGCGGCGAGGACGTCGCCTACACCCTCCAGGCGCACGGCCGTGCCGTCCTCGTCGGCGAGACCACGCGGGGCGGTGCGCACCCCACGGATCGGCACGCGGTGAGCGAGCACGTCCTGGTGGCGGTGCCGACCGCCCGGACGATCAGCACGGTGACGGGCGGCAACTGGGAGGGCGTCGGGGTCGTCCCCGACGTCCCGGTCCCGGCCGATCAGGCACTCGACACGGCGCTCAAGGCCGCCCGGGCGGCCGCCGGGGGCTGACGGCTCAGGCGTTGCGGGCGGTCGCGGCCTTCTCGGCCTTGGCCTTGCGCATGTAGTACCAGGCCATGTTGGACGTGAGGCCCGCCAGCAGCACCCACACGATCCCGAGGAAGCTGCCCTCCACGAAGGCGACGACGGCCGCGGCCACAGCAAGGACGCACACGACAACGGCGAAGACGGCAAGGCGGGGCATGGGAAGAGCTCCTCGGGGACACGGAAGGGGGTAGAGCCCCTCCAGTGTCCCCCATGCCCCGCAGTGCTGCCGTAAGGGCCGCGCGCAGCCGCTTCCGATACATTTCCGGCTTTGCCCGACCTCCTCTCCCCCGCAGCGTCAGCGTTCGCCGGTGACGCGCCGTATCCGGAGCGCGACGAACGAACAGCCCGGCCGGTACCGCGCGCCCGGCGCAGCAGCGATCCGCGGGCGAGGCGCGGGGCGGCGGCCGAGAGGCTGTGCGCCGAGGGCGGGCTCGCCGCCGAACTGCGCATCGACGGGACGAGCTCGGTCATCGGAGTCGTCGCCGATCTGCGCACGATGAAGGTGCGCACCTCCGTGGACGTCCCGGCCTCCGAGGGGGCGTATCCGCCGGCGGCGGCGAAGCGGCTGGTCCGCACGCTCGCCGAGGCGCCGGCGGATCTGCACGTGCAGAGTCTGGTGGAGGGCGAGAACGGGCCGCGCGGCACCCTGGAGCGCCTGCGGCCCGAGCCGGGCGACCTGCTGCCCAGGGACGGCGCCCCGATCGCAGGGTTCCGCCTGACGCTCATCAAGGGGATGGGCAACAGCCGGGGCAACACCGAGTCGGGGTTCATCCGCAGCGTCGACGACGCCGTCGACCGCTTCCACCACGGGGTGGTCGCCCACCTGGGCGCCGTCGATGCCCGTACCGGTCGGCGGGTCTGAGCACGGGACTCCTCCGGCGGTCCGGTCCGGTCCCGGGACCGGACCGCCGGGCGGGGGTGGTCAGACGTCCGTCGTGCGCAGGCCCGCGTGGGCCTTGTAGCGGCGGTTGGTGGAGATCAGGTTCGCGACGAGGGCCTCGACCTGGTGGGCGTTGCGCAGGCGGCCCGCGAAGATGCCGCGCATGCCCGGGATGCGGGCGGCCAGGGCCTGGACGATGTCCGTGTCGGCGCGGGATTCGCCGAGGACCATGACGTCGGTGTCGATCTCGTCGATCGACTCGTCCTGGAGGAGGACCGCCGAGAGGTGGTGGAAGGCGGCCGTGACGCGGGAGTCCGGGAGCAGCGCGGCGGCCTGCTGGGCGGCGCTGCCCTCTTCGACCTGGAGGGCGTAGGCGCCCTGCTTGTCGAAGCCGAGCGGGTTGACGCAGTCGACGACGAGCTTGCCCGCGAGGTCCTCGCGCAGCGCTTCGAGGGTCTTGGCGTGGCCCTCCCACGGCACCGCGATGATGACGATGTCGCTGCGGCGCGCGCACTCGGCGTTGTCCGCGCCCTCCACGCCGAGCCCCAGCTCGTCGGCGGCGGTGCGCGCGCGGTCGGCGGCACGGGAGCCGATGATCACCTTCTGGCCGGCGCGGGCGAGCCGGTAGGCGAGGCCCCGGCCCTGGTCGCCGGTGCCGCCGAGGACGCCGACGACGAGGCCGGACACGTCCGGCAGGTCCCAGGGGTCCTTGGCCGGCGGCTTCTGCGTGCTGTCTGAGGAAGTCATGGGGGCGAGGGTACTGCCGGGTAGCCCACAGTCGAAGAGTCGGGAAGCGCCCCCCGTGTCGCCCCGATGCGGGAGGATGCGGACATGGATGCCGTCAGGGTCGCCCTGCTGCGCGAGGTGCTCGCCGGTACGCAGTGGCCGGGCGACGCGCGCCGCTTCGCCGGCTCGCTGCGCCGGTCCGTCGCTCCGGCCGGCGGGAAGCTGCTGCTGGTGGGGACCGAGGGGTACGAGCCCTGGCACATGGCGGCGCACCTCGTGGACGAGGCCGCCTGGTCGGGCCTGCCGGAGCTGGCGCCGACACTCGTGCGCCACCGGGTGCGGCCCGGCGAGCCGCCGCACCTGTCGGTGGGGCTCGGCCGGCTGGCGGCGGCCGGGCGCGGGCACACGGTGCTGGTGGTGGCGCCGCGGGAGCCCGGCGAGGGGCTGCTGGAGCGCGTGCACGACGCCCGGCGCGCGGGCGCGACCGTACTGTCCCTGGACGGCGGGGACCGGGATCTGGGCGCGCTCGCGCACGACGCGCTGTCGGTGCCGGACGGCGGCGCCGAGCTGGACCTGGACACCGTGCAGCACCTGGTCAGCGCGGCGGCCGGGGAGAACGGCCTGCCGGCTCAGCGCGGGTCCCGCCGCCGGTTGCGGGACCGGCTGGCGGGGTTGGCCGACCGGCTGACCGCGCCGCCGCCCAGCCGCTGGTAGTCCGCTACCGACCCGTCAGCCGGCCGCGCCCGTGCCCGTGCCGGACGTGCCCTCTTCTTCCTCGCGGGTCTTGTCGTTCCACTTGGGGTCGTTCTGCCACTCGAGGTTGCGCTCCTGTGCCGTCTCCATGGCGCGGGTGGCCTCCTCGGGCGTTCCGTAGGGGCCGAACCGGTCCTTCGCCGGGCACTCGGGGCCTTCCTCGACCTTGTGGTGGACCAGGCAGTAGTACCACTCGCCCGGTTTGCCCACCTGGCGCTTCTTGAACAGGGCCATCGTCGTCCAGGCTCCTCTCGATGCCTCCGCAAGCCGCTGTGTGCCGCTCTATCCCGCCATGCTGCCCCATCCCCGCTGGATACACTCGCTTGCATGTCCGGTCAGTCGCTGCTCGTTCCAGGCGAGCTCTCTCCCGCCCGTTCCGTTCCCGGAAACATCCGCCGGCCCGAGTACGTCGGCAAGCCCGCGCCCACTCCGTACACCGGACCGGAGGTGCAGTCGGCCGAGACCATCGAGGCCATGCGCATCGCCGGCCGGATCGCCGCCCAGGCGATGGAAGAGGCCGCCAAGCTGATCGCGCCGGGGGTGACCACCGACGAGCTCGACAAGGTCGCCCACGCGTACATGTGCGACCACGGCGCCTACCCCTCGACGCTCGGCTACCGCGGCTACCCGAAGTCGCTGTGCTCCTCGGTCAACGAGGTCATCTGTCACGGGATCCCCGATTCCACCGTCCTGCGCGACGGCGACATCGTGAACCTCGACGTGACGGCGTACATCGGCGGGGTGCACGGCGACAACAACGCCACCTACCTGTGCGGTGACGTGGACGAGGAGTCGCGGCTGCTGGTGGAGCGCACCCGTGAGGCGCTGAACCGGGCGATCAAGGCCGTGAAGCCGGGCCGCCAGATCAACGTCATCGGGCGGGTCATCGAGTCGTACGCGAAGCGCTTCGGCTACGGCGTGGTCCGGGACTTCACCGGCCACGGCATCAACTCGTCCTTCCACTCCGGCCTGATCATCCCGCACTACGACAGCCCGCACGCGACCACGGTCATCGAGCCGGGGATGACGTTCACGATCGAGCCGATGCTGACCCTGGGCACCCACGACTACGACATGTGGGACGACGGCTGGACGGTCGTCACGAAGGACCGCAAGCGCACCGCGCAGTTCGAGCACACGCTGGTGGTGACGGACTCCGGGGCGGAGATCCTGACCCTTCCCTAGCCGGTACCCGGCCGGATTCTTTTACCGACAAGGCGTCGGGAACTCATTGACTTAGGCAAGCCTAAGTAGGAGTATCAGGCGTGGCGGCACTGCTGCCACGCCTGTTTCCTCTTTCCTGGAGGTCCGCCTTGGACGCCTTCTCTACGGTCATCCGCGTCGCGTCGCACGAGCAGCACACCGAGGCCGAGACGTCGACCTTCATGAGCGACCTGCTGGGCGGGCGGCTCGGAGTGGACGCGTACACGCGCTACACCGAACAGCTGTGGTTCGTGTACCGGGCCCTGGAGGAAGCGGCCGAGTCCCTGAAGGACGACCCGGTGGCGGGACCGTTCATCCGGCCCGAGCTGATGCGCGTCGCGGAGATCGAGCGGGACCTCGCGCACCTGCTGGGCCCGCAGTGGCGCGAGAACGTCGTGGCGCTGCCCTCGACCGAGGCCTACGCCGCGCGCGTGGCCCAGTGCGCGGCCGAGTGGCCGGGCGGGTACGTCGCCCACCACTACACCCGCTACCTGGGCGACCTCTCCGGCGGGCAGATCATCCGCGACAAGGCGGAGCGCACCTGGGGCTTCGAGCGCAAGGGCGACGGAGTCCGCTTCTACGTCTTCGCGGACATCTCCAACCCGGCGGCCTTCAAGCGGACCTACCGCGAGCTGCTGGACGCGATCGCCGCGGACGACCTGGAGAAGCAGCGCATCATCGACGAGTGCAAGCGCGCCTTCGACTTCAACGGCGCGGTGTTCCGCGAGCTGGGCGAGGAGTTCCGCCTCACCGCGTGACGTCGTGTACAGGCACGGGCGCGGGTACGAGTCCGGGGCCGGTCCGGGTGCACAGTGCACCCGGACCGGCCCCGCGGCCGTTTCAGGAGGCCGTGAGCGCCCACAGCACGAGCCAGGTGACGAGCAGTACGTTCGGGTAGAAGAGGGCCAAGAGGCAGCCGGCGCTCCCCAGCGCGAAGCGCCGCCTGCGCTGGGCGTCGGTCCGCGGCGGGATCCAGGTGGCGGCCACCAGCGCGAACGGGACGACGTAGAACAGGGCGTAGGGGCCCGGGGCACCGGGCCCGTACGAGAGCGCCTGGCCGAGCCAGGCGGCGGCGGGCGCCAGCACGGTGAAGAGCACGGCCACGGCCAGCCACTGCCGCCGCTCGTAGGGCGGACGGGGCATGGGGTTCGTCGTCATGACGCCATCCCACCGCGGCACCCGGCTCCCGCGTCAGCGCCCGCGTACTCACTTCCCGGGTGCGGGATACCTACGCGGGGTGGACGGGCGGGGCGAAGCGGACGCGGCCGCCCACCTCGATCGTGCCGTCGGCACCGGGGGCGGTGAGGATCTGGGAGCCGGCGCCCTGGGTGATGTTCAGGGCTCGGTCCAGCTGGGCCGTCAGCAGGATCGCCGCCGAACCGGTGGCCTCGTCCTCGGCGATGACGCCGTCGGGGCGGCGCGGGAAGCCCCGGGCCCGGACGCGGCCCGCGGCCTCGTCCTCCCACGCCCAGGCGTACAGCCAGCCCTCGCCGGGCGGCGGCGCCGGGAGCGCCTCGACCTCGGCGACGCTGTCGTACTGCTGGGTGCGCTTGCCCTCGACCCACTCGGGCCGGGCCGTGATCCAGGTGAACTCCCCGTCGTCACGGGCCCATACCGATCCGGCGGGCGGCTGGAGCTCCTCGATGTCCAGCAACCACGCGACCCCGACCAGCGGGTGTCCCGCGAAGGACATCCGCGTGCCGGGGGTGCGGATGTCGACGACCCCGCGCTCGGGGTCGTCGACGAACACCGTCTCGCTGTAGCCGAGTTCGGCGGCCAGCGCCTGCCGCGACGCGTCGTCGGGGCAGGTCCGGCCGTCGCGCACGACGCCGAGCAGGTTGCCGTACCGGCCGTCACCCGCGCAAAAGACCTTCAGGACATCGAGATCGTTCACGCGGGAATTCAAGCACGGTTCAGACCTGGGCCGTACGGCGCCTGCGCGCCATGTATATCGCGCCCGCGCCGGCCGCGATGACGACACCGGAGGTGGTAAGCAGCGCCCCGGCCGGAATCTCGGCACCGGTGTTGGCGAGGTTGCCGCCGACGGAGCCGCCGCCGACCGAACCGCCGCCCGCGGTGCCAGCCGTACCGCCGGTGGTTCCGCCCGTCGAGCCGCCGCCGGTGGTGCCGCCCGTGGACGGCGGCAGGGTGGCGTCCTTGTCCAACGCCACGGAGAAGGTGAGCGGGTCGATCGCGTCGCCCGCCTTGTACATGGAGCCGGTGGTGTCGTTGGCGAAGACGGCCGCGCCGTCGGCGGTGAAGGCCGCCGGCACGCCGTTCAGCGCCAGCACGCCGTTCTTGGTCTTGTAGTCGGTCTTCGACAGGTCGAGCGTGGCGAAGGCGACGCCCGTCTTGCTGCCGGCGGCGTTCTTGACGTCGACGTACAGGGTGCCGGTCTTGCCGGTGGCGTCGATGCGGGGGTTGCCGAAGGTCATGTCGATGCCGTGGGCCGCGTACTGGAAGCGGAGGTTGCCCTCGAAGGAGGCGTTCAGCTTCTGCTTCTTCGCGTCCAGCCCTCCCTTGCCGAAGGCGAAGTCGAAGAGTTCGCCGTTCTTGGCGGCGCCGCCGGCCGGGGTGATCGAGCCCGCGCCCAGCACGTACCGGCGGAAGGACTCCTTCACACCCCACGTCAGCTTGCCGTTCAGGACCTTCTGCGCTCCGTCGGCCGGAGCGGTGGGGCTCGGGTCCTTTGTGGGGGTGGGGTCCTGGGTCGGGGTCGGCTTCGTCGGGGTCGGCTCGGGGGCGGGCTGCTCGAACTTCAGGTTCGCGGTGAGCGGGTCGCCGGCCTTGTTCTCGTAGCCGGCGGAACCGAGCGCGTCCGCGGCCTCCTTGGTGAGGGTCGTCGCCAGGCCGGTCATCGACTGGCCGGCGAAGGCGACGGTGGCCAGCGGCACGTCCTGGGCGGTGGCACCGGACTTGGTGACGTCCGCGGTCAGCTTCTTGGTACCGGTGTCGATGCGTATGTCCGACAGCTTGACCTCGAAGCCGTGGCCGGTCGGCGGGGCAGGAGAGGAGAAGGTGACGCTGCCCTTGAAGGCGGCCTTCACCACGTGGCCGCCGGCCGGGTCGTACTGGCCGGTCGGCTCGACGAATCGCAGGGTGCCGTCGGCGTTCTGCTGGGCGCCGTCGGCGACGGTGATGGTGCCCTTGGCCATGCCGGTCACGTAGGCGCGGTAGCTGGCGAGGACGCCCCAGTCGAGGGTGCCGCCGACGATCTTCACGGGCCCGGCCGGGGGGCCGCCCGCGGCGGTGGCCGGCAGGGCGAAGGCGGTGGCGCCGAGAGCGGCGGCGGTCAGGACGGCGGCCGCGAGGGAGATCGGGCGGCGGATGGACGACATGGCGGGGCACTCCTGGGGGACGGAAGGGGAAAGGGGGGAGGGGCGGGGCGCTACTTCGAGGCGTCGGCGGGCGCGCCGTCCGACCGGTCGGCATCCGCCGCCGAGCCCGACCCCGAAGCCGAGCCCGAGCCCGGGGCCGCAGCGGGCTCCGTGGCGGCCGCCGGCTCCGGCGCGGCGACCGACTCCCCGGCAGCGGCCGGAGCCGAGCCGGAGGCCGAAGCCGTGGCGGGCGCCGCGGAAGCGGGAGCGGCCGAGCCCGCGGCCGGCGCCTGGGCCGAGCCCGCGGCGGGCGCCGAGGCTGCGGAAGCGGCACCGGTGGCCGGGGCCGTGGCCTGGCCCGGCGCCGAGGCTGCGGCCGGGGCCGTGCGGCGCTTGCGCAGCAGGAAGGCTGCGGCGGCGGCCAGGAGCAGGACGCCCACGGCCAGGCCCACGTAGAGCCCGGTGTTCGAGGACTCCCCGGACTCCGCGGCGGGGGCCTGT
Organism: Streptomyces erythrochromogenes; assembly: GCF_036170895.1. Classification (NCBI taxonomy): domain Bacteria; kingdom Bacillati; phylum Actinomycetota; class Actinomycetes; order Kitasatosporales; family Streptomycetaceae; genus Streptomyces; species Streptomyces erythrochromogenes. The sequence continues at coordinate 5,752,796 of NZ_CP108036.1, read as the reverse complement.
TCGCCCGCCGACGGTGCGGGGGCGGCAGCCGCCGACGGCGAGGCCGTGGAGCCCAGGTCGGGCAGGGCCGGCAGCTTCGCGGTGGCGTCGAGGGCGACGGCCAGCGAGACGGGGTCCATCTCGGTGCCGGCCTTGTACATGGAGTTGAAGGCCTGGGAGCCGCCCTCGGTGAGGGTGGCCGGGGCCTCGGTCAGGGTGACGAGCGCGCCCTCGGCCTTCAGGCCCTTGGCGTCGAACTCGACCAGCGGGACGGCGTTCTTCGTCGTGCCCGCCGTGGTGACGTCCGCGGACAGCACGCCCTTGCCGTTCTCCACCTTCACGCCCACGGTGGCGAGCGTCAGGTCCAGGTGGGCTCCGGTGAACCGGACGGTGCCGGCGAAGGCCGCGTCAAGAGTGCCTTTCTGGCCGTCGTACACGCCCTTGCCCTGCGGGAAGCGGAACAGCGCGCCACCGTCCTGGGCCCCTTCGGCGAGGGTCCACTTGCCCTGGCCGATCGAACCGGTGACGTACTCGCGGAAGGTGCGGCGCACCCCCCAGTCGACGGCGGCGTCGGCGAAGGCGCCGGGCGCCTGCGACGCCTCGGACGTGGTGCTCGGCTGCGCGGACGACGACTGCGAGGCCTCCGCCGCCGGCGCCGCCTTCACGTCGGCCGAGAGCGAGAGCGGGTCGAGCTGCGCGCCGGCCGGGTAGTAGCCGGCGAACGCCTGGGCGCCCTGGGAAGTGAGGGTGACCGGGATGTTCGTGAGGGTCAGCGGGGTGCCGCCGCCCTTCATGTTGATCCCGCCGACGCCGAGCGTCGCGAAGGGCACCTGGCTCTGGTTGCTGACCGTGCCGGTGTCCTTGGCCTTGCTGGAGACGTCCACGTACAGCGTCCCGCTACCGCCGCTGATCTTGACGGTGGGGCGGCTGACGGTCATGTCCAGCTCGTAGGCGCCGTCCGGCTTCTGGTGGCCCTGAAAGGTCACTCCGCCGGAGTACGAGGCCTCGAACGCGCCCGTCCCGGGGTCGTAGGAGCCGGTCGCCGAGTGGAAGCGGAACAGACTTCCGCCGACCGTGGCGGCTCCGCTCTTCAGCTTGAAACCGCCTTTTGCCACCGGACCGGTGACATAACTCTGGAAAGACGATTTGATGCCCCAGTCGAGCCGACCCCCCTGCACGGTGCCCGCGTGGGCGGCGGCCGCCGGGAGCAGAGCCCCCAACAGGCCCGCCAGCAGGGCCATGGTGAGCGTACGGATGGGTCTCGCGGGCATGACTGCCCCCTCCAGGGTCTAGCAAGCAAGGTTAGGCTAACCTAAGCTAAACCCAGGCCGGATGGAAACCCCCCGGTCCCCAGAACCTCAGTCGGACGATCAGGACGGTGCCTTCGTGCCTACGCCCGCCGCGTCACACCGCTTTCCCCGTCTCGCAGTTGCCGTGGCAGCACTGGCACTCGCGCTGACGGGCTGCGGAGGTACGGCCACCCCTCCGGGCTCATCCGCCCCCGCCGCCGCTGCCGCTCCGGACCGGGTGGAGCCGCTCGCCGCGACGCCGCAGCCCGCACTGCCGGTGACCGTGCCCTCGGCCGACGGCGCCCAGGTGACCGTCACCTCGGCCGACCGGGTGATCCCGCTGACCGGCAGCCTCAACGAGATCGTCCACACGCTGGGCCTCGGCGGACAGGTCGTCGCCCGGGACATCACGGCCACCTTCGAACAGGCCGCCCGGCTGCCGGTGGTGACACGTGGCCACGACGTCTCCGCCGAGAGCGTGCTCTCACTGCGCCCCACGCTGGTGCTGACGGAGACCACCACCGGTCCCGCCGAGGCGGTCCAGCAGATCCGCGACGCCGGCATCCCGGTCCTCGTGGTCGCTCCCGCCAAGGGGCTGGACGACGTTCCGAAGCGGATCGACACCGTCGCCGCGGCGCTCGGCGTCAAGGACGCAGGCGCCCAGCTGAACCAGCGCACCGCCGACCGGATCGCAGCCGTCCGCAAGAACGTTCCTGCGGCCGGGGGCAAGCAGCCCCGGGTGGCGTTCCTCTACCTGCGGGGCACCGCCTCCGTCTACCTGCTGGGCGGTTCGGACTCCGGCGCCGCCTCGCTGCTGGAGGCGGCCGGCGCGGTCGACACCGGCAAGGAGTCCGGCCTCGGCAAGGACTTCACCCCGATCACCAGCGAGGCCCTGGCGGCCGCCGCCCCCGACGCGATCCTGGTCATGTCCAAGGGCCTCGAATCGGTCGGCGGCATCGACGGCCTGGTGAAGATCCCGGGCGTCGCCCAGACCCCGGCCGGCATGGACCGCCGCGTGCTCACGGTCGACGACGGGGTCCTGCTCAACTACGGCCCCCGTACGGACCAGGTCCTGTCCTCCCTGATCACCCAGCTCTACGGCAAGGGAGCCTGAGGTGACGCTCTCCTACGACACCGCCGGGGACGGGTGTGTGCCGGGGCGCTCCCCGCAGGGCGCCGAACGCACCGCCGCCGCACCGTCCGACAAGGAGAACCGTTCGGCGCCCGAGGAGACGCCCCGGCACGCCCCCGGCCCCACCGGAGCCGCCCCCGGCGAAGCCACCGGCACGGGAACCGAGCCCGCCGAGCCCGCCGAGCCCGCCGCAGGCGAACGCCGCCGCCGTCGCGGCCGGAAGGCCCTGCTCCTCACCGTCGCCCTGGTCGCGACCCTGCTCCTCCTCGCCCTGGTCTCCGCCGGCACCGGCGCCTACCGCATCCCCACCGCGGACGTACTCGCCTCCGCCCAGCACCGCCTGGGCCTCGGCGGGGCACCGCTGGACCGGGTCGGCGAGAGCGTGCTGTGGAACGTACGCCTCCCCCGCGTCGTGCTCGCGCTGCTCGTCGGCGCCAGCCTCGGCTGCGCCGGCGCGCTCATGCAGGGCGTCTTCGGCAACCCCCTCGCCGAGCCCGGCGTCATCGGCATCTCGGCGGGCGCCGCCGTCGGCGCGGTCGCCGCCATCGGCCTCGGCCTCAGCTTCTTCGGCAACTGGACCATCACCGTCTGCGCGTTCGTCGCGGGCCTGATCACCGTCAGCTCGGTCTACCTCCTCTCCCGCAACGGCGGGAAGACGGAGATCGTCACGCTGATCCTCACCGGCATCGCGGTCAACGCCTTCGCCGGCGCCCTCATCGGCCTGTTCGTGTTCTTCGCGGACAGCGGCCAGGTCAACCAGATCACCTTCTGGCAACTGGGCTCCCTGGCCCAGGCCACCTGGCCCAAGGTGCTCGCGGTCCTGCCCTGCGCCGTCGCCGGCCTGCTCGTCGCCCCCTTCTACGCCCGCCGGCTCGACCTGCTCTCGCTCGGCGAGCGGCCCGCCCGCCACCTCGGCATCGACGTCGAACGGCTGCGCCTGGCCCTCATCCTGGTCGTCGCGCTGCTCACCGCGGCCGCCGTGGCCGTCGCCGGCGTCATCACCTTCATCGGCCTGCTCGTCCCGCACCTGCTGCGCATGGCCAACGGCCCCGGCCACCGCTTCCTGGTCCCGGGCAGCGCCCTGGCCGGCGCCGTGGTCCTGGTCGCGGGCGACCTCGCCGCCCGGACCCTCGCCCAGCCCGCCGAGCTGCCGCTCGGTGTCCTGACCGCCCTGATCGGCAGCCCGTTCTTCTTCTGGCTGCTGCGTCGCACCCGCCGCAAGCAAGGAGGCTGGGCGTGACCCGCACCACCACCACCGCCGACGCGACCGCCGCCACGGCCACCGCCAGGCCCGGCACGCTGTCCCGACTGTTCGCCCGCGGCCGCCGCACCGTCCCGGCCCGCCCGGCGCCCGGCACGGCCCTCGCCGAAGCCGTGGACCTGCACGTCCGGCTCGGGCAGCGCGAGGTGCTCGCCGGCATCGAACTGTCCGCCCGCGCCGGGGAGGTGCTGGCCCTGGTCGGCCCCAACGGCGCAGGCAAGTCCACCCTCCTCGGCGCCCTCGCCGCGGACCTGCCCGCCGCCTCCGGCGAAGTCCGCATCGACGGCCGCCCGGTGGGCGACTGGAGCGCCCCGGACCTCGCGCTGCGCCGCTCGGTCCTGCCCCAGTCGGCCGCGCTGTCCTTCCCCTTCCCGGTGGAGGACGTCGTACGGATGGGCCGCGCGCCCTGGGCCGGCACCCCCTTCGCCGAGGCGGACGAGGAGGCCGTCGCCACCGCGATGGCCGCGGCCGAGGTCACCGAATTCGCCGCGCGCCCCTTCTCCGCGCTCTCCGGCGGCGAGCGGGCCCGGGTCGCGCTGGCCCGCGTACTGGCCCAACGGGCCCCGCTGCTGCTGCTCGACGAGCCCACCGCCGCCCTCGACCTGCGCCACCAGGAACTCGTGCTGCGCATCTGCCGGGAGCGGGCCGGGGCAGGTGACGCGGTCGTCGTCGTCCTGCACGACCTGGGGCTGGCCGCCGCCTACGCGGACCGGGCCGCAGTCCTGCACGACGGGCGGATCGCCGCGGACGGCCCGCCCGCCGAGGTGTTCGAGGACGCCCTCCTCAGCCGCGTGTACCGGCAGCCCGTAGAGGTGCTCCCGCACCCCCGCACGGGTGCCCCGCTGGTGGTCCCCGTACGAGCCACGGAACGCGCCGCCGAACGCGTCCCGGAACCCGCCGGCATACCGGACGGCATGCCCTCTTGACCCCCGCTTGACCGGGCCATGGGCTTGTCGTGGAGGGTCCGTGACGGCCCCGTGTCCCAGCCCGGAACGTGAGACCTGAATCACTGCACGAGGGGGTATGGGTGAAGTAAGGCTCGGTTAAGTTAGGTCCGCCTCACTGGCCTCTCCCCCTTGGGACGGCCCTCGTCCGACGCCCAGGAGCCCCCTATGCGCCCCGCCCGCCTCACCGTCGCCGCCGCCACCGCGGTGGTCGCTCTGACCGTCGCCACCGGCTGCTCCCAGAAGAGCGACGCGGGCGACGACGCGATCCGCGTGGCGGCCTCCGACAGCGCCTGCGACGTGTCGAAGACGGAGTTCCCGGCCGGCAAGGTGCAGATCGACGTCGAGAACAAGGGCTCCAAGGTCACCGAGGTCTACGTCCTCTTCCCGGACGCCCGCATCGTCACCGAGCGCGAGAACATCGGCCCGGGCACCAAGGCGTCCATCACCGCCGAGATCAAGGCGGGCGACTACGAGATCGTCTGCAAGCCCGGCATGAAGGGCGACGGCATCGCCCAGAAGGTCAAGGCGACCGGGGCCAAGGGCGCCGCCGAGGAGAAGCGCAGCCCGGAGGCCGACGCCGCCGTCGCCGCGTACCGCGCGTACGTCGTCGCGCAGGCCGAGGAGACGCTCCCCAAGGCGCAGGCCTTCGCGGACGCGGTCAGGGCCGGCGACGTCGAGGCAGCCAAGAAGGCGTACGCCCCCTCCCGCATCGGCTGGGAGCGCACCGAGCCGGTCGCCGAGTCCTTCGGCGACATCGACCCGAAGGTCGACGTCCGCGAGGACGGCCTGGAGGCCGGCCAGGACCCCGCGAAGGACTGGACGGGCTGGCACCGCCTGGAGAAGTCCCTGTGGGCCGACAACAAGATCGACGACAACGACAAGAAGCTCGCCGACACCCTGATCGCGGACCTGACCGACTGGCAGAAGAAGGTCGGCCAGGCGGAGATCACCCCCACCTCGATCGCCAACGGCGCCAAGGAGCTCCTCGACGAGGTCGCCACAGGCAAGGTCACGGGTGAGGAGGAGCGCTACTCCCACACCGACCTGGTCGACTTCAAGGCCAACGTCGAGGGCGCGCAGAAGGCGTACGACCTGCTCAAGCCGATCGCCGAGAAGAACGACCCGGAGCTGTCCAAGCAGCTCGACGCCCAGTTCGCGGCCCTGAACACCCTTCTGGACAAGTACCGCGCCGACAAGACCTCCTACGAGTTCACCTCGTACGACAAGGTCGGCGAGGCGGAGCGCAAGGAGCTCTCGGACGGCGTGAACGCGCTCGCCGAGCCGCTGTCCAAGCTCGCCGCAGCGGTCGCGAAGTAACGGACGGAACGGAAGCGGACGAGAGCAGACGGAGCAGACGATGACCGAGTCGCAACCGGCGGCAGAGCAGCCGCAGCAGGACGGCGGCGCCGCCCCCGCGGCCGCCGCAGCCGCACCCTCCCGCCGTGCGGTGCTCGGCTGGGGCGGGGCCGGGCTCGCGCTCGGCGCCGCCGCGGCCGGCGGTGCGGCCGCGGCCTTCGGCGGCGGCTCGGACATGGTCTCGGCGTCGGCCGCGGGCGCGGCCGTGCCCTTCCACGGCGCGCACCAGGCCGGAATCGCGAGCGCCGTGCAGGACCGGCTGCACTTCGCGGCCTTCGACGTGAAGACGAAGGACCGCGCGGCGCTGGTCGGGCTCCTGAAGGAGTGGACCGCGGCGGCCCGTCTGATGACGGCGGGCCTGCCGGTCGGCGACGTGTACGAGGGCCTGCCGGAGGCCCCGCCGACCGACACCGGCGAGGCCCTCGGCCTGAAGGCCTCCCGGCTGACCCTGACCGTCGGTTTCGGTCCGGGCCTGTTCGCCAAGGACCGGTTCGGGCTGGAGGGCAGGCGCCCCGAGGCGCTGGTGGACCTGGAGCTGTTCCCCGGCGACAACCTGGACCCGGCCCGCTCCGGCGGCGACCTGTGCGTGCAGGCGTGCGCCGACGACCCGCAGGTCGCCGTGCACGCCATCCGCCAGCTGGCCCGGATCGGCTTCGGCCGGGTCGCGGTGCGCTGGTCGCAGCTCGGCTTCGGCAAGACGTCCTCGACGACGCCCGACGAGCAGACCCCGCGCAACATGATGGGCTTCAAGGACGGCACCCGGAACATCTCGGGCACCGACAAGGCGGCCCTGGACAAGCACGTGTGGGTCGGCGCGGGCGACGGCAGCGACTGGCTGACGGGCGGCTCGTACCTGGTGGCGCGCCGGATCCGGATGAACATCGAGACCTGGGACCGGACCCCGCTCCAGGAGCAGGAGGACATCTTCGGCCGCGACAAGGGCGAGGGCGCCCCCGTGGGCAAGTCCAAGGAGCACGACGAGCCCTTCCTGAAGGCGATGAAGCCGCAGGCGCACGTCCGTCTCGCGCACCCGGACACCAACAACGGTGCGACGATCCTGCGGCGCGGCTACTCCTTCACCGACGGCACGGACGGCCTGGGCCGCCTCGACGCGGGCCTGTTCTTCCTCGCCTACCAGCGCGACGTCCGCACGGGCTTCGTCCCGATCCAGCGCAACCTGGCGAAGTCCGACGTCCTCAACGAATACATCCAGCACGTGGGTTCGGCCGTCTTCGCCGTCCCGCCGGGCGTCCGCGACAAGGACGACTGGTGGGGCCGGGCGCTGTTCGCGTAAGTATCCGCCGGAGAGGAACAACCGCCGTGTTCGGCAACTATCTGATCGGCCTGCGCGAGGGGCTGGAGGCCAGTCTGGTCGTCTGCATCCTCGTCGCGTACCTGGTGAAGACGGAGCGCCGGGACGCCTTGCGTCCGGTGTGGCTCGGCATCGGGATCGCCTGCGCGCTCTCGCTCGCCTTCGGCGCGCTGCTCGAATTCGGCTCCCAGGAGCTGACCTTCGAGGCCCAGGAGCTGCTGGGCGGCAGCCTGTCGATCATCTCGGTGGGGCTGGTGACGTGGATGGTCTTCTGGATGAAGCGCACCGCGCGGCACCTGAAGGCCGAACTGCACGGCAAGCTGGACACGGCGCTCGCCATGGGCACCGGCGCGCTGGTCGCGACCGCTTTCCTGGCGGTCGGCCGGGAGGGCCTGGAGACCGCGCTGTTCGTGTGGGCGTCGGTACGGGCCAGCGGCGAGGGCTCCTCGGCGCCGCTGGCCGGTGTGCTGCTGGGCATCGCGACGGCGATCGTGCTCGGGTACCTCTTCTACCGCGGCGCCGTACGGATCAACCTGGCGAAGTTCTTCCGGTGGACCGGCGCGATGCTCGTGGTCGTGGCCGCGGGCGTGCTCGCCTACGGCGTCCACGACCTCCAGGAGGCCCGCTTCCTGGGCGGTCTGAACGACAGGGCCTTCGACGTCAGCACGGCCGTCCCGCCGGACAGCTGGTACGGGACCCTGCTCAAGGGCGTCTTCAACTTCCAGCCGGACCCGACCGTCCTCCAGCTGACGGTGTGGGTCCTGTACCTGGTCCCCGTGCTGGTGCTGTTCTTCGCCGAGCGCGGGCGCGGCGGCCCGGCGGGCACCCCGGCGCGGGCCTGCGACCCCTCGGACGCCAAGCCCGCCGGCTGACGGGTCACCAGAGCCGGTCGACGCTCCCGGAGTGGAGCGGGACGCGCACGGCGGTGAAGGCCGTGCGGTCCGCGGCCGGGGCGCCGGTGAAGAAGGCCGCGACCACCACCTTGTCGAAGCCCGGGGCGTCGGTGGCCAGCGGGTCCTCGGGGGTGCCGCCCACGAGGACCGTGCCGGGCAGCGGTGCGAAACCGGCCGCCTCGTAGAACGGCGCGAGGGGCCGGTCGCAGCTGAACAGCGCCAGGTCCACGGCCGGGTCCGCGGCGAGTTGGGCGCGGGCGGCCGCCACCAGCCGCCCGCCGAGCCCCTGTCCGCGCAGCGCGCTCCGGGTCACGACGGAGCTCAGCCCGGCCGCCCGGTACGTGCGCCCCGCGAGCGGGATCCCCTTGTACAGCAGCGCCAGCGCGGCGGCCACCGCCCCCTCGTCGTCGACGAGCAGGAGGGTGCGCGGCGCCAGCGCCGGGTCGTGCCCCGGGGTGGAGCCGGGCCAGGCCTCTGCTTCCAGCTCGGCAACCTGGACTGCCAGCGCCGCGGGCACGCAGGCCTCGGCGAACCCCAGCACCCGCGGACCCGCGCTCACGGGATGCGAACGGCCGTGCCGCCGACGCGGACGCGGGGGTCGCCCTCGCGCAGTTCGACCGTGAGCACCCCGGGGCGGCCCATGTCCGCGCCCTGGTGGAGGGTCAGCACGGCGTCCTGCGGGACCAGGCCGAGCTCCCGGGCGTACGCGCCGAAGGCGGCCGCCGCGGCCCCGGTCGCCGGGTCCTCGACGACACCGCCGGGCGGGAACGGGTCGCGTACGTGGAACTCCCGCGGGCCCGCCCGGTGCACCAGCTGCACGGTGGTGAGGTCCAGGCGCCGCATCAGCGCCTCCAGCCGCGCGAAGTCGTAGGCGAGGTCCGCGAGCCGGGCCCGGGTGGCGGCGCCGATCACCAGGTGGCGGGCTCCGGCGTAGGCGATCCTCGGCGGGAACGCCGGGTCTAGGTCGGCCTGCGGCCAGTCGAGCGCGGCGAGCGCCTCGGCGAGGTCGGCGGCGGCGATCTCCTCGGTGTGCGGCTCGACGCTGGTCAGCGTGGCCCGCAGGCGGTCGTCCTCGGCGGTGACGGAGACCGGGACGGTTCCCGCGCGGGTGGCGAGGAGGAGCTCGCCGGGTCCGATCCGCTCCGCCAGCGCGACGGCCGTGGCGACCGTGGCGTGGCCGCAGAAGGGGACCTCCGCCTTCGGGCTGAAGTAGCGCACGGTGAAGGAGCGGTCCTCCTGGCCGCCGAGCCCCGCGGGCGGGGCGGTGAGGAAGGCCGTCTCGCTGTAGCCCAGCCCGGCGGCGATCTCCAGCATCGCGTCCTCGTCCAGGCCGGAGGCGTCGAGCACGACCCCGGCGGGGTTGCCGCCGTCCGGGTCGCCGGAGAACGCGGTGTAGCGCAGTACCTCGGTATCGGTCATGCAGTCATGATCGGCGCGGTCGGCGCGCCGTGGCAATGGGGGCCGGGCGGGCGGCTCAGCCGCGGCCGATGTACGGCATGGCGGTGGCCATCACCGTCGCGAACTGCACGTTCGCCTCCAGCGGGAGCTCGGCCATGTGCAGGACCGTGCGTGCCACGTCGGCGGCGTCCATGACCGGTTCGACGGCCAGCTGCCCGTTGGCCTGGAGGATGCCGGTCTGCATCCGCTCGGTCATCTCGGTCGCCGCGTTGCCGATGTCGATCTGGCCGCAGGCGATCCGGTACGGCCGCCCGTCCAGTGACAGGGACTTCGTCAGGCCGGTCATGGCGTGCTTGGTCGCGGTGTAGGCGATGGAGTTCGGGCGGGGCACGTGGGCGGAGATGGAGCCGTTGTTGACGATGCGGCCGCCCTGCGGGTCCTGCCCCTTCATCTGCCGGAAGGCGGCCTGCGCGCAGAGGAAGGCGCCGGTCAGGTTGACGTCGACGACCGAGCGCCAGGCCTCGTAGGTGATGTCCTCCAGCGGGACCCCGCCGGGCCCGAAGGTGCCCGCGTTGTTGAAGAGCAGGTCGAGGCGCCCGTAGCGGGTGCGCACTGACTCGAACAGCCGATTCACGTCGTCCGGGTCGCTGACGTCGGCCGGCACGCACAGCACGTCGGCGCCGGTCCCGGCCGCGGCGGCGGTCTCCTCCAGCGGTTCGGCCCGGCGGCCGGCCAGGGCCACGGCCCATCCCGCCGCGGCCAGGGCCAGTGCCACGGAACGGCCGATCCCGGAGCCGGCGCCGGTCACGACGGCGATCTTCTTCGTAGGTTCGTCCATGGGGCCGCAGGGTACGTCACAGCACGCTCCGGTCCCGGGACGTTCCGATTGCTGAGAACATGGGTCGGTCAGGGGTGCACAAAAGCAGATGAGAAGACTGGAGTTCCGCATGCCGGAGAGAGGCCCCGCGACGGCACCCTCGCACGACTCGTCGCCCGAATCGCCCTCCGCCCCCGCCGCCACCGCGTCCCTGACGCGCGCCCGCCGCACGAGCCTGCTCGTCACCTTCGTACTCGGCGGGCTCACCGCCCTCCCCCCGCTGTCCATGGACATGTACCTGCCGGCCCTGCCGCAGGTCACCGACGCCCTGAACAGCCCCGCAGCAACGATCCAGCTGACCCTCACCGCCTGCCTCGCCGGCATGGCACTCGGCCAGCTCGTCATCGGCCCGATGAGCGACAAGTGGGGCCGGCGCCGGCCGCTGCTCGCCGGCATGGTCGTCTACGTCCTGGCCACCGCGATCTGCGCCCTCGCCCCGACCGCCGAGCTGCTGATCGCCTTCCGGCTGCTCCAGGGTCTGGCCGGGGCCGCCGGCGTCGTCATCGCGCGCGCCGTCGTGCGCGACCTGTACGACGGCGACGAGATGGCCCGCTTCTTCTCCACGCTGATGCTCATATCCGGGGCCGCCCCGATCGTCGCGCCGCTCATAGGCGGCCAGGTGCTGCGCTTCGCCGACTGGCGGGGCGTCTTCGTCGTCCTGACCGGCGTCGGCGCGGTCCTCACCCTGATGGTCTGGCGCGGCCTCGGCGAGACCCTGCCGCCCGAGCGGCGGCACACCGGCGGCGTCGGCTCCGCGCTGCGGACCATGCGCGGGCTGCTCGGCGACCGGGTCTTCACCGGCTACACCCTGACCGGCGGCTTCTCCTTCGCCGTCCTCTTCTCCTACATCTCCGCCTCCCCCTTCGTGGTGCAGGAGATCTACGGGGCCTCGCCCCAGACCTTCTCCCTGCTCTTCGGCCTGAACTCCGTCGGCCTGATCCTCGTCGGGCAGATCAACGGCAAGCTGCTGGTCGGCCGGGTACGCCTGGACAAGGTGCTGGCCGTCGGCCTCGCGGTCGTCCTGGCCTCCGCGGTGTCCCTGCTGCTGATGACCACGGGCGTCTTCGGCGAGGTCGGGCTGACCCCCGTCGCCACCGCGCTGTTCGTCCTCATGTCGGCGATGGGCATCGTGCTGCCGAACACCAACGCGCAGGCGCTGATGCGGACCCCGCACGCGGCCGGATCGGCCTCCGCACTGCTCGGCACCTCCTCCTTCCTGGTCGGCGCGATCGCGTCCCCGCTGGTGGGCATCGCGGGCGAGGACACGGCGGTCCCGATGGCCCTGGTGCAGCTGGTGTGCGCGGTGCTCTCGGTGAGCTGCTTCCTGGCCCTGTGCCGGCCCTGGCAGAAGCGGGACGCGCAGACCGCGCCCGTCCCGGCAGAGGACTGGGCCGAGGGGCCGGAGCCGGGGTCTCGCTGACGGCCCCGGCTCCGGCTCGCCGTAAACTCGGCAGGTGAACGTCTCCGCCCCCACCACCGCCGAGACCCTCCGCAGCACGCTCGGCGGGCTGCTCGACGGTCTCCCGCCCAAGCAGGCCGCGGCCGCCGTCGAGCGGCTCATCGCCAACTACCGCGGGCGGACCCCCACCGACGCACCCGTACTGCGCGACCGCTCGGACGTCGCGGCGTACGCGGCCTACCGCATGCCCGCCACCTTCGAGGCCGTACGGTCCGCCCTGGACGCCCTGGCCGAGGCGGCGCCCGACTGGGCGCCCGCCTCGCACGTCGACGTGGGCGGCGGTACGGGGGCGGCGACCTGGGCGGTGGACGCCACCTGGGACGGCCCGCGGCGGACCACCGTGCTGGACTGGGCCGAGCCGGCGCTGACCCTCGGCCGGGAACTGGCGGCGGCCTCCGGCTCTCAGGTGCTGCGCGGCGCCGAGTGGCGGCGGGCCGTCATCGGCGCCGGGCTGGCGATCCCCGACGCCGACCTGGTGACCGTCTCGTACGTGCTCGGCGAGCTGACCGGGCAGGCCCGCACGGCCGTCGTCGCCGAGGCGGCGCGGGCCGGCCGGGCGGTGGTGCTGATCGAGCCGGGCACGCCGGAGGGGTACCTGCGCATCCGCGAGGCCCGCGACCAGCTGATCGCGGCCGGAATGCAGGTCGCCGCCCCGTGCCCGCACGACGGGACCTGTCCCATCGAGGTCGGCAAGGACTGGTGCCACTTCTCGGCACGGGTCAGCCGCTCCTCCCTGCACCGGCAGGTCAAGGGCGGCTCGCTCCCGTACGAGGACGAGAAGTTCAGCTACGTCGCCGCGACCCGCTTCCCCGTCGGGCCGGCCGCCTCCCGCATCACGCGCAAGCCGCAGATCCGCAAGGGGCTCGTCCTGCTGGAGCTGTGCGGCCCCGAGGAGGGCGACGGCGCGGGCCTGACCCGGGTCAACGTGACCAAGCGCCACGGCGACCTCTACAAGGCCGCGCGGGACGCCGACTGGGGCCAGGCCTGGCCGCCGCCCTCCGAGGACTAGGCGGCGCCGAGGGCTAGGCGGCGCCGAGCCCTACGGACGCAGCTCCTGGGTGCAGCACTTCACGCTGCCGCCCCCCTTGAGCAGTTCCCCGAGGTCCATCGGGACCGGTTCGAACCCCCGGTCGCGCAGCGGGCCGAACAGCCCGGTCGCCGCCTGCGGGAGCAGCACGTGCCGGCCGTCGGACACCGCGTTCAGGCCGAGGGCGGCCGCGTCCTGCCCGTCGGCGATCAGCGCGTCGGGGAAGAGCCGCCTGAGCACGCCCCGGCTGCCGGGCGAGAAGGCCTCGGGGTAGTACATGACCTCGTCGCCGTCGAGGACGCTGAGCGCGGTGTCCAGGTGGTAGTAGCGCGGGTCCACCAGGTCGAGTCCGATGACGGGCCGGCCGAAGAACTCCTGGGCCTCGTCGTGCGAGAGCGGGCTGGAGCGGAAGCCGCGGCCGGCGAGGATGAAGCTCGCCGTGACGGCGAAGTCGCCCTCGCCCTCGTTGACGTGGGCGGGCTCGTGGACGTCCCGGTAGCCGTGGTCGCGGAACCAGTCGAGGTGGATCGCGGCCTCGGGGCCCCGTTCCGGGTGGGCGAAGCGGGCCCCGAGGACCCGGCCGTCGACCACCAGGGCCCCGTTCGCCGCGAACACCATGTCGGGCAGCTCGGGATCCGGCAGCAGGGTCTCGACGGTGTGGCCCAGGGACACGTACCGGTCCCTGAGGTCTTCCCACTGGGTCTGGGCGAGGGGCAGGTCCACCGGTTTCGTGGGATCCATCCACGGATTGATGGAGTACGTGACCTTGAAGTGTGCGGGTGGGCACATCAGATAGCGCCGGGGTGTGGCGTCTCTGCGCAAAGAAGGCTCCTCACGACTTTCACGACTCGGGACGAGTGCTGGAAAGAATCGTCTCTCCTGGACCGGGACGACGCAGTGGACCGATGGGGTGGTTTACCGAACCGATGAGAAACGAACAGAAGAGGAGACGAGACGTCTCGCTTTGATATTTTCGGGGCATGACCAAGACCCCTGACGCCACACGCCGCAGCGACCGCTCCCGGCGTGCCATCCTCGACGCCGCGCTCGCCCTGGTCGGGGAGGTCGGCTACAACAAGCTGACCATCGAGGCCATCGCCGCCCGCGCCGGCGTCGGCAAGCAGACCATCTACCGCTGGTGGCCCTCGAAGGCCGCCGTCCTCCTGGAGGCCTCCCTCGCCCTCGCCGGGGACGCGGAGACGGACGCCGGGTGGGCCGGCTTCCCCGACACCGGGGACCTCGCCGCCGACCTGAAGTACGTACTGCGGGCGACGGTCGACGAGTTCAACGACGAGAAGTACGAGGCCCCCGCCCGCGCCCTGACCGCGGCCGGCGCCACCGACCCCGAGCTCGGCGCCACGTTCACCGAGCAGCTGCTGGAGCCGCAGCTCGCCCTGTACGAGGCCCGGTTGCGCACGGCCCGCGATGCCGGCCAGCTCGCGCCCGACACGGACCTGCGGCTGACGGTCGAGATGCTGCTCGGACCGCTGACGTACCGCTGGCTGCTGCGCACGGCGCCGCTCACGCACGCGTACACCGACGCACTGGTGGACGGGGTGCTCGGCGGGGTGGCAAACGTCACCGCCGGCTAGCCGCCCGACAACCCGCGTTCACCCGGGAATGTTTGCCCCGATTCTGTGGGTATGTTGGGGTTGATGGTCACCCATCCCCGGCCCCCCGGTCTCACAGAGCGGTCACCCGGGGCGCAGGATGGTGGGACCATGTGAAGGTCTGCCGGGGCAACGGTGAGGTGAGGGGATAGATGGGGTCTGAGTCCGGCCGCGTCAAACGCGGCGAGCAGAGCAGGATCTCCCAGTGGCTGCGCCGGCGGCAGAAGCCCACCGCCGAGGACCCCGCACGCGAGCGCGAGGCGCTCCTCCTGGCCGTCGCGGCCGCCGGTCTCCCCCTCGCCCCCGCCGCCCATCCCGCCGGCTATCGATGTTCGTGCGACCGCATCGGCTGTCCGACCCCCGCACGACATCCCGTCTCCTTCGCCTGGCAGACCCAGTCGACCACCGACCGCGCACAGATCGAGCGGTGGGCGCGCAACCAGCCCCAGGCCAACTTCATCACCGCGACCGGCATGGTCCACGACGTACTCGACGTCCCGTTGGAAGCCGGCGCCGCCGCCCTGACGCGGCTCCTGGAGGCCGACATCAAGGTCGGCCCCGTCGCCGAATCGGGCGGCACCGGCGACCAGGCCCGGATGCTCTTCTTCACCGCCACCCGCGGCACCCCCGAGGACGAGGACGAGTGGTGGCCGTGCGCGCTGGACTGCCACCCCGAGACCATGGACGAACACCCGGGCCTGCGCTGGCACTGCCGCGGCAGCTACGTCCTGGTCCCGCCGGCGGCCCTCCCCGGTGACCAGGCGGTGACCTGGATCCGCGGCATGGAGCACCCCCTCCCGGACCCGCTCACCCTCCTGGAAACCCTGACGGACGCCTGCGCCGCGTACGCCGACACCTCCGACCGCACCCCGGCGACGGTGGCCTGGCCGCTCGGCCGCTGAGACGCTGTGACGTGGGAGCGCCGGGGGCGGTGCCCCCGGCCGCGGCGCGGCGCGTCAGTGGTGGATCTGCGTCACGACCACGTCGAGGGACCAGGCCCGGCCCGCCTTCGCGGGGGCTTCCGCCTCGACGACGTAGCCCAGGTCCCGCAGGGCCGTCACCAGTTCCGCGGGGGAGCCGGGCACGGCGCCGGCCACGAGCAGGTCCCGGACCAGCCGGCCCTTCGTCGCCTTGTTGAAGTGGCTCACCACGGAGCGCTTCTCCACGCCGTCGACCATCTGCGAGTGCAGCACCCGCACGGTCGCGGTCCGGCCCGCGACCTCGCCCTTGGGCTTCCACGCGGTCGCGTACGCCGCCGAACGAAGGTCCAGTACGAGCCCGTCCCCGGCGGCCGCGGGCAGCACCTCGGCCATCGGGGCTCGCCAGTACGCACCGAGCGCACCCAGCCCCGGCAGCTTCACGCCCATCGAGCAGCGGTACGACGGGATGCGGTCGGTGACGCGCACCGCGCCCCACAGCCCCGAGAAGACGAGCAGCGCGTCCTCGGCGGTCGCCCGCGCCGGCGCCGGCAGGTCTGCCAGGCCCAGCGCGTCGTAGAGCACACCGGTGTAGATCTCCCCCGCCGGGAGGGCCGCCGCCGAGCGCAGCTCCGCGTTCTTCGCGACCTCGCCCCGCAGGCCCTCGCTCAGGCCCAGTACCTCACGGGCCTTCAGCTCGTCGCCCGTGCACAGGTCGAGCAGTTCCTCCAGCACCGCCGCCCGGGCCTGCGCCAGGCCCGGCAGCGACAGCTCCTGCGGCTCCAGCGGTGCGCCGGAGCCGCCGGCGGCCTTTCCCTCCGAGGGCGGCAGCAGCACGAGCACGGTGGTTCTCCTTCAGTACGACACGTCGCAGGGGATGCGGCCCCCCGGCCAGGGTAGACGCCCGCTCGCCCCGCCCGGCCCCTCCCGCCTACACCGGCTGGCGCAGGGCCGAGACCAGCGTGCGGGGGTCGTCGGCGTGGAAGCGGATGGTGCGGGCCGACGCGCGGGTGCCGAGCGGGCGGGTGAAGGTGAGCGGGCGGTTCAGCTCCAGGGTCACCGTGGTCTGGCTGCCGACGATGAGGTCGAGCACCCCGTCCTGGGAGAGCGTGACCAGCCGCCCTTCGGGATAGCGGCGCTCCACCCGTACGGGGGCCACCGCGTCCGGCGGGACGGCGAGGTCGAAGAGGGCGCCGTAGCGGATCCGCAGCGTGCCGTCGGCGCCGACCACGTGCGGCCGGGTGACGCAGGCGGCGTGCAGGGCGATCACCAGCAGGATCCCGTACACGTCCAGCACGAGCACCACCCGGTGGACGGCCGGCCAGGGGATGAGGAGGGCCAGTGCGACGGTCTCGACCACCGACACGAAGACCATCCCGTACATCATGGCCGTCTGCGGTCCGGTGTACGCGGCGGCGAGGTCCCCGGGGCGCACCCCGTGCTTGCGGCGCAGGACCCACCAGCCGAGGGAGGCGCCGGCGTGCAGCTCGTGCCGCAGCAGCCGCCGGACCTGGACCGGGACCACGGTGCGGACCGCGGTCCGCAGGGCTGCCCGGGGTTCCTCGCCGGCTGCGCGGGCGGCGGCGTACAGCCGGTGCAGCACCCACGTCTCCAGCAGGAGCACCCCGAACACCGCGGCCTCGGCGGCGGCCAGGGCCGGTGCGGGCAGTCGTACCCCGGCCGCCACGCACACCACGAGCGCCAGCTCCGCCGGCAGGACCGCGGCCACCGCGATCCGGGCCGCCCGTACCGCGCGTGTCATCCCCGTCCCCTCTCGATGAATGCCTCCATGACGCGGCGGACGACCTCCGCCTGTGCGGGGGCGTACTCGGCGAGCAGCGCCTCCTTGAACCCGGTCACCACCGCCCCGTCCCGGGGGATCGCGGCGAACACCTCGTCGGGGACCGCCGCCACCAGCTCGGCCGCCAGGCCCGGGATCCGCGGGTCGTCCGCGGGGGCGTCGGCGAGTTCGTCCAGGCGCTCGTACAGGGCGAGCGTTCCGGGGTCGGCGGCCAGCGGCCCGAGTGCGGCGTAGACCTCCTCGCCGCCGACGCCCGTGGCGTCGAGGAGCGTCAGGTGTTCGCGGTCCTTCGCCGCGGCCGGCGAGGTGGTGCGCGGCGCCTTCGCCAGGAGCTCGGCGAGCGCGGGCGAGATCGGCTCGCCCTCCCCCGGCTCCGCGGCCAGGAGCACGGCGAGCCGTCGCCGCCGCTCCTTGATCTCCGCCTCCTGCCGGGCGAGGTCGGCGTCGAGCTCCTCCAGTACGTCGGCCAGATCGCGCCCGGCGTCGTCCGCGAGGACGTCGCGCACCTCGTCGAGGCTGAGCCCGAGCTCGGTGAGCCGCCGTACGCGGGCCAGCAGGACGGCGTCCCGGACGGTGTAGGCCCGGTATCCGTTGGGACGCCGCTCCGGTTCCGGGAGCAGCCCGACATGGTGGTAGTGCCGGATCGCCCGGGTGGTGACCCCGACGACCGCGGCGATCTCTCCGATCCGCATGCCCCCCAGTAGAAACCCTGCCGTTGCGGCAAGGTCAAGCGGCGGCGGCACAGCCGGTAACATGGTCGCCACGGCAGACGAGTCGGCCGGGCGGCCGCGTCGGGATCCTCGGATCCCGCCGAGGAACGTCCGGGCTCCACAGGGCAGGGTGGTGGGTAACGCCCACCCGGGGTGACCCGCGGGACAGTGCCACAGAAAACAGACCGCCGGGGGCTTCGGCCCTCGGTAAGGGTGAAACGGTGGTGTAAGAGACCACCAGCGCCTGGGGTGACCCAGGCGGCTAGGTAAACCCCACCCGGAGCAAGGTCAAGAGGATCCGTCCCCGGACGGGTCTGCGCGAACGCTTGAGGGCTGCCCGCCCGAGTTCGCGGGTAGACCGCACGAGGCCGGCGGCAACGCCGGTCCTAGATGGATGGCCGTCTCCCCGGCGACCGCGAGGTCACCGGGCGACAGAACCCGGCGTACAGGCCGGCTCGTCTGCCGCTTCCACTCCCGTTCGGGGGCCGAGCGGTTCCCTCTCCCCGGTCCGGGGTGTTTGCTCGGCGGTATCCGGGTTTCCGCGGAGCGGGCCCGTACGCGTGGGGCGGCGCCCCGCCGGAGCGTCTCCTCGACCCGGCCCGTGCGGCTCGGCTCCCGCCGGGGTAGCGGGTTTCCGCGGAACGGGACCGTACGGGTGGGGCGGTGCCCCGCCGAAGTGTCTCCTCGGCTCGACCCGTGCCGCTCGGCTCCCGCCGGGGTAGCGGGTTTCCGCGGAACGGGACCGTACGGGTGGGGCGGTGCCCCGCCGAAGTGTCTCCTCGGCTCGACCCGTGCCGCTCGGCTCCCGCCGGGGTTGCCGGTTTACGCGGGGCGGGATCGTGTGGTGTGGGGCGGTGCCCCGGCGGAGTGTCTCCTCGGCTCGGCGCGTGCCGCTGGGCTCCCGCCGGGGTTGCGGGTTTACGCGGGGCGGGATCGTGTGGTGTGGGGCGGTGCCCCGCCGGAGTGTCTCCTCGGCTCGGCGCGTGCGGCTGCGTCTCGGCGAGGCGGCCTGGGTTGCGCGCTCGTCCTGCGGGGACACTCCGCCGTGTCCCCACCCCACGCCACGGCTTCGGTGCTTGCGGAACCGGGCTCGTACTGCTGGAGCGGGGACGGTGAGGGGTGTCCCCGCAGGACGAGGCGCGACCACCGGGTACAGCCGAGACATGCCCGCACGCGCCGAGCCGAGGAGATACCCCTCGGCGGCACCGCGACCCGCCCGCACGGGGAATGAAACCGCCCGTACTGGCGACGCCACGGACCCGCCCGGAACCCGCGTGGCCCCGGCGAGGGGAACGGCACCGCGACCCGCCCCCACCGGGAATGAAACCGCCCGCACTGGCGACGCCACGGACCGGCCCGAAACCTGCTCGGCCCTACCGCAGGTGCGCGGTGTCGTTCAGGAGGCGGACCGAGGCGTTCCCGTCCGCGTAGTAGGCCACCGCCGAGAGGGAAGCCGCCGAGAGCTCCATCCGGAACAGCGATTCCGGCGGGGCCCCGAGGGCGAGGCGGACCAGGATCTTGACCGGGGTCACGTGGGTGACCAGCAGGACGGTGCGGCCCGCGTGCGCGGCCAGCAGCCGGTCACGGGTGGCCGAGATCCGGCGGGTGGCGGCCGCGAAGCTCTCCCCGCCGCCGGTGGGGGCGGCCTTCGGGGAGTCCAGCCAGGCCTGGAGGTCGTCCGGGAAGCGCTCCTGCACCTCGGCGAAGGTCAGGCCCTCCCAGGCACCGAAGTCCACCTCGCGCAGGCCCTGTTCGACGGTCACGTCGAGGCCGAGGCGGTCGGCGACGGCCCGGGCGGTCTCGCGGCAGCGGAGCAGCGGGGAGCTGATGACCGTCTGGACGGTGCCGCGGGCGGCGAGCGCCTCCGCGACGGCCGCCGCCTGGCGGCGGCCGGCCGGCGACAGCTCGGGGTCGCTCCCCCCGCTTCCGGAGAACCGCTTCTGCGGGGTGAGCGCGGTCTCGCCGTGGCGCAGCAGCACGAAGGTGGCCGGCGCGCCCATGTCGGGACCCCAGCCCTGACCCGCCGCGGGGGCGGTCGCCGTCGCTGCGTGGGCGGCCCGGCCGGGCGCCGGTGCCGCCGACGGGATCGATCCGCCCGTACCGGAGCCGGGCTCCGCCCAAAGGGTGTCGGCCGCTGCCTCCGCGAGCGCCGACGCGGTGGCCGACGTACGGGCTGACGCCGGAGCGGTGGCCGCGGTGTCCGGGCCGGACCGGGAGGCGGCCAGGGCCGCCCGCGCCGCCGCGGCGCCCGCCGCGGCGTCCCCCGGCGGGCCGGACGGCGGCGGGGTGGACAGGGACCGGGCGGCGGAGGCGTCGAGGGCGGCCGAGGAGGCCGACGGCTCCCACTGTTCGCCGCGCTTGCCCGCGTCCATCGCCTCGTTGGCGAGCCGGTCCGCGTGCTTGTTGCGCTCGCGCGGGATCCACTCGTACGTCACCTGCGCGCGCGGCAGGATCCGCGCGGCCTCGGCCGCGAGCGGCTTCATGTCCGGGTGCTTGATCTTCCAGCGGCCCGACATCTGCTCGACGACGAGCTTGGAGTCCATCCGGACCAGGACCTCGGCGTCCGACGCGAGGTCACGGGCCGCCGTGAGCCCGGCGATCAGGCCCTTGTACTCCGCCACGTTGTTCGTCGCGACGCCGATGAACTCGGCGCGCTCGGCCAGCGTCTCGCCCGAGGCCGGGTCGAGGACGACGGCGCCGTAGCCGGCCGGCCCCGGGTTGCCCCGGGACCCGCCGTCCGCCTCGACGACAAAACGCGGCATCAGATGCCCGAGTCGGCCGTACGGACCAGGATGCGGCCGCAGTTCTCGTGACGGACGACCTGGTCGCGGGCCGCGGCCTTGATCTCGTTGACCTCGGCCATGTCGAGCTCCAGCCGGCAGCCCTCGCAGCGGCGCTGGTAGAGGCGCGCGGCGCCCACCCCGCCCTGCTTGACGCGGATCTTCTCGTACAGGGCCATCAGGTCGGCCGGCATGGAGGTGACGATCACCTCGCGGTCCTTGGTGGCCTTGGCGACCTCGGCGTCGATCTCGGCGGTGGCCGCGTCACGACGGGTGGTGGCGTCGGCCACCTTGGTCTCCAGGGCGGAGACCCGCTCGGTGAGCTCGGTGACGCGCTCCTGCGCGGCCTCCAGGCGCTCCATGACCTCCAGGACCACGTCCTCCAGGTCGCCCTGGCGCTTGGCGAGGGAGACGACCTCGCTCTGCAGGTTCGCCAGGTCCCGGGCCGAGATGCCCACGCCGGAGTCCAGCCGCTGCTGGTCGCGGACCGCACGCTGGCGCACCTGGTCGACGTCCTGCTCCGCCTTGGTCTGCTCGCGCGCGGTGTCGCTCGCCTGGGTCTGGGCGGCGACCAGCAGGTCGCGCTGCTGCGTCAGGTCCTTGGTGAGCGTGTCGAGCTCGGCGTGCTCGGGCAGCGACTTGCGCTTGTGGGCGAGCTGAGACAGCCGGACGTCCAGTGCCTGGACATCGAGAAGTCGGATCTGGTCGGCGGGCTCGGCGTTCAGTTGGGGGCTCCAGAGATAGAAGGGGAGGGTACGGACGGCGCGTGCGCCGTCCACGGGTCGGTGACCGTGCGCGAGACGTGGGTGCGCAAACCCCAGCCGTGGCGCTCGGAGATCGCGTCGAGCTGCGCGGCTGCCTGCTCGCACCAGGGCCACTCGGTGGCCCAGTGGGCCGCGTCGACGAGGGCGAGCGGGCTCTGCTCGCGGGCCTCGGACACCGGGTGGTGACGCAGGTCGGCGGTCACGAAAGCGTCCACGCCCGCGGCGCGGACCTCGGCGAAGAGGCTGTCGCCGGAGCCGCCGCTGACGGCGACGCGCTGGATCATGGCGTCCGGGTCGCCGGCGACTCGGATGCCCTGGGCGGTCGGCGGCAGCCAGGCCGCGCAGCGGGCGGCGAACTCGCGCAGGGTCTCGGGACGGTCCAGCTCGCAGATCCGGCCGAGGCCGCGGCGGCCGGCCGGGTCGCTCGGGTCCGGCACGAGCGGACCGGTGATCCGCAGGTCCAGGGCGCCGGCGAGGGCGTCGGAGACGCCCGGGTCGGCGGTGTCGGCGTTGGTGTGGGCGACGTGCAGCGCGATGTCGTTCTTGATCAGCGTGTGGACGACGCGGCCCTTGAAGGTGCCGGCCTCTACCGTGGTGGTACCCCGCAGGTAGAGGGGGTGGTGGGTGACGATCAGGTCGGCACCCAGGTCCACGGCTTCGTCGGCGATCTCCTGGACGGGGTCCACCGCGAACAGGACCCGGGTGACCTCGGCATCGGGGTCGCCACATACGGTTCCGACCGCGTCCCACTGCTCGGCCCGCGAGGGGGGCCAGAGAGCGTCCAGCGCGGCGATGACTTCAGAGAGACGGGGCACGGGCCAAGGCTACCGTCCGTGGCGGCCGGCCCGGTCAGCACCGGTCCCGGGGAAACGGCCCGCTGCCCGCCCGGCGCGCCTGCCTTTCGATGCCTCACAGCACAATCGCACCGCCCATCACAGACGAATCGCCGCCCGGACACCCTTACGTGTGAAGCCGCCTTGGTCGTGTTGTTCGGCATGAATCCCGAAAACTAGCTTCCTCACCGGAGGTGACGGCCCGGATGACTGTCTGTGCCATCGAGATGACGACCACGGCCCCGTTCACGATCTCCGCGGACGGGTCGTACGCCGCCCGGCTCGCCGGAGAAGGCGAGGCCCGCTACGCGGAACGCTGGACCCTCGCCGGTCCCGAGCCGTACGCGGTGCCGCTGCCCCTCGCACAGCCCGAGGAGGCGGACAGCGAGCTCCTCCCGCTGGCCGACGGGCGCGTGCTGATCCACCGGCGGGTCGCGGACCGCCACGCCTTCGTCCTGCTCTACCCGACGGGCGCCGCGGCCGGGCCGCGCACCGGAGAGCTCCAGTTGGGCGGGGTGGACGCGGAGGAGGGCGTACGGGTCTTCCTGCTCCCGCCGGCCCCGGACGGCTCCGGTGCCTTCGCGGTGGCCGCGTCGGACACCGCGACCACGCTGTGGCAGGTGGCCGGGTGCGCGTTCGGGCCGCAGCGGGTGGCCCGGATCCCGGGGCGCTGCTCGGGCGGTGTGTGGCTGGACCGGTCGGGCCGGCTGCTGGCCCTGGACCGCGAGCTGGACGGCACCGTCAAGGCCGTCGCCGTCGACCTGGGGCGCGGCGGCGAGGTCTCGCCGCTGCTCCAGATCACCGAGGACAGCGACGACCGGCTGCTGCTGGCCGAGCCGGACAGCGGGCTGCTGCTGATCCGCTCCGACGCCCCGGGCGAACCGCGCCTGGGCTGGGGGGTGCTGGGCAGCTCGCGTCCGGTCCGCTTCCCGGAGTGCCTGCGGCTCGGGGAGGCGCTGCCCTTCGCGGTCCAGCCGGGCCAGGCCCTGATGCCGGAGACCTGCGGGGTGGCGTTGTGGCTGCCCGAGGGGGACATCGGCCTGTGGCGCCCGGCCGACCGGCGCGTCTTCCGGCTGGCCGCCCCGGCGGGGTGGCTCGGCGGTGCGGGCATGTGGAGCCCGCAGGGCCGCCTGCACCTGCCGTGCACGACGGCGGAGGTGCCCTGCGGGATCGTCGGGATGAACCTTCCTGCTGCTCCTCCCCCGCCGGTCCGCCTTGACCCGCCGGTCCGCCTTGACCCGCCGCCCCCGCCGTCGCCCCGCCCGGTCCCCCTCCAGCAGGCCCCCCTGGCGGGGCGGCAGTAGCGGTTCGGCGGCGGCTCAGCCGTGCTTGAGGCCGAGGACCTCGGGCGCGGCGAAGGTCTCGTTGGCCGGGCGGGAGTCGTAGTGCGGGGTGAGGACCTCGTCGAGCTCCTCGTAGGAGAAGGACTCCTTGCCCGTGTCGAACTTGGCCGCCACCTTGGGGCGTTCCATGACGACGACGATGCCGCCGTGCACGACGAAGAGCTGCCCGTTCGCCTTGGCGGAGGCGGGTGAGGCCAGGTAGCCGACGAGCGGCGCCACGTGCTCGGGGGCGAGGGCGTCAAGCTTGCCGTCCGCCGGTACCTCGAAGCCGGCGAAGACGTCCTGCGTCATACGGGTGCGGGCGCGCGGGCAGATGGCGTTGGCCGTCACCCCGTACTTGGCCAGGGCCAGGGCGGTCGAGGTCGTGAGGCCCACGATGCCTCCCTTGGCCGCGGCGTAGTTCGGCTGGCCGGCCGAGCCGCCGAGGAAGGCCTCGGAGGAGGTGTTGACGATCCGGCCGTAGACCGGGCCGCCGGCCGCCTTGGACCGTTCGCGCCAGTGGGCGGACGCGAAGTGGGTGGTGTTGAAGTGGCCCTTGAGGTGGACCCGGATCACCGAGTCCCATTCCTCCTCCGACATCGAGAAGATCATCCGGTCGCGCAGGATGCCCGCGTTGTTGACCAGGATGTCGAGCTTCCCGTACGTGCCCACCGCCAGCTCGACCAGCTCGCGCGCCTGCTCGAAGTCGGCCACGTCGCCGAGGTGGGCGACGGCCTGCCCGCCCGCGGCGCGGATCTCCTCGGCCACCTCCTGCGCCGGGGCGGCCGAGGCCTCCCCCGAGCCGTCCCGGCCGGGCTGGCCGAAGTCGTTGACGACCACGCTCGCGCCCAGCCGCGCGAGCTCGATCGCCTCGGCCCGGCCGAGCCCGCGGCCCGCCCCCGTGACGATGGCGGCGAGTCCCTCAAGTGGCAGTGACATCCGTACGGTTCCCCTCGGAGATCGGATCTGCGGAACGGGTCGGTGGTCGGATCGGTGGTCGGGTCAGAGTTCGATGCAGGTGCGCAGGGCGACGCCGGTGCGCATCTGGTCGAGCGCGTCGTTGACCTCGGCCAGGCTCACCCGGTGCGTGATCAGGTTCGACAGGTCGATGCGGCCGGCCCGCCACAGGGCGATGGTGCGCTCGTAGGAGCGGAGCACGTCGCCGCCGCCGTACATCGACGGCAGGATCTTCTTCTCGTCGAAGAACAGCGAGAACATGTTGATCTGGAAGTTGTCGTCGAGGGCGCCGGCCCCGACCACGACGACGGAGCCGCCGCGCCGCGTCATCTCGTACGCCTTCTGGGCGGTCGCGGACTTGCCGACGACCTCGAAGACGTAGTCGAAGCCCTCGCCGGCGGTGATCCGGTTCTTGGCGTCGGCGAACTCCTCCGGGGAGACCGCCTCGGTGGCCCCGAAGCGCAGGGCCGCCTCGCGGCGGGACTCGACGGGGTCGACGGCGATGATCTGGGCGGCGCCCTGCACCTTGGCGCCCTGGATGACGGATATGCCGACGCCGCCGCAGCCGATGACGGCCACCGAGGAACCGGCCTCCACCTTCGCGGTGTTGATGGCCGCGCCGAGTCCGGTGGTGACACCGCAGCCGATCAGCGCCGCGATGTCGAAGGGGAGGTCGTCGGGGATCGGGATGGCGCAGGCGGCGGGGACGACCATCTCCTCGGAGAAGGTGCCGGTGCCGGCGAAGCCGAAGATGTCGCTCGACGCCCGCTTGAAGTTGGGAGTGGCGACGTTCCCGAAGGCCTCCAGGCACAGGTGGCCCTGGCCGCGCTTGCAGGACGGACAGTGGCCGCACGGCGGCAGCCAGCAGACGAGGACGCGGTCGCCGATCGTGTGGCCGGTGACTCCGTCACCGACATCGGTGATCACGCCGGAGCCCTCGTGGCCCGGGATGAAGGGGGCGGGCTGCGGCAGGACGCCGCTCATCGCGGAGAGGTCGGAGTGGCACAGGCCGGTGGCCTTGACGCGGATCCTGACCTTGCCGGGGCCGAAGCCCACGGCTTCCATGTCGTCGACGACTTCCAGCTTGTCCTGGCCGATCTCGCTCTGCAGTGCTGCGCGCACGGTGCGGCTCCTTAGTGGGTGCTACGAGTGTTCGACGACGGTGTCGGCGAGGACCGGCGCGTCGTCCCGTTCGACGGCGGTCACCGACACCAGGACGCGGCCGGTCTCCTGCCACATCCGGATGCGCAGCGTCTCGCCCGGGAAGACGATCCCGGCGAAGCGCGTCCGGTAGGCGCGGACGCGGGAGACGTCCCCGCCGAGGGCCGTGTCGACGACGGCCTTGAGGGTCATGCCGTACGAGCACAGGCCGTGCAGGATCGGCTTGTCGAAGCCGGCCAGCTTGGCGAACTCGGGGTCGGCGTGCAGCGGGTTCCAGTCGCCGGAGAGGCGGTAGAGGAGTCCCTGGTCCTCGCGGATGTGCCGCTCCTCGACCCGGTCGGGTTCGCGCCCGGGCAGCTCCTCCTTGGCGGAGGGGCCGCGCTCGCCGCCGAAGCCGCCCTCTCCCCGCACGAAGATCTGCGCGTCGCTGGTCCACAGCGGCCCGTCGGCGTCGGCGACCTCGGAGCGCAGCACGATCACGGCCGCCTTGCCCTTGTCGTAGACGGCGGCGACCTTGGAGCTGGAGGTGGCCCGCCCCTTGACGGGGATGGGCCGGTGCAGCTCGATGGAGTGGCCGCCGTGCAGGACGGCTGCGAGGTTGACCTCGATGCCGGGAGCGGCGAGGCCGCCCAGCATGGCCATGCCGGCTCCGGCGACGGTCGCGAAGCTGGGCAGGACGTGGAGCTTGGATTCGAGGGTGTAGCGCAGTTCGTCCGGGTCGGTGGCCGGCAGGCCCGCGCCGAGGCCGAGGTGGTAGAGCTGGACGTCCTTGTGGTCCCAGCCGATGTCCCCCTGACGGGGGTCTGCGGCGAGGGCCCTGGCGGCATCGATCGGCATGAGGATGCGGCTCCCTGTCGTCGGTGTGGCGGGAAAATCGCTGCCCTGGAAGACCTCGGTGCGGCCGTCCGCACCGTCGGCCGCACCGAGGTCGTATGCGGGGCGGCCGGTTCTAGAACGCGTTCTAGGCTCGGCCGGTGAGGGAATGTATAACGCACGCCCCCGCACTTGGGAAGACTCTTGACTCCCCGTCAGATAGGCTTTCCCGGTGGAAGAAATGCCCGTGGAACACCGCCGGACCCGCACCCTGCGGGTCCTGCTGGAGCCGCACAATCCGGCCCTGGCGATCCAGCTCGGCCTCCAGCCGGACATCGACGTCGTGCGGGACCCGGCGGCCCGCCCGGAGGTGGCCCTGGTGGAGGATCTCGCGGCGGTGACCGCCCTGCTGGAGGACGATCCGGAGTGCCGGGTCCTGGTCCTGACGGGCTCGGCGCGCCCCGGTCTTCGGGAGGCCGCGCTCGCCGCCGGAG
The DNA here is from genome assembly GCF_036170895.1 of Streptomyces erythrochromogenes. Taxonomy (NCBI): domain Bacteria; kingdom Bacillati; phylum Actinomycetota; class Actinomycetes; order Kitasatosporales; family Streptomycetaceae; genus Streptomyces; species Streptomyces erythrochromogenes. The sequence goes on along the minus strand of NZ_CP108036.1, from coordinate 5,725,704 downwards.
CGGCGGGGCTGATCGTTCGGGACGGCCGGGTGGAGGACCTCGCGGACGCGATCCGCCGGGCCTCGACGGGCGAGACGGTGATCGATCCGGCCCTGGGGTGAATCCTTTCGGGGTGCCCGCGCCTCTTGTGTATGTTGCCGACGCCGAGGTCGGCACCTGACCTGGAGGTTTTCGTGATCACTGTTCTCGTCGTCGCCGGCGCGGCCGTCCTGCTCTGCGCGTGCACCGTCGCCGTCCTGCGCAAGCGGGGCCGGGCCCGTGGCTGACCGTACGGACTGGCCGGGCGAGGCGCTGGTCGTCGCCGCGCAGGCCGGTGACCTCGATTCGCTCACCGCGCTGGTCGCCGGGGCGCATCCGAACGTACGCCGCTTCGCGCACTCCCTGTGCGCGTCGCGCGAGGACGCCGAGGACGCGGCCCAGGAGGCGCTGATCATCCTGTACCGCAGGGTCGGGATGCTCAGGGCGTCCGGGGCGCTGGCGTCGTGGATGTTCCGCATCGTCCGCAACGAGTGCCTGCGCCGCGCCCGGCTGGTGCCGAGGGAGCGGGCGCCGCTGCCGGACACGGCCGTCATGTCCGCCGAGGACGAGGTGCTGCGGCGCCTGGAGGCGGGGCGGGTGGCGGAGGCCATCGCCGCGCTGCCGGCGGACCAGCGGCGCGTGCTGATCATGCGGGACGTCCAGGGCCACAGCGGGCGGACCGCCGCCGAGGCCCTCGGCCTGAGCACCGCCGCGATGAAGTCGCGGCTCCACCGCGCCCGCGCGGCGCTCCAGCACACCCTGGGAGACACCCGTGCCCACCACTGACACCGCAGCTTCCTCCGGATCCGGCTTCGCGAGCGCGTCCGTGCCGCGGCACCTGGCGCGCGGCGGGGTGGGCTTCGGCGCGCTGATCGCGGCCTTCGCCCTCATCCCGGTCTTCGGCCCGGCCACCCTGCTCCTCGCGCCGGTCGGGCTGGTCGCGCTGCGCGGCTGCCCGATGTGCTGGGCGATCGGCCTGGCCGAGACCGTCTCCCGGGGCCGGCTCCGCCGCGAGTGCACGGATGGGCGGTGCGAACTGAAACCGGCGTCCCGTTGACCCCGGCACGGCCCGGCACGGAGCCGACCGTTCGGTCCGGGCCACCGATTGACGGATTCCGGCGCAGCGCCCGCGCCCGTACTGGACCAGGATGAGGCTCCTCGATCCGGTTCGTGGAGAGGTCCGTCATGCGCTTGTCCGCCCTGCCCGCCGCCGCCGCGCTCGTCCTCGCGACTCTTGCCTCAGGCGCGGCTCCGGCCACCGCCGACACCCCGGCCGACCCGGTCCTCCAGGTCGACCTGGAGGCCGGCAAGGGCCGCCACCACAACACCGGGACGGTGCTGTACGAGCGCGTCGACGCCGCGGTGAACTCGGCCAGGATCAAGGCGGTGACGATCCACAGCGGCGAGCTCGACTGCGCCTGGGTGCAGTGGAACAACCCACACAACCCGGACGGCTGGTCCAACCTGACCACCGAGCCCTCCTGCAACGGCACCGGCCTGGGCGAGTACCCCGACATCATCATCAAGGCCCCGGTCGGACACCCCCTCAAGGTCCGCCTGGTGGCCGACCACCTCGGCTCGGACATCGTGCACAAGGACATCCAGAAGCTCTGACCCGGCGGCGGGGCGGGGGGTCAGCGGCGCAGCATGGTCACGACCGCCGCGCCGCCCAGGCCGATGTTGTGGGCCAGGCCGGTGCGGGCGCCCGCGACCTGCCGCGCCCCCGCTTCGCCCCGCAGTTGCCAGACCAGTTCCGCGGCCTGGGCGAGGCCCGTCGCCCCCAGCGGGTGGCCCTTGGAGATGAGCCCGCCCGAGGGGTTGACCACCCACCGGCCCCCGTACGTCGTGGCCCCGCTCTCCACCAGCTTGCCCGCGGCCCCGTCCTCGCACATGCCCAGCGCCTCGTACGTCAGCAGCTCGTTGATCGAGAAGCAGTCGTGCAGTTCCACCACGTCCACGTCCTCGATGCCGAGCCCGGACGCCTCGTACACCTGCCGGGCCGCCGCCGCGCTCATCGGCTTGCCGACCACGTCGATGCAGGAGCCCGACGCGAACGACTCCTCCGTGTCCGTGGCCATCGCCTGCCCGACGATCTCCACCGCCCTGTCGTGCAGCCCGTGCGCCACCAGGAACCGCTCGGACACCACCAGGGCCGCCGCCGCGCCGTCCGAGGTCGGCGAGCACTGGAGCTTCGTCAGCGGTGCGTGGATCTCCTTCGCCGCCAGGATCTCCTCCACCGAGTAGACGTCCTGGAACTGCGCGTTCGGGTTGTTCGCCGAGTGCCGGTGGTTCTTCGCGCCGACCGCCGCCAGCTGCGCGGGCGTGGTCCCGTGGCGCTCCATGTGCTCCCGCGCCGCGTTGCCGAAGATCTGCGCCGTGGGCGGGGACATCTCGAAGCCGTGCCCCGCCGCCATGATCCCGTAGTGCCGGGCCACCGGCGAGGTCTTGAAGTCTCCTCCGTCCGCGCCACCGCCCAGCGCGCCCCGCTTCATCTTCTCGAAGCCCAGCGCCAGCACGCAGTCGCTCAGGCCGCCCTCCACGAACTGCCGCGCCATCATCAGCGCCGTCGCCCCGGTCGCGCAGTTGTTGTTGACGTTGTAGACCGGCACCCCGCTCAGCCCCAGCTCGTACGCCGCGCGCTGGCCGGCCGTGGAGGCCTGGAAGCAGTAGCCGACCGGTACCTGCTGCACCAGCCCGTAGTCCACGCCCGCGTCCGCGAGCGCCGCGGACCCGGCCTCCTTCGCCATGTCCCAGTACTGCCAGTCCCGCGACTCGGGCTTCTCGAACTTCGTCATGCCCACGCCCACGATGTACGACTTCATGCCCGATGACTCCTAGTCCCTGGGAAGGCCGAGAATCCGCTCGGCGACGACGTTGAGCTGGACCTGCGTGGTGCCCCCGGCGATGGTCAGGCAGCGGGACATGAGCATCCCGTGCACCGCCTGCTCCCCCGCCCCCTCCCGCACCGCGCCCGCCGGCCCCAGCAGTTCGAGCGCGAGCTCGGCGGTCCGCTGCTGGTGCGGGGTCTGGACGAGTTTGCGTACGGAGGCACCCGCGCCCGGCTCCAGCCCCGACACCTGCTGGAGCGTGGTGCGCAGCCCGATGCAGGCCAGGGCGTGCGCCTCGGCGGCCAGCGCGCCGATCCGGGCCCGGTGGGCGCCGTCGAGCTCGGCGGCCCGGGCGAGGAGGGCCTCCAGTCCGGTGTCGAAGGTCATCTGGTCGGCCATGTGCACCCGTTCGTTGCCGAGGGTGTTGCGGGCCACCTTCCAGCCGTCGTCGGCCGCGCCGACCAGCGCGTCCGCCGGGAGCTCCACGTCGTCGAGGTACACCTCGTTGAAGAGGGCCTCCCCGGTGATCTCCTTCAGCGGCCGGACGTCGATGCCGGGGGTGTTCTTCATGTCGACGACGAAGTAGCCGAGCCCCTTGTGCTTGGGCGCGTCCGGGTCGGTACGGGCCAGCAGGATCCCGAAGTCGGCGCTGTGCGCGGAACTCGTCCACACCTTCTGCCCGTTGACCACCCAGGAGCCGTCCTCACGCCGCTCGGCCCGGGTCCGCAGCGAGGCCAGGTCGGAGCCGGCGCCCGGCTCGGAGAAGAGCTGGCACCAGGTGATCTCCCCGCGCAGGGTGGGGAGCACGTAGGCGTCGCGCTGCGCCTGCGTCCCGTAGGCCAGCAGGGAGGGCACGATCCAGGTGGCGATGCCGAGGTCGGAGACCGTGACCCCGGCGGCCGCGAGCTCCTGCTGGACGACGAGCTGCTCGACGGGCCCGGCGCCCAGCCCGTAGGGCGGCGGCAGGTAGGGCGCCGCGTAGCCGGTGGGGGCCAGGATCCGCCGGGCGGCGGCCGGGTCGAGTCCGCGCGCGTCCTCGATGGCGGCGCGCGCCTTCGCTCGGTGGGCCTCGGCCTGCGCCGGCAGCTCCAGGCGCAGCTCGCGCCGCGCACCGCCCGCCGCGCAGCGCACGGCCCGTACGCGGTGCCCGTCGCCGGGTCCGAGCAGCTGGCGGGCGACGACCGCCCGCCGCAGGTGGATGTGGGCGTCGTGCTCCCAGGTGAAGCCGATCCCGCCGAGGATCTGGATGCAGTCCTTGGCGCAGGAGTACGCGGCGTCCAGGGCGGTCCCGGCGGCGAGGGCCGCCACGAGCGAGCGCACGTCGGCGGGCTCGTCCATGGCCTGAGCTGCGTCCCAGGCCAGAGCGCGGGCCTGTTCCAGCCGGACGAGCATGTCGGCGCACAGGTGCTTGACGCCCTGGAACTTCCCGATGGGCCGGCCGAACTGCTCGCGCACCTTGGCGTACTCGGCGGCCGTGTGCAGGGCCCAGGCAGCGGTGCCGCAGGCGTCGGCGGCGAAGAGCGTGCAGGCGAGGTCGCGGACGAGGGCAGCGTCGAGCTCCAGCAGCCGCCCGGCGGGGACCACCGCGCCGCGCGCCCGCACCTCGGCGGTGGGGCGGGTCGGGTCGGCGCTGTCGTGCGTACGGATGTCCAGCGCGGCGGCGTCCACGGCGAACCAGCAGGTCCCGTGCGCGGCCTCCGCGGCGAGCAGCACGAGGTCGGCCTCGCCGGCTCCGAGCACGGGCGGCGCGAGCCCGTCGAGCAGGTGCCCGCCGCCCTCGGTGGCCACGGCGGTCACGGTCCCCGGCCCCAGCGCCACCGCCCCGACCCGGCCGGCGAGGGGCTCGGCCCCGGCCCGGTCCAGCAGTACGGAGGCCAGCGCGCTCGGCAGGTACGCGCCCGGCAGCGCGGCCCGGGCCGCCTCCTCGACGACGACGGCCAGGTCGAGCAGGGTCCCGCCCTCCAGGTGCGGCTCCAGGAGCCCCGACTCCGCCAGAGCGTCCCAGTAGCCGGGCCGCACCCCGGTCCGCGGCGGGGAGTCGAGCAGCTTGCGCACCTCTTCGGGAGGCACGGCCCGCGCCACCCAGCCGCGCACCGCCTCGGCCAACTCCCGCTGCTCCTGTGTGATTCCGATGCCCATGCGCGGCAGACTAGAACACGTTCCAATCTGACGGAAGGTCAGATGGGGGTGTTCTTCCCGGGCCGTCGCCGCCCAGCGGGACGCGGCCGCCCTGCGTTCCCCTCTGCAGGGCCTTGAGATGATCGTCTCCATGACCTTCTCGTTCTCTGTCGACCGGATTCTGGGCGACCGCCCCTTCGCGGAGATCGGCTGTCCGACCCTTGCCGTGGCTGACGGGCGGCTGAATCTGGTCGCTCTGGCGGGTACGCACGAGTTCTCCGACCACCCGACGGTCGGTGTCTACGACACCGCCACCCTGTCCTGCCGCGTGCTGATCCGACCTCGCTGCGCGGTCCAGGCGATGGCCTTCCACCCCACCCTGCGGCTGCTCGCCATAGGAACCGGTTCCTACGACGGCGGGTACTTCTTCGGCGGTGAACTGCTCCTGCTCAACCTGGAGACAGGAGCGTCCGTCCCGGCCTTCGAGCATCATGGCGGGCGCCAGGTCCTGGGGCTGGAGTGGCTCGACGAACAGCGGCTCCGCGTACTGATGGCCCCGCCCGACGACTGGCAGGACGAAGAAGCGCACACGCACGGCCACACCGCCGTGGTCAGCCGGCCCGACTGGACCATGGTGCCGCCCGGATCCATCACACCCCACGATCTGGCCGGCCCCCGGGTCCCGGCACCCCGTCCCGACGGCAGGGCTGCCGCGTACCGGCTGGTGACCGAGCTCGGCCCGGACTGGGACCCGCGCCTCACCGTTCGGGCGGCGGAGGAGCTCTCGGACGGCCGGATCCTCGCCACGCTCGGCGGAGTGCAACTGGAGTGCTGGCTTCCGTCGGGGGAACGGCTCTGGGCCGTCCCGGACGAAGAAGGGGGCAGCGAGATCGCCGTCGCCCGGGACGAGAGCTCGGCCTGGGTCTCCCTCGTACGCCCCGAAAGACACCACCGACGCCCACAGTCCGTGGTCCGACTGTCCCTGGCGGACGGCGCGCAAGTGGACCAGCTCACACCGTCGGTCTACGTGTCCCTGTCGAGTGCGGCGGACGGCACTGCGGCCCTCGCCCCCTCCGGGTACCGGATCGCAGGCGTGCCGGTCGCCGACAGACACCCCATCCGTATCCGGCACGCCGGCCGCACATGGTTCCTCTCCTACGTGAAGGAGGAAGGCACCCGGCGTTCAAACCCCGGCGTTGCGTGGATGGCCACCGCCGAGCCGGGACCCGGACCAGGCCCGGGCCGACCGGCCGAGCCGGAGGAAGCGGACGTACGGCGCCTGTTCCCCTGCTCCTGGGTCCCCGGTGAAAGGCACTTCGGCGGGCCCGGCGTGGAGGCCGCCGACGGGAGCCTGATCCACGCGGGCAGGGTCTTCAGGCAAAGACGCCGGCCTGGTGACTCGTTCGTCGTACGTCGCGCGGCTCCGGACGGGACACCGCAGTGGGTCTTTCGCACCGACTGCTCCGCCACCGCGCTGGACGCCGACGCGACCACCGCCTTCATCGCCTACGACGACGGCGAGATCGTCGCTCTCGGCCTCGATACCGGCACCGTGCTCTGGCGGCACCGTCTCACCTTGGGAAACATGTCTTTGATACCGACGGCACTCACCGTCACCCAGGCGGGCCGCCTGCTCATCGGGACCCGCGACGGCCGAATCCTCCTCTGCTCCACCACCACGTGAGGCAGCCGGCGAAGTCCGCCGACCGACACGACCCTGCGCCGCACGCCGGGGCCGAGCGTCAGCGCGGGGCGGCCTTCAGCGCGGCGCGGGCGGCCTCCTTCGCCTTGGTCTCGCAGGCGCCCTTGGCGTACGGCGTCGCTTTGAGGCCCACCCGGACCGACAGGTTCCCCTCACGAACGGCGAGGACGCAGGTCCAGTCGGGGCTGGAGGACTCCCAGTACGCCTCGGTTCCGAACCCGATGCGGGACGCCGCGCGCTGACCGACCGCCTCCGTCTGGAAGTGCCGCCGCTGCGTGGCCGCGTTGGTCTCCGCGTCCCCGCCGAGGCTCAGGTTCCAGACGACCCTCGCGGTCGGCGACGCGGCGGTACCGGCGCCACCGCTGCACGACATCTGCGCGCCGTCGACCGTCCCGATCCAGCTGTCCGAGGTCGACGGCCGCAGGTCCAGGGGCACTTCCTCGCGCGCCTCCTCGCACCTGGGGACCTCCGCGTAGGCGATGGGGGCGTTCATGCGGTCCCGGACGTACAGGGCTGTCCCGGTACCGGCCACGAGGAGGACTCCGGCCGCCACCAGCGCCGCGACCCGGCGCCGCCGGGTGCGCCGCGGACCGTCGGGGCGGGTTGCCTCCGGTGGTGCCTGCGGCACGGGCGTCGGCGTGTCCTGCGTCGGCACCGTGACCGGATCGACCTCGGTCACGGATGCGGGCTCGGGCACGGGCGAGGGCTCCGGCTCCTCTACGGGAACGCCGGCCAGGAGGCCGTCGATCCGGGCCCGTTGCGCGGTGAGCATCCCGTACACGGCGGACGGCCACTGCCTGCCCGCCGGGGACACCGGACCGATCAGCTCGTGCAGCTCCGCCGGGGTCGGCCTGGCCTCCGGGTCCTTGGCCAGGCAGCGCGCGACGAGGTCGCGCAGCCCCGCCGGGACCCCGCTGAGGTCCGGCTCGCCGTGCGCCACCTCGTACAGCGTCTTGAGCGTGGAGGTCCCGGCGAAGGGGCTGCGGCCCGTCAGCGCCATGACCAGCACGGAACCGAGGGAGAAGACGTCGCTGGCGGGCGTGAGCGGATGCCCCTCCGCCTGCTCGGGCGACATGTACGCGGGCGATCCGACGACGAACCCCGTACGCGTCAGCCCGGTATCGCCCTCCGCCTCGCCCTCCGTGGCCCGGGCGATGCCGAGGTCGATGACGCGGACGCCGTCCTCCGCGAGGAGCACGTTGTCGGGCTTGAGGTCCCGGTGCACGAGCCCGGCCCGGTGGATCTCGGCCAGGGCCGACGTCAGGCCCGCGGCGAGACGGCGTACGACGTCCTCGGGCAGCACCCCGCCCGCCTTGACCACGGCGCCGAGGGAGGGCCCGGCGACGAAGACCGAGGCCAGCCAGGGCGTCGAGGCGTCCGGATCGGCGTCGATCACGGCGGCCGTGTACGCACCGGACACCTTGCGCGAGGCGGTGACCTCACGGCGGAAACGGGCCCGGAAGCCCTCGTCGTCGGCGAAGTGCGCGAGGACCTGCTTGACGGCGACGAGCCGCCCGTCCGGACCGGCCGCGAGCAGCACCCGCCCCATCCCGCCCTGCCCGAGCACACCGACGACCTCGAACGGCCCGACGTGCGTCGGACCGCCCGGCCCCACCTGCTCCATGTCCCCGCCCCCCTACTCCCCGAGTCGGGAGCGGATCATACCGAGACGGCCCTCACGAACGCGGCGAAAGCGGCGGGGCGGACGGTGAACACGGGCCCCTCGGGGTCCTTGGAGTCCCGAACGGCGACGAGGCAGGGCTGTGCGGCGACCTCGACGCACTGCCCGCCGGTGTCACCGCTGTATGAGGACTTGTGCCACGCCAGGGCGCCGAGCGGGGCGCATTCAACGCAGTTGCCTTCCGCGCTGTACGAAGACTTACGCCACCGCGTGCCCGTCAGGTTCTGGATGGTCTCCATAGCGCTCCTCCAATACGCGGGCGATCAGCGCCGCCGAGTCCTCCAGGGAGAGCGCGGCAGCCTGCAAGTGATCGTATCGGAGCGAACCCTCCCTGAAAGCTTGCGGATTGGCCGTCATATGACCCTGCACGAAGTCTTCGGTGTAAACGAGATCCGGGTTGTCCTCAAAGCGCAGGAGGTTGAACTCACCTGGCAGTCCCGCGTGGGCGCCCGCCGCGTAGGGCAGGATCTGCACCTGCACCCACTCCCGCCTCCTTAGCGCCGCCAGGTGCGCGAGTTGGTCCCGCATGACTGCACGCCCACCGATCTCCTGGTACAGCACGGCCTCGCTCATCACGACCCACATCAGTGGCGGGTTCTTGCGGTCGAGAATGCGCTGACGCTCCAGCCGAGCGGCCACCTTGGCATCGAGACCATCCTCGATCCACACGCCCAGGACCGCGCGCGCGTAGGCCTCTGTCTGTAACAGACCATGCACCAACTGTGGTTGGAACGAGGAGATATAGGCCGCCCGCGCCTCCATCTCCGCATACGCCTGGAACCACGTCGGCAGCTGGTGCCGGAGCACCAGCCCGACCAGCCGCGAGAACACCCCGCCCGTCCCGAGCGCCGCGTCCACCCGTTCCGAGAAGTCCCGCGTCGGGACCCTCCGCGTGGTCTCGACCTGGCCGATCAGCGAGCCCGTGCAGAAGACGATGCTGCCGAGCTGCGCCTGGTTGAGCCCCGCGTCCTCTCTGAGGCGGCGCAGTTCGGAGCCGTAGTAGTCCAGCGGTGAGGCGCTGGGATCGAGATCGCGCACGCCGACCATGGACGGTCACCCCCAAGGCAGTTGCCGGTTCCGTGGCCGAGCGTAGCCATCCGCACACTCCCCGGTGGCGCGATTCGCCCGGAACCCCCCGCACGGCGTCGGTGTCAGCGGCCCCGCATACGGTCTGCCCATGGCTGATCAGGGGTTCTCCGACGCATCGATGAACGACTTCGCGACCTGGGCACCGGTGCTGCGACTCCTACGGGCCGAAAAGGCGCGGGAGCCCGCAGGCAAGCCCGTCCGCGTCGCGGGACGCATCGGCCGACACGGCTGGAGTCTCGCACTCACCCGGCGGATGCCGCCCCCCGGCCGGGCCGCGCAAGTGGAGGACACGCGGGAGGAGAACGAGGCGGTGGAGCGGGTGCAGAGCGCGCTCGCGGACGCGGGAGTCGACGACGTCTCGTTCACCGCGGGCATAGAAGCGACCGGGAGGACGACGCTGCGCCTGCTGGGGCCCAGCCCCGCCGTGGAGCCCGGCATCGGCACCCCGCACCCGGGAGCGCTGATCCTGGTCGACGGTGCTCTCCCCGAGCCCTGGCGCCGGCTCCCCGAACCGTTCCCGGGGGCGGCTCCGGCGCCTTCGGCGGACCCGGAGCTGCTGGAGCGGACGCTGCGCGAACGCCTGCCGCACGCCATCGGCGCGACGGAGGAGGAGATCGCCGCGGCCGAAGCGCGTCTGGGCGTGGCCCTGCCCGACGAGCTCAAGGTCCTCTACCGGGTGACACGGGCCCGGTGGGAGGACTTGGGTGGCGACCACGAAGCGGTGATGGACGCGTGCACGGCGGTCGGCTTCGAGCTGTTCGATCTCGACGGCCTGTACGTCGCGGACGCGGCGTCGCGGTACTGCCGCTGGGAGTTCGCGGCGATGGAGGCGGTCACCACCTCACCCGACGCCATGGTGCAGGGCCTCGTCGGCTCACCCGGCTGGATCGCCTTCGGCGACAACGGCGGCGGAGACCGGCTGGCCGTCGACCTGACACCCGGCCCCCGCGGGCACAAGGGCCAGATCATCATGCTGTCCCACGAGGAAAACGTCGGCGCCGAGCTGGTCGCCGACTCCCTCACCGACCTCGTGCTGGGCCGGCTCGGCTCGGAGCCCGGCGGGTCCGGGCAGCGGCGGCCGCCTGCCGTCGCCCGGGTCAACATCGCGAGCCTGAAGAGCGTCGAATCCGCCGCGCATCCCGGCCTGGAGGTCCTGTCCATCGGTGTGTGGGACGACGCACCTCTCAGCCTCGCCCCCGTCGTCGGCCTGCCCCGCCTGCGCACCCTGACCGCGTACCCCGGCACCCTGGCCGACCCGTTGGAGATCGCGAAGCTCACCGGACTGGAGTACCTCGAACTCGGTCCGCAGGAGTGGCGCGTGCTCCTGGATGCCGGAGCCGTACCGCGCAGCCTTTCGGCCGCGGCCATCAGGGCGCACAGCGATCACGACCCGTTGCCGATCGTGGCCGTCGCGAACGAGATCCTGGGCCTCTGGGGCCGGCCCCGGATCGTCCAGACGGTCCTCGAAGGCGACCTCGGGCCGCTGCCGTAACCGGCGGGCCGGTCGGAGGCGACCCCACCCATGGACCGCTACCCGGCGGTAGGGCAGCATGGGCCGCCACACGCAGCTCAGCAGGAGGAACAGCATGGCCACGCCCAAGCCGGAGACCCTCGCCGCCTTCGAGGCCGCCAAGGGGTTCATGCCCGTACGGGAGGGCCTCGCCCTGTACGAGGCCGCCGCCGCGGCCGGGGCGCTCGGGCTGCCGCTGCTGGAGGTCGGCACGTACTGCGGGCGTTCGACGATCCTGCTGGCCGACGCGGCCCGTGAGGCCGGGGTGTCCGCGATCACCGTGGACCACCACCGGGGCAGCGAGGAGCAGCAGCCGGGCTGGGAGTACCACGACCCGACGGTCGTGGACCCGGAGGTCGGGCTGATGGACACCCTCCCCACCTTCCGCCGGACCCTCCACAAGGCCGGGCTGGAGGAGCACGTGATCGCGATCGTCGGCCGGTCCCCGCAGGTCGCGGCGGCCTGGGGCGGCAAGCTGGGCTTCGTCTTCATCGACGGCGGCCACACCGACGAGCACGCGATCGGCGACTACGAGGGCTGGGCCCCGCACGTGGCCGAGGGCGGCACGCTCGTCATCCACGACGTCTTCCCGGACCCGGCCGACGGCGGCCAGGCCCCGTACCGGATCTACCTGCGGGCCCTCGCCTCGGGCGCCTTCGAGGAGATCTCCGTCACCGACTCCCTGCGCGTACTGCGCCGCACCGGCCCGGGCATCTGACCCCACCCTTCATATAAGCGCACCACGCCCCCGGATGGCCCAGTACCGGCCGGGCCGGCGGGCAGCGGTCTAGCATCGCGGACGTGCGCTACGACGACAGCCCCCCGCCCCCCGAGTCCGGCTCCTCGGCCGATCCGGACCGGCACTGGTTCACCCGACGCTCCACGCTCGTGGTCGGGATCGCCGCACTCGCCCCGGCCTGCCTGGCGGGCTGGGTCCTGACCCAGACCCTGTCCGGGGCCGGGCCGGACGCGAGCCGGTCCGGCCCGGCGGCGCAGCCCGCCTCGCACTCGTCCGTGGCTCCGGGCCAGCGGGACGCGAAGCCGGGCTCCACCCCGAGCACGAGCCCGACCACGAGCCCGACGACGACCGCGGCGGCCCCCGTACCGGCCCCCGCCAAGGGCCCGCTGACCGGAAAGACCGTGGTCGTGGACCCCGGGCACAACACCGGCAACTTCAAGCACACCGACGAGATCGACCAGCAGGTCGACATCGGCACCAACCGCAAGGAGTGCGACACCACCGGCACGACCACCAACTCCGGCTACATGGAGGCGGAGTTCACGATGGACGTGTCCAAGCGCCTGCGGACCGCGCTGGAGGCCCAGGGCGCGAAGGTGGTCCTCACCCACGAGACGGGCGCCCGCGCCTGGGGGCCGTGCATCACGGAGCGCGCCCGCATCGGCAACGAGGCGAACGCGGACGCGGTGGTGTCCGTCCACGCCGACGGCGTCTCGGCCGGCAACCGCGGCTTCCACATCATCCTCCCGGCCAAGGTCAAGAGCGGGGCCGCGGACACCGCGAAGATCGTGGGACCCTCGCGTGAGCTGGGCGAACGGATCGCCGGGAACTTCGCCCGCACCACCGGCTCGGCCCCCGCCAACTACCTGGGCGGCGGTACCGGCTTGGTGGTCCGCGACGATCTGGGCGGACTGAACCTGTCAACTCGACCCAAGGTGTTCATCGAATGCGGCAACATGCGTGACGCCAAGGACGCGGCGCAGCTGACGAGTCCGGAGTGGCGGCAGAAGGCGGCCCAGGGCATCGCGGACGGCATCGTCGGCTTCCTGGGCGGGTAGTCCCTCTCGGGCCTCCCGCCGGGAGGCCCGCCGCCCCGATCCTCTCGGTTGCGGGATACATCCGTACCATGGTGCCGCCCGCCCTGCTGCAGGCACGATCTGCGCTGCGACCGCGGCACCACGAGACGACCGAGACCGAGAAGGACACCTAAGACGTGAACATCCGCTCCCTCACTCGAGGCGACGGCGTGGTGATCGGAGCAGCGGTGCTGCTGTTCATCGCCTCGTTCTTCGATTTCTACTCCACCACGGGTGGCGACCTGCCGAGCGCGTGGGACACCGACGCCTACCGCCTCGTGCTGCCCAGCGTCTTCCTGCTCGGGTTCATCGCCACCGGTCTGCTGATCGCGGGCCGCTTCCAGCCGGAGAGCCGCAAGGTGCTCGGCATCCCGCTGTCGGCGTGGGGTACGGTCCTCGCCGTCTCGGCCGCCTGGTCCGCGCTGTGGGCGCTGATCACCTGCCCGAGCACGCTCGACCTGGGCGCGGGCGCCGTCATCGCCTTCCTCGCCACGCTGGCCCTGGCCGGCGTTGCCCTCTTCGGTGCGAAGGTCCCGGCGCTCGCCGGTGCGCTGGTGCCGGAGGCGCGTCCCGCCGCCCCGCAGCCGTACGGCGGCCAGCCGCAGCCGGGTGCCGGGTACGGCTACCCGGCCGGGCAGCAGCCCTACGGTTCCACCCCGCAGCCGGTCCCGCCGTACGGTGGCACGCCGACCCCGGCGCCCGGCCCGCACGACTCGGGTGCCGGCCACCAGGCGGCCCCGACGCCCGCTCCGGCGGCGGACTTCAGCCCGTTCTGGTTCGCGGTGCCGGTGGCCCGTCCCCTGTTCGCGGAGGACGGCTCGTCCGCGCAGATCGCCGAACTCGCGCCGGGCACCTGGTACCTGGCGGTCGAGCAGCGCGGCGCGGCCGCCCTGGTCGCGCAGACCCAGGACGGCCGTCGCGGCATCCTGAGCGACACCTCGGGCATCCAGCGCGGCTGATCCGCGTACGCATGCGTAGGTCCCCCACGTCGCCCCACCGGTTCTCCGGTGGGGCGACGCGCGTGTGCGCCCGTGTCGGTACGGATCAGTAGCATCGACCCAACCAGTACTCATATTCGATGAGTTGCAAACGGGTGGGGAACACGTGATAGCAAGTCGCATGCGCGGTAGGGCTCTCGCCGCCGCGCTCGGCGTCGTGACGGCGCTGTGCCTGCCGGGGGTGGCCGTGGCCGCCGGACCCGGTCCGGACCGGGCGGGCAGCAGCGCTTCCGCCGGGACGAGCGGCCCGGTCGAGGGCACGGTCCGCAGGCTCGCGCTGGAGCCGAGGAGCGCCACGGAGGCGGCAGTCTCCGCGCAGAACACCGACCGCTTCGGGCTCATGGGCGTGTCCTGGAAGGACGCCTCCGCCGAGGTGCAGGGGAAGATCGAGGCCCGCAGCCGCAACGCCGTGACCGGGGCGTGGACGCCGTGGGTCGAGCTGGAGCCGCTCAAGGCCGGTCTGGACGGCGTCCGCCCGGGTGCGCGCGGCGCCACGGAGCCCGTGTGGGTCGGCTCCGCCGACGGCGCCGAGGTGCGGGTGAGCGGCGGCTCTGCCGCGCTGCCGGCGGGCCTGGAGCTGGACCTGGTGGACCCGGGCAAGGCCGGGCGCGGCGGTGCGGCGAAGTCCGCGCCGGCCTCGGGCGCCCGCGCGGCGGCCGCTGCGGTGGCCCCCGGGCCGGAGTCGACGGCGCCGCGACCGGACGTCGTCCCGCGCGCCCAGTGGGGCGCCGACGAGTCGCTGAACAACGAGGGGCCGCTCTACCTCGCGGGCGGGAAGATCAAGGCTCTGTTCGTGCACCACACGGCGGCCGCCGCCCCGTACGAGTGCGCGGATTCCGCGGCCATCGTCCGCGGTCTGCACGTCTACCACGTGAAGACGAACGGCTGGCGCGACCTCGGCTACAACTTCCTCGTCGACAAGTGCGGCACCCTCTTCGAGGGCCGTCAGGGCGGCGTGGACCAGCCGGTGATGGGCGCCCACACCTACGGCTTCAACTCGGAGTCGACGAGCGTCGCGGTCCTCGGCGACCACACGACCGCCGGGGCCTCGCCCGCCGCGCTCGAAGGCATCTCGAAGATGGCCGCGTACAAGCTGGGCCAGTACGACGCCGACATGGACGGCACGACGACGCTGACCGCGGGCGCCACGCAGAAGAACTACGCGGGCACCAGCTTCACCGCCGGGCAGCCCTACCAGTTCAAGACCGTCTCCGGTCACCGCGACGGTTTCAACACCGAGTGCCCGGGCCACCAGCTGTACCCGCAGCTGGACACGATCCGGAAGTCGGGCCCCGCGGCCCGGCTGAAGATCGGCGCCGTGAACGAGAAGGCCGTCGTGCCGGGCGGCACGGCGAAGACCCCGGGGCCGCTGGTGGTCGACTTCTCCACCAGCACGGCCGCGCCGCTGGTGAGCTCGTTCGAGCTGCTGGTGGACGGTACGTCGGTCGCGACGGTCGGCGGTGACGCCACGCGCGCCGCCACCATGCTGAGCCTGGGCGGCCACCGGGTCCAGGTCCGGGCGACCGCCAAGAACGGCAAGGTGTCCACGAGCCTCCCGGTCACCGTCGAGGCGGACGTCTCGGACGTCAAGTACGTCCCGGTCCTGCCCAAGCGCCTGATGGACACGCGCGAGGGCGTGGGCGTGCCGAAGGCGAAGGTCGGACCGGGCGAAGTGGCGATCCTGAAGGTCGCGGGCGTCCAGGGCATCCCCGCGTACGGCGTGACGTCGGTGGCGCTGAACGTGACGGCGACCAACCCGACGGAGGCCGGTCACGTGTCGGTCTACCCCAACGGCGTGGCCCGCCCCAGCACCTCGAACCTCAACTTCACCGCCGGGCAGACCATCCCGAACCTGGTCGTCGTACCCGTCCAGGACGGCATCGTCCAGTTCTACAACAGCGCCGGCACCGTCGACCTGATCGCCGACATCAACGGCTACTTCCTCGCGAGCGGCGAGGGCAGCACCCACATGAACCTCGGTCCGAAGCGGATCCTGGACACCCGGGACGGCACGGGCGGCGCCCCCGTCGCCCCGGTCGGCCAGGGTCAGGTCCTGGACCTCCAGGTCTCGGGCCTCACGGGCGTCGAGGGCGTGCCGGTCGAAGGCGTCACCGCGGTGGTCCTCAACGTGACGGCGACCAACCCGAGCACGGCCGGCCACGTGTCGGTCTACCCGCACGGCACGACCCGCACGAGCGCCTCGAACCTCAACTTCACCACCGGACAGACCATCCCCAACCTGGTCATCGTCCCCGTCGTGGACGGCAAGATCAGCTTCTACAACAACGCCGGCACCGTCGACCTCATCGCCGACATCACCGGCTACTTCACCACGTCGGGCCAGGGCGCCAAGCACTCCGGTGCGGGCCCGAAGCGCCTGATGGACACCCGCTCCGGGCTCGGCGTCGCCAAGGCCCCGGTCGGTGCGGGCGGTGTCGTCACCCTGACCGTCGCGGGCGTCGAAGGCGTGCCGGCCGAGGGCGTCACCGCGGTGATCCTGAACGTGACGGCGACCAACCCGAGCACGGCCGGCCACGTGTCGGTCTACCCGCACGGCACGACCCGCACGAGCGCCTCGAACCTCAACTTCACCACCGGACAGACCATCCCCAACCTGGTCATCGTCCCCGTCGTGGACGGCAAGATCAGCTTCTACAACAACGCCGGCACCGTCGACCTCATCGCCGACATCACCGGCTACTTCAGCAAGTAGCCGGGCCCGGCGCGACGGCCCCCCGCCCTTCCGGGCGGGGGGCCGTTGCCCTACAGTCGCCTGACGCATCGTCAGTTCCGGCTGGAGGGACCCGCCCCATGCGCCTCGGACTCGCACTCGGCTACTGGGGCCGCGGCCCCAACCCCGCCCACCTCGACCTCGCCACCGAGGCCGAGAGGCTCGGCTACGACTCCGTGTGGACCGCCGAAGCCTGGGGCTCCGACGCCTTCACCCCCCTGACCTGGATCGCCGCGCACACCTCGCGGATCCGCCTGGGCACCGCCATCGCGCAGATGGCCGCCCGCACCCCGACCGCCACCGCCATGCACGCCCTCACCCTGGACCACCTCTCCGGCGGCCGGATGATGCTGGGCCTGGGCCTGTCCGGCCCACAGGTGGTCGAGGGCTGGTACGGGCGCCCGTTCCCCGCGAGCCCTCTGACCGCGACCCGCGAGTACGTCGACGTCATCCGCCAGGTCCTGCGCCGCGAGGGCCCCGTCGCGCTGGACGGCCGCTTCCACAGCCACCCGTACCGCGGCGAGGACGGAACCGGGATCGGCAAGCCCCTCAAGCCCATCACCCACCCGCTGCGCGCCGGCCTCCCGCTCCTGCTGGGTGCCGAAGGCCCGAAGAACATCGCTCAGACCACCCGGATCGCGGACGGCTGGCTGCCCCTGTACTGGTCGCCGACCCGCACCGACGCCTACCAGGCCTCGCTGGCCGACCTCCCCGAAGGCTTCATGATCGCGCCGATGGCGCGGGCGCACGTCTGCGACGACGTCGCCGAAGGACTGCTCCCGGTCAAGGCCATGCTCGGCTTCTACATCGGCGGCATGGGACACGAGGCCCGCAACTTCCACGCCGCCCTGATGGCCCGGATGGGCTACGAGGAAGAGGCCCGCCGCATCCAGGAGCTCTTCCTCACGGGCCGCAAGGAGGAGGCGGTACTCGCCGTCCCGGACGCCTTCGCCGACGAGATCTCGCTGGTGGGACCGCGCGAGCGGATCGCGGAGCGACTGGAGCTGTGGCGCAAGGGCCCGGTGACGGACCTCCTGGTGACGGCTCCGGACCCGCACACCCTGCGCGTGCTGGCGGAGCTCAACAGCTGAGGGACTCCAGTCGGACAATAGGAAGTGACAGCGGCTGGCCGCAAGTGGATGATGATCGTTGCCGCTGGGGGGGATCTCGCGAGCGCCCGACTGCCGCCGGGGGGAACCGGCCGCGCACCGGTCGTGATGCGCCGCGCCCACCGCGGCACACGCCGCCCCCTCGTCGAAGGAACGCCTTGCTGCGCCCCACTCGTACGACCGTCCTGCTGACCGCAGGGCTCGTCTCCCTCCTCGGCCTGCCGGCCACCGCGGCCGCCGCCGAACCCGCGACCCACCTCTACGTGGACAACACCTTCACCCGGTGCTCGGACGGCGGCCCCGGTTCGGACGCCCAGCCCTTCTGCACCATCTCGGCCGCGACCAGGACCGTGCAGCCGGGACAGACCGTGCACATCACCCCGGGCAGGGCGTACAACGAGAACGTCGTGGTCGACCGGGGCGGGCTGCCCGGCAAGCCGATCACGCTGGTCTCCGAGCTGGAGGACGCTTCCAAGTTCAAGCTGGCGCCGGGCAGGACCCTGACCGTGAGCGGCGCCTCCCACGTGAACATCAGCGCACTTGACGCCCCGTCCGGCGTCCGGGTCACCGGTTCCACCGACATCGGACTGCGCGGGCTCACCGTCACCAACAACCCCGACTCCGTCACGATCGACGGCGGGAGCTCGGACGTCCGCCTCCAGCACAGCAGGCTGAAGACGTCCGTCCGGGTCGAGTTCGCCCGCGACGTCGTCCTCAGCCGCAACGAGATCCAGGGCTACGTCCACCCCGCCGTCGTCGCGTGGGACGCGACCGGCCTCGTCGTCACCAACAACACGATCCGCCGTGACTGCGAGGCGGGCATCAAGCTCTCCGGCGGCTCCAACGGCGCGGCCCTGTTCAACAACGTCGTCCACACCGACTTCGAAGCCGGCTGCGGAGACCCCGGCGCACGCTACGGCATCGAGGTGGCGCAGACCGCCACCGCCGGCACCCGCGCCGACTACAACCTGATCAGCGGCCCCTTCACCGCCGACCGGATCGCCTACAAGTGGGCGGACGCCCCCTACGCGGACCAGGCGACCTTCCACGCCGGGACCGGCCAGGGCGCGCACGACATCCTCACCCCGACGTCGAAGGGCGTCGGCGCGGAGGACGGCTCCCCCACGGTCGACTCCGCCGACGCCACCGCACCGGGCGTGCTGCTCACCGACCACTACGGGCGGGAGACCAGCGACGACCCCCGCGTCCCGAACACCGGCAAGGACGGCGGACACCTCGACCGCGGTGCCTTCGAACTGACCGACGGCCTCGTCGGCGTCCGAGCGGAGCTCGAACCGGCCTGGGCGCCGACCGGCACCACGGTGAAGGTGAAAGCGACCGCCGACAGCCGCTGGCTCACCGGGCTCACCTACGCGTACGACTTCGGCGACGGCACCGCCCCGCTCTCCACCTCGGCCGCCACCGCCGAGCACGTCTACGACAAGCCGTGCGCGTGCACGGTCAAGGTGACGGTGTCCAACAAGGACCGGAAGCAGTTCGCCACCCAGGTCGCGGCCAAGGTGACCGCGAACACCCCGCTGACCGCGGCCTTCACCGCCCAGCCCGTCCTGCCGCAGGCGAACACCCCCAACGCGCTCGTGCCCCCGCTGTCCGTCGAGGCCGACGCGCAGACCTCCACCCTGCCGTGGCCCGTCGAGCGTGTGGACGTCGACTTCGGTGACGGCGCCCAGGAGAGCCGCAGCTCCCTGGAGCCCGTCCGGCACACCTACAAGCAGCCCGGCACGTACAAGGTGACGACGACCCTCAAGGACGTCAAGGGCGCCACCTCCACCACCGAACGGAACGTGGAGGTTGCCTACACCCCGGCCGGCTACGTCGCCGTCCACCCGGCCCGGGTACTGGACACCCGCACCGCCAACGCCCCCGTCCAGGGCGGCACCGCCACCCCGATCGCCGTGCCGGTCCACTACTACAGCTCCGGACCGCACCACACGGCCGGCGCGTCCGCGGCCGTCCTGAACGTCACGGTCACCGGGGCCAGCGAGGACACCCACCTCGGCGTCTGGCCCTCGGGCCAGGCCCGCCCGGCCACCTCCAACGTCAACGTCAAGGCGGGCGGCACCTCCTCCAACACCGTCACCGTGCCCATCGGCGCGGACGGCAAGATCTCCGCGCAGCTCAACTCCGGCAAGGCCGCGCTCATCGTGGACTTCGTCGGCTACTACCAGCCGAACGCTGGGCAGCGCTTCGCCCCGATCGCCCCGACCCGCGTCGTCGACACCCGCACCGCGGGCGGCGCCCTGGGCGGCGGACAGACCCGCACGGTGAAGGTCGCCGGCGTCAACGGCATCCCGGCCGACGCCACCGCCGTCGCCCTCAACCTGACCGGCACCGGCGCGACGGAGAACAGCCACGTCATCGCCTACCCGTACCAGGACAAGCGGCCCGCCACCTCGAACCTCAACCTCGAACCCGGCAAGGACAAGTCCAACCAGGCCATCGTCCCCGTCGGACCGAACGGCACCATCACCCTCTACACCAACAGCGGCTCCACCCACCTGGTGCTGGACGCGGTCGGCTACTACGGCACGAGCGGCACCACGCTGTTCACCCCCGTCGTCCCGCAGCGCCTCGCGGACACCCGCACCACCGGCAAGCTCGCCCCCGGCGCCGCCACCACCGTCACCGGGATCCCCGCGAGCGCGCTCGGCGCGGCCCTGAACGTGACCGCCACCGACACCACCGGCCCCGGCTTCCTCACCGTCTACGGACACGGGGGCGTGCGGCCCGACGCCAGCAGCCTGCAGACCCGTCCCGGCGAGACCGTCCCCAACCACGTCACCACCCCGGTGGCGGACGGCCGCGTCACCGTCTGGAACAGCTACGGCGGCGCCAACCACGTGATCACCGACCTGTTCGGCTACTTCACCCAGGGCTGACCGCCCGCACGGCACCAGGGAGCCCCGGCCACCGCACACACGGCGGTGACCGGGGCTCCGTCGGCTCACGGCAGCTCACGGCGACTCACGGCGGCTCACGGCGGCTCACGGCGGCTCACGGCGAGGGCGTGTCCGCCTGCGGCAGGGCCTCCAGCAGCTCGCGCACGTCCAGCGGCATCACGGCGATCTCGATGCTCCCGCCGCCGTCGTAGGCGCAGGTCACGATCCGCGAGCCGGGATTGATGGAGATCCCCTCCTTCACCGACGGCACCCGCAACCCGGTCGCCCGCCCCCCGGGCAGCTCCACGGACTCCCCGCGCTCGGGAACCCAGCGGGCCGCGCCCCCGTCGGCGTACACCCGTCCCGGCCGCCAGCGGCCCGCTCCGGCCGGCCGCCGCGCCATCCCGGGAATCCCCGGCACGGGCGCGGCGGCCGCCCGTGCCCGGTGCTTGCGCCGCACCAGCCACCCGACCCCGACGACCCCGCCGGCAAGCAACACGTACTCGATCACCCGCCCATTCAAACAGCCCCGCGGCCGAGGGGGCGGCGACGCCCGCCCCGGCCCGGGGCCGCACGACGGTCGGGGGGGCTAGCCGCCGAGCTGGGAGGCGCTCGGGACCTTGTTGGTCACCTCGGCGCCCGCGCTCTTGCCCGCCTCCTTCACGCTGTTGATGACGTCGTCGAAGGACGAGATGTCGGCGTCACCCGCCTGGCCCTTGCGCAGCTTGCTGCCGAGGCCCTTCAGCGACTCGATGCCCGCCGTCAGCGGGGCCATCGCCTTCGACAGCAGCGGGTCGCCCTTGGCGTTGTCGGCCGCCGCCTTCAGCCGGTTGTACGCGAAGGCGCCCGCCAGGCCCGCCTTGATGAGCGCGAAGGTCCGGCCCTTCGCCCCCTTCTTGAACTTGCCCTCGCGGTACGGCTTGACGATCCACTGGTACGTGGCGCCCGCCGCGAGCGACGCGTTGGCGACGAACCGCGTCTTGGCGAACTTCTGCTTCTCGGCGGACGTGCTCGGCGAAGGCGTCACGGCCGCCCGCTCGTCGGCCTCCGCCGCCGCCGGCTCCGCGGCGGCGAGCGCGGCCAGCTCACCCATCGAGGCGGCGGACAGCTCCTCCCGCTGCGCACCGCCGCCACCGCTGCCGCAGGCGGTGGCACCGGCGAGCAGCGCGGTCGACAGGACCACTGCCGTGAGGGCGCGACGGAATCGGACGGTCGTGGGTACGGACACGGTTTCCTCCGGGGACTCAGGCGTCACCCGCAGCCTCACCCCGGCCCCGCGGGCCCGCCACCCGGCGGACCCGTTCGGGTTTGCGACGCGCCTGGGCGGCAACACGCGCAGCATGACCTCACACACGCGAGTACGCACCCGAGGAAGCAGTCAGGCAGGCCGGGCCGTCGCTCTGGTGGCGGACGTGCTTGCCTTCGTGATCGTCCTGTGGATCCTGCTCTGGTTCCTGGACGCCAACCAGGGCAACGAACTGGTCAACTTCATCCATGACGCCGCGAGCTGGCTGGCCGGCTGGTCCTACGACCTGTTCACCTTCAGCCGCGAATGGGTCCAGGTCGTCATCGGCTACGGCCTGGCCGCCGTCGTCTACGTCCTGGTCGGCCACGCCGTCGCCGGATGGCTCTACCGCCGCTGACGCCGCGCGCCCCCACGCCCCGCCCCGCGGGCACGCGAAGGGGCCCTCCCCGCCATCGGGCGGGAAGGGCCCCTTCCGTACGTCAGGTCCGGCTCAGCCGCAGCAGTCCGGCTCCAGCCCGGCCGGGAGCGAACCCCCGCCGAACACCTCGGTGGTGGCCTCGTCCCCGCCCAGCGCCGCGACGGCCAGCAGCAGCGACCCGGCGGTCCACGTCGTCTGCTCCACCGGCCACACCGCCTCGTCCTGGAAGACGTACCCCGTCCAGTACATGCCGTTGTCCGCGCGCAGGTGACCGATCGACCGCAGGATCTCCAGCGCCCGGTCCGACTCCCCCGTCGCCCACAGGGCGATCGCCAGCTCGCAGGACTCGCCGCCCGTCACCCACGGGTTCGGCAGGACGCACCGCACCCCCAGGTCCGGGACCACGAACTCGTCCCAGCGCCCCTCGATCCGCGCCTTCGCCTCCTCGCCCGTCAGGGCGCCCCCGAGGACCGGGTAGTACCAGTCCATCGAGTAGTGGTCCTTGTCCAGGAACCGCTCGGGGTGACGGCGTATCGCATGCCGCAGCGCGCCCGCCGCGAGCTCCCAGTCCGGCTGCGGTTCCTCGCGGTGCTCGGCGATCGCCAGCGCGCAGCGCAGCGCCTGGTGGATGGAGGAGGACCCGGTCAGCAGCGCGTCGGTGACCGGCGTGCCGTCCGCCTCCCGCTTCCAGCCGATCTCGCCACCCGGCTGTTGCAGCGACAGCACGCACTCCACGGCAGAGTGGACGGACGGCCACATGCGGTCGAGGAAGGTGTCGTCGCCGGTCGACAGGTAGTGGTGCCAGACGCCGACGGCTATGTAGGCGGTGAAGTTGCTCTCGCGGCTCGCGTCCTGCGGCTCGGCGGTGTCCACACCGTCGGGCCGGTCGGCGTAGGCCGCGTACCAGGAACCGTCCTGGTTCTGGTGCCGGGCCAGCCACGCGTACGCCCGGTCGGCCGCCTCGTGCTCCCCGGCCGCGTCCAGCGCCATCGCCGCCTCGGTGTGGTCCCACGGGTCGAGGTGGTGACCGCGGAACCACGGGATGGCGCCGTCGGCGCGCTGCACCGCGAGGATGCCCGCGACCGTCTCGGCGGCCTGCTCCGCGGTCAGTACGCCATCCAGGACGAGGTGTTCGGTACGCCCGGGCGAGCTCACTGGGTCGCGCCGACGGGAAGGTGGGGCTTGGTCGCGTACGCGACGAAGCTCTTGCCGATGAGCGGGTTGAGGGCCTGCTCCGCGAGCCGCGTCGCGAGCGGCTTCTTCATGATGTCCCAGACCAGGAGCTTGTGGTACGCCTTGACCGGCAGCGCCTTGTCGTTGTCCACGCCGAAGGCGCACTTGAGCCACCAGTACGGCGAGTGCAGCCCGTGCGCGTGGTGCGTGCCGTACGGCTTGAGGCCCGCGGCCCGCATCTTGCCGAGCAGCTCGTCCGCCTTGTAGATGCGGATGTGGCCGCCCTCGACCTCGTGGTAGGCGTCGGACAGCGCCCAGCAGATCTTCTCCGGGCCGTAGCGCGGGACGGTTATGGCGATGCGCCCGCCCGGCTTGAGCACGCGGACCATCTCCGCGAGCACGCCCTTGTCGTCGTGGATGTGCTCCATCACCTCGGAGATGATGACGACGTCGAAGGAGTCGTCGGGGAAGGGCAGGGCCAGGGCGTCGCCCTCCATCGCGGTGGCGGTGGCACCGGCCGGGGCCTCACCGGCCTCCTTCATCGCGGCGAACCACTTGGCGACCTCGCGGATCTCCTCGCCGTTGCGGTCGACGGCGACCACCTGGGCGCCTCTCCGGTAGCACTCGAAGGCGTGGCGGCCTGCGCCGCAGCCGAGGTCGAGTACGCGATCGCCTGCGGCGAGCGGGAACCGGGAGAAATCGACGGTCAGCACGGGGTCCTGCCTTCGCGGTCGCGGGGGTGTACGGGGGTGGGGACGGTGTGGATGAGGCGGAAGGTCACCGCGCGCGGCGGCTGCGGGCGGCCCGGGACTGCTCGATGGCGGCACGGTAGTGCGCGGCGGTTCCCTCGGCGGCGGCGGCCCAGGTGAAACGGGTCAGGACCCGTTCGCGTCCGGCCGCGCCGAGGCGGGCCCGCAGCTGTGGATCGCCCAGCATCCGGCCCAGCGCGGCGGCCAGCGCGCCGGCGTCGCCGGGCGGCACGGCGAGGCAGGTCTCGCCGTCGGGTCCGGCGACCTCGGGGATCGCACCGCCGGTGGTGGCCACGAGCGGGGTGCCGGTGGCCATGGCCTCGGCCGCCGGGAGCGAGAAGCCCTCGTACAGCGACGGCACGCACGCCACCTGCGCGCTGCGCACCAGGTCGACGAGCTCGGCGTCGGTGATGCCCTTGACGAAGCGGACGGCGTCCTGGAGGCCGTACGTCTCGATGGCGCGGGCCACGGGGCCCTGCTCGGCGCGCTTGCCGACCACGACGAGGTGGGCGTCGGGCTGCTCGGTGCGCAGCTTCGCGAGCGCCTCGACGAGGAAGACCAGGCCCTTGAGCGGCACGTCGGCGCTGGAGGTGGTCACGATGCGGCCGGGCACCTCCGCCACCGACGCGTCGGGCGACCACAGGTCGGTGTCGGCGCCGATGTGCACGACGTGGATGCGCTCGTCCCGGACGCCGAGGTGGTCGGCGATCTCCTGCCGGGAGGACCCGGAGACGGTGAGCACGGACGGCAGCTTGCGGGCCACGCGGCCCTGCATGCGGGTGAAGGCGTACCAGCGGCGCACGGAGGCCCGCTTCACGCGGCCCTGCGCGGCGTCGAGGTCGAGCTTGCGGTCGACGGTGATGGGGTGGTGGATCGTCGTCACCAGCGGCGCGCCGAGGTCGCCGAGCAGACCGTAGCCGAGGGTCTGGTTGTCGTGGATGACGTCGAACTCGCCCGCCCGATCCCGCAGATGGCGGCGGGCGCGCAGCGAGAACGTCAGCGGCTCGGGAAAGCCGCCGGTCCACATCGTCGCGACCTCGAGGGCGTCGATCCAGTCCCGGTACTCGTCGCGCCCCGGCGTACGGAAGGGGTCGGGGCTGCGGTACAGGTCGAGGCTCGGCAGCTCGGTGAGCGTGGCACCCGTGTCGAGCACCGGGTAGGGCTGCGCGCCGATGACCTCGACGGAGTGCCCGAGGCGGACCAGCTCGCGCGAGAGGTGACGTACGTAGACGCCCTGACCGCCGCAGAACGGGTTCCCCTTATAGGTGAGGAGGGCGATGCGCAGCGGACGCTCACCGTCGTCGGCGGGACCCGCGAAAGGGCTCGTCGCCACGGCCTCAGCGGTCACTCTCGGCCCCCTTCTCACTGCACTTTCGCCGGAGCGTAACCGCTCGGATAATGTAGAACAAGTTTCAGACTTGATCCGTCCAAGAGCATTGAATCTACCGGCCGGAAACCACACCGTAAGAGATGGAGCAGGTGATTCGCGCCACGACCGCGGCGCCTGAGATGCTGGCTGCGGATCAGCCCGGAAACAGCCCGCGCAACGACACGGAACGGGACACATGAGTGCGGAAGTGAAGGCCGTCACCACACCGGCGTCGCCTCCCCTGACGGAGCGCCAGGAGGCACGCCGCCGCCGGATCCTGCACGCGAGTGCCCAGCTGGCCAGCCGGGGCGGCTTCGACGCCGTCCAGATGCGCGAGGTCGCCGAGGCCGCCGGCGTGGCCCTGGGGACGCTCTACCGCTACTTCCCGTCCAAGGTGCACCTGCTGGTCGCCACCATGCAGGACCAGCTCCAGCACATGCACACCACGCTGCGCAAGCGCCCGCCCGCCGGGGACGAGCCGGCGGCACGCGTCGCGGAGACCCTGATGCGCGCCTTCCGCGCCCTCCAGCGGGAGCCGCAGCTGGCCGACGCGATGGTGCGGGCGCTGACCTTCGCGGACCGCAGCGTGAGCCCCGAGGTCGACACCGTGTCCCGCCTGACCACGGCGATCATCCTGGACGCGATGGGCCTGGAGCACCCGCCGACGGCGGAACAGCTGTCGGCCGTCCGGGTCATCGAGCACACCTGGCACTCCGCGCTGATCACCTGGCTGTCGGGCCGCGCCTCGATCGCCCAGGTAAAGATCGACATCGAAACGGTCTGCCGCCTGATCGACCTGACGTCGCCGGAAAAGTCCTGAACCAGACGGTTGGCGTCAGACCATGATGGTGGTCGACCAGGGGACGGCCGCGTTCCAACCGGGCCAGAGGCTCTCGGGTTCGGCTCGGGCGGTCAGCACCACGAGCAGGGGTGTGCGGCCCGCCGTACGGATCACCTCGCCGACGCATTCCGGCACGCCGCCGCCCACGTCGTGCAGGTTCTCGGCGACCACCACCAGCGGGCGGTACGGGGTGGCGCGGCGCAGGGCGGCGCGCAGGTCGTCGCCGAGCGCGGCGCCGTCCGGACCGGTGCGCACGTGCCAGACGGTGACCTGGCCGTCCTGGCGCAGCGTGCTCGCCAGTTCGGAGAGGAGCCAGCCCTGGCCTCCCCCCGGATCGCCGGCGAGGGTGACCACGTGCGGGCGCCGCTGGCGCTGCACCAGTGCCAGCAGGGCGAACAGCAGGTCCAGTTCGGGGTCGGACTGGGAGCTGAAGTCGAGGTCCGGGCCGCCGGACGGGAGCAGTGCGGGGTCCTGGTTGATGATCGCCTGGTGCAGGTCGCGCACCTCGCGACCGGGCTGGACGCCGAAGTCCTTGCTCAGCTGCTGGTGGAGCCGCTCGTACGCCCGCAGGGCTTCGGCCTGGTGGCCGGCCCGGTAGAGGGCGAGCATGAGGAGGTGGCAGGAGCGCTCCCGGGAGGGCTCGGCGGCCGCCCCGGCCTCCAGGCCGCCGATCACCTCGTGGTGGCGTCCGTTGCGCAGTTCCGCGTCGCAGTAGTCCTCGAACGCCGCGGTGCGGGCGCTGTCCACCACGGCCAGCTGCGGCCACTCGACGCCGGATTCGGCGAGTTCCTGCGCAGCCCGGCCCCGCCACAGCCCCAGCGCGGCACGCAGCAGGCGGGCGGCGCTCTCCGGCTGCCCGGCAGCCAGCGCGTCGCGGCCCTGGTCCGCGAGGACCCGGAAGCGTTCGAGGTCGAGGACTCCCGGCGCCATCCGCAGCATGTAACCGGGAGCCTGGCTGACCAGTGAGGCGGCGTGGGCCGGTACGGCCCCGCGGGCGAGTACGCCGCGCAGCGCCGAGATGGTGTTCTGCAGCACCTTGCGCGCGGTGGCCGGGGCGTCCCCGTTCGGCCAGAGGACCTGCATGAGGTCGCCGGTGGCGACCACCTGGTTGGCGTGGAGCAGCAGGAAGGCGAGGATGGCGCGCTGGTTCATCCCCCGCAGCGGGAGCGGTCCGGCCCCGGTGGCGATCTCCAGCGGTCCGAGGAGCCGGAAGGACACCCCCGGGTCCGCGGCGGCCGCAGGCCGGGTACCGGGCCCGCCGGACGGATTCGATCGGACACCTGTCATTGCCGCGCCCCGGGAGCCGGACTGCGCCGCCACGGGGCCGCGGGCCGCCGGAACGCGGCCGAGTGTTCGCGACATCGTCTGATTGAGCATGTCTCCCCCGAATTCAGCTGCCGTCGGCGAAGGCATCATCGGCCGTTTACGGCTGAACGCCTCCGCCTTGCGTGGGGGAGTTCTGAAACGGGCCCGGCATGGCCACATGTCGGGCCCGTTCCCGTCGGCGCGATCGCATGGCCTCCCCCCGGTAAGCCTTCTCCGCCGCCGTGAACGAATGTCCAGGACGGCTCGGAACTGCGATTGACCTGGGACGTTAGCAGACAGGTCAAAGGCGCCGACGATTACCCTACTCGCGAGTAACGGTTAGCCCCATAACGTCCCTCACCTCTGCGCTATTTTCAGCCACCTCTCGCAGCACCGTTTCCATGGTGACGACGGACTGCGAGAAGAGCTCGCGGCCGGACGGCGTGAGCCGGACGTCGAACCCCCTCCGGTCACTCGTGCACGGCTTGCGCTCGGCATATCCCGCGCCGACCATCTGGGCCAGCAGGCGCGAGACCTGCGGCTGGCTGCGGGAGGCGCGGGAGCTGAGCTCCCCCGCCCGGATCCAGCCATCCGCGTGCGCCATCACGTCCATGATCTCGAAGGCGCTGGCACACAGGCCGTGGCGCTCGGACAGGACGCGCTCGGCGGCCTGGTTGATCTGCGCACAGGCGCGGGTCACGGCCACCCAGCGGTCGGTGAGAGCTGTTTCAGTCACGGTGCTCATCGTAGGTTCACTACCTCCTCTTGTCGATGCATACGCATGCATGTACTGTGCGGCATCAAGATCGATGCATTCACATAAATCGTTAGCACAAACGAAGGAGACGTGGTGACCGAGCAGACGCTGGCACCCCAGGCAGCCGAGCAAGACGCGCCAGGAACACCCGCACCGGCCCCCGGCAAGGCCCCCTGGACCACTCTGGTGGTGGTCGGCGTCGCCCAGCTGATGGTCATGCTGGACTCGACGGTCGTGAACGTGGCCCTTCCCTCGATCGGCGCCCAGCTGCCCGCGGATCAGACCGCCCTGCAGTGGACGATCAGCGGGTACGTCCTGATGCTCGGCAGCCTGCTGCTCTTCGGCGGCCGCGTCTCCGACGTCTTCGGACGCCGTCGCACCTTCCTCACCGGCCTCGCCGTCTTCGCCGTGGCCTCCGTGCTCTGCGGCATCGCGGGCAACCAGGAACTGCTCGTCGCGGGCCGCGCGGTACAGGGCGCCGGCGCCGCACTGCTCTCCGCGGCCGCCCTGTCGATCATCCTGGAGGTCTACCAGGACGAGGAGCAGCGCAAGATCGCGCTGACCGCCTGGAGCGGCCTCGGCGTGATCGGCGCGACCATCGGCGTGGTGCTCGGCGGCCTGATCGTCACGGCGATCAGCTGGCGCTGGGCCTTCCTGATCAACATCCCGGTCAGCATCGCCGCCGGCTTCGGCGCCCTGCGCAGCATGCCCGCCCTCAACACGAGCAGCGGCCGCAAGCTGCGGCTGCCGTCGGCGATCGTGTCCACCGCCGGACTCGCCGCCCTGTCCTTCGGCCTCATCCGGCTGCACGAGGGGTTCGGCGACCCGACGGCCTGGATCAGCATCGGCGCCGCCGCCGTCCTGCTCGCCGCGGTCACGTTCATGGAGATCGGCCAGGCCGACCCGCTGCTCCCGCTCCACCTGCTGCGCAAGCCCACCTACTGGCTGTCCAGCGTCGGCCTGCTCCTGGTGGCCAGCGTGATGATCAGCAGCTCCTTCCTGGCCAGCATGTACTTCCAGCGGGTCCACGAGATGAGCGCCTTCGCCACCGGACTCTCCCTGCTCCCCATGGGCCTGGCCGCCCTCGTCGTCGCACTGGTCGCGCCGTCGCTGGCGAACGCCCTGGGCCTGGGCGGGATGTACGCGGCCGGAGCCGCCCTCCAGCTGGTCGGCACGGGCATCCTGGCGACCGGTACCGACAGCGTCGCGCTCACCATCGTCGCGCTGGCCGTGATCGGCGCCGGGCTGCCCGCCTGCTTCGTTCCGCTCTTCGGCATCGGCACCTCGCACGTCAAGGTGGAGGAGTCGGGCGTCGGCTCCGGCCTGCTCAACACCTTCAACGAGACCGGCGCCGCCCTCGGCATCGCCGTCATCGGCACCATCCTCGCGACCTCGGTCGACAGCCGGCTCGACGGCGGCGGCTCGGTCGCGGACGCGACCACCGAGGGCGTCGCCAACGGATTCCTGGCCCTGGCCGTCTGCTCCGGCGTCGCCATCGTGATCGCGCTCGCGCTGCGGTCGCTGACCCGCGCCCCGGCGGGCGCCGAGGCCTGACCGCCCCCGCGGGAACCGGCGTACGCACCCCGGTTCCCGCCGCGTACAACCACACACTCCCCTGAACGTGGGCTTGCAGACACCTCCGACTGCAAGCCCACTTCGCGTTTCCGGAAACCTTGCCGCACGACGCCCCGCGGGTGGCCGCGCATTCCGTTCCACCAGCCGTTTCAAGCCTCCGATGGACGGCCGATTACCGCCCGCTGGACCGCCCGTTCCATTCGCATGGAGCGGCAATTGAATTCTTGGACAAGGCATCAGGCATATCTGTAGCTTGATGATCACCGCACGGCCGGCGCCGCGAACGAAGAAGTCCGAGCCGAATCCGCCCGGCTCCATTCGGAAACGCTTTCATCCCCTATGGATCGGGTTTCCGACGGTAACCCAGCGGATTCGCCGCACACTGCGCCCGCCGGCCCGCCGTCCGGCACTCACACATCATTTCGACCCCGAACGCGAAGGAAATTCCGCATGGCCCTCTCGTCCGAAGAAATCCCGAACGCGCTGGCCGCCGCCGCGCAGGCCGCCCCCGCCTGGGAGGCCGCGGGTGCCACCGTCCGCTTCGTGGTCACCGAGCCCGCGGCCGAATTCACGCTGGACCCCCGGGGTGCCCTCACCGACGCGGAGCCCACCCACGTGTTCCGCATCGCCTCCGCGGACCTCGACGCCCTGACCGCGGGACGCCGCACCTTCCTGCGGACCGTCACCAGCCGCCGCGTCGCCGCCCATGGCCCGGTCATGCAGACGTTCGCCGTCGGGCAGGCCCTGACGACCTTCGCCATCCAGCACTGACCCCACCGGACAAGGAACCACCATGACGTACGCGCACAACCCCGCCGCCCACCCGCTGCTCGACTCCGTCGAGGCCGCCTTCCTGGAACAGGTCGTCGCCTTCGCCCGCGAGGAGATCGCCCCCGGTGCCGCCGAGCGCGACCGCATCGAGAAGGGCCACGTCGACTGGGACACCGTCCGCAAGGGCCACGCGCTCGGCCTGCTGCGGATGGCCATCCCGCGCGACTTCGGCGGCCTCGGGCTGAGCCAGCTCGCCATCGCACTGACCCTGGAGGAGCTGGCCTCCGCCGACCCGGGCATGGCCCTGGTCTTCGGTGCCACCGGCCTGTTCCAGACCCCGCTGCTGATCTGCGAGAACCCGCGCCTCCAGGAGAAGTACCTCCCCGCCTTCCTCGGCCCGGAGCCGGTCCTCGCCTGCAACGCGGTCGCCGAGGAGCGCAACGGCACCGACCTGGTCCTGCCGCAGCAGGCGGCCCACGCGCAGGACATGACGGTCGCCCGCCGGTCCGGCGGCGAGTACCTGCTGACCGGCACCAAGCGCTACATCACCAACGCCCCCGTCGCCACGTACGCCACCGTCATGGCGAACCTGGACGGCGCCCCCGGTTCGACCGGACTGACCTGCTTCGTCACCGAGCTCGAACAGGACGGCGTCACCCGCGGCGAGATCCACGACAAGGTGGGCTACCGCACCGCCCCCGCCGGCGAACTGATCCTCGACAACGCCCGCGTGCCGGAAGAGAACGTCATAGGTGACGAGAACGGCGGCTGGGACCTCAACGTCGCCATCGGCAACCTCACCCGCGTCACCTGCGCTGCGGTCGCCACCGGCATCGCGCGCCACGCCCTCGACCGCGCCGTCGCGTGGGCCGGCACCCGCCGGCAGGGCGGCCGGCTGCTCTTCGAGCACCAGATGTCCGCCCGCAAGCTCGCGGACATGTCCGCGCGGGTGTCCGCCGCGCGCGCCCTGTACCTGGACGCGGTGCTGAAGGCCGACACCGTCATCCCGACCCCTGCCTACGAACCCGCCGTCGCGAAGCTGGTGGCCGACCGCGCCGCGATCGACAACGCAGACGCCGCCATGAGCCTCATCGGCGCCGCGGCCTTCCAGCGGGAGGACGGGATGGACCGCGTCCTGCGCGACGCCTACGGCCCCCGCATCTACGAAGGCAGCCCGGAAGCGCTCGCGCTGGTCATCACCGGCGAGCTGTTCGGCGTCCCGGAGGTCCGGTGACCACCGCCACCACCACGGGGTACGCCACCGCCTCCTACCGGGAGCGAGTCCTGCGGGACACCGCCGCGATCCGGCTGCCCGACCTCGACAGCCGCGTGGACGGCGAACCGCTGTTCCGCTCCGCCAGCCCCGAGGGCCTGCTGACCCTCACCGTGCGGGGGGCGCAGCTGCCCCCCGCGTACCTCGACGACATCTACCGGTTCCGGCTGGCCCAGTACCTCAAGCGGGGCTGGCTCAACGAGGGGCTCGCCGCCGCCGCGGACCTCGCCGCCGAGCCGTACGACGCCCACGCCCTCCAGGACCAGCACACCCTGGTGGTGGAGGAGGACACCTGGCGGCTGCGCGGCTACGGCACCCTGGCCCGCACCCGCAGCCCCGAGCGCACCCTCCTCGGTGACGACGCCCACCGGCCGTTCGTCGTGGAGCGCGACTACGGTCTGCGGCTCGCCGACGAACTCGGCCCGGCCACCCCGGCGGACCGGGTCTGGGAGGGCAAGCGGCTCATGCGCGACTACGCCATGGACCGTTCGCAGGCCGCCGTGTCCGTCCCCTGGTGGGTCTACCGGGGCTGGGCCGAGGGCTGTCTGCAGGCGCTGGCCGTTGACGGCGCCGCGATCGTCGGCGACGGCAAGCCGAACGGGGCCGTCCTCCAGCTGGCGATGCTCGGCTTCCGCACACGGACCCTCGACGTACCCGCACTGCCGGCCGACCCCACCGACCTGTTCGCACCCATGTGGGACCAGCAGCAGCGCTCGTACCCCTTCATCCTCACCCACGGGGACGCGCTGCGCCCCACCATGGACCACCTCGACGCGATCCTCGCCTCCGGGGAGACCGGATCGGTCGCGGCCCGGCTGAGCGCGTTCCAGGAAGCACGGAAGGAGGCACGGACATGAGCACGAGCACAGACCCGAGCGGCCCGCCCGACGTGGGCACCCCCTCGGAAGCGCGCGAACTGGACGAGGAGCTCTACTACGCCTCCCTCACCCAGCGCAACCGCGGCCTGATCCCCGCGGCGCTCCAGGAGCAGATCCGGCACACCCCCCTGCTCATCGCGGGATGCGGCTCCATCGGCGGCGCCACCGTGCAGCCCCTGGGCCGCATGGGGTACCGGGACTTCGTCCTCGCGGACGTCGGCACCTACGAGCTGAACAACCTCAACCGGCAGAACGCCACCGTCGACGACCTCGGCCGCAACAAGGCCGAGGTGGGCGCCGACGCCCTGCGCGCCATCAACCCGCACGTCCGGGCCGAGGTGGTGCCCGTCGGCATCACCCGGGACAACGTCCGGGAACTGGTCCGCCGGGCCGAGGTCGTCATCGACGGGGTCGACGTGACCACCCCGTCGGGGCTGCGCGCGAAGATCGCCCTGCACCAGGAGGCGTGCCGCCAGCGCAAACCCCTGGTCACCGGCTGGGACATGGCCGGCATGCTGGCCGCCCAGTGCTTCGACTACCGGCTGGTCCGCAGGATCTTCGACGGCCAGCTGCTGGCCGAGGACGCCGACGTGCTGAGCACCTGGGAAGTGATCTTCCGTATCGCCCCCAGGTCGCACATCCCGGGCGAGATGTACCGCGAACTCCGCAGGGGTCTCGGACGTCCCGACTACAGCGTGCCGCAACTCACCGAGGCGGCGACCCAGTTCGGCTCGCTCGCGGTCCACATGGTCAACCAGCTGGTGGCGGGCGAGGACGTGCCGCGCACCGTCGCCGTCGACGTCCACCACATCGCCCTGAAGCCGGGGCGCCGGGTCGTGGACCGGGTCACCCGGCACTGGGAGCGGGCCCGCTTCCTGAACCACCTCCCGCGCGAGCAGGCCTGGCGCGGCTTCAGCCCCGCCGCCGTCTACCGCCTCGGCCGCCGTTCCGCACCGGCCGCATAGCCGAGCCGACCCGCAGAAAGGAAAGCCCTCATGAGAAAAGAATTCTCGTACGCCGACGCGCGCCCGTCCGGGATCGTGCTGAGCGAGACCGAGTCCGACATCATCGAGGCCGCCGCACTGAAGCTGGCCGCCCAGTACGCGGACTACTCACTGCACAGCACCGACCTCCTCCACGCCGTGGAACTCGCAGCCGCCGCCCTGCCCAGCCGGGTCCGGCGCGCGCTGATCGCCTTCCGCGACGAGAGCAACGCCGCCGGCACCCTCCTGCTGCGAGGCCTCCCGCTGGGCAGCCTGCCGGCCACCCCGGACCGCGTGGAGGACGAGCCGGCCTGGACCGAGGTCGCGGTGGCGACGCTCGGCCAGCTGATGGTGATGTCTGTCCTGGGCCGGTCGATCTCGTACAGCGACGAGAAGAGCGGCAACCTGGTGCAGGACGTCAGCCCCAAGCGCGGGGCCGAGAAACGCCAGGAGAACAGCGGCTCCATCCTGCTGGAACTCCACACGGAGGACGGCTTCCACCCCGCCGCCCCGCACTTCCTGAGCCTGATCTGCCTGCGCGGCGACCGCGACGGACGCGCCGCCACCGTGACGGGCGGGATCGGGGACGTGCTGCCGCACCTGGACGGGGAGACCGTCGCCGCCCTGCGCCGACCGGAGTTCAGGACCAGGTTCAGCACCTCCTTCGTCCACGACACGGACGAGGAGGTACTGACCCCGCCCGTGCCGGTGCTCTCCGGCCCGGAGGGCCGGCCCGACCTCCGGGTGGACTTCCACGGCACGGTCGGCACCACCCCGGCGGCCCGGGCCGCGCTCGCCGAGCTGGAGGACGCCGTACTCGGGTCCCTGCGCGGCATCGTGCTGCGGCCCGGTGAACTGATCATCCTCGACAACCGCCGTACGGTGCACGGGCGGACGGGCTTCACCCCGCGCTACGACGGCGCGGACCGCTGGCTGCGCCGCTCCTTCGCCCTGGCCGACCTGCGCCCGGTCCTCGACGACCTCGGCGAGGGCCGCAGCCACAACGCGATCACCGCGCGGCGGCCCGCCCGCGGGCTGGCAGCGGCGGCTGCGGCCTGACGGACGCCCGGGGTCCGGTCCGGCCTCCCCGGCCGGCCGGACCCGGACCGCCCTCCCGTCCGGGCCCCCGGGCCGGTCCCCCGGGCCGGCCCCCATTTTCGGTGGACAGCGGTCCCCACCGCGTCCGATAGTGCGCCCCATGGCTTCTCTCATACGACACATCACAGTTGACTGTTCCGACGCCTACCTGCTCGGCCAGTTCTGGGCCGGCGTCCTGGACGGCTCTCTCGCCGACGACGACTTCCCCGGGGACCCCGAGGCCCTGGTCACGGCGCCCGGTTCGACGCTGCTCTTCGTGACCGTTCCCGACGCCAAGAGCGTCAAGAACCGCGTGCACGTGGACCTTCAGCCGCAGGACCGCACCCGCGACGAAGAGGTGGAGCGCATCCTCGCCCTCGGCGCCACCGTCGTCGGCGACCACCGCCGCCCCGACGGCACCGGGTGGGTGACCCTCGCCGACCCCGAGGGCAACGAGTTCTGCGTCGAGCGGAGCGCCGCCGAGCGGAAGTGACCGGCGCGGGGGCGGGGCAGGGCCCCGGCCCCCGCCCCGCCCCCGCAGCCGCTCCCCTACTCCTCCGGCGGGAAGACCGGTTCGCCGGTGACGGCCAGGGTGATCATGATGGCCTCCACGGGGCAGCCCTCCGCCGCCGTGAGGACCGGTTCGCTCGCGTCCGACTGCGGGCTGCGGGGGTGGGACTGGCGCGCCGAGTCCAGGACGAAGCCGTCCGGGGCGTGGTTCACGCACATGCCCGAACCGATGCAGACCCCCCGGTCCACCTCGACCTGCCAGCGGTCGCCCATCAGGCACCCGCCTCGTAACCCGCCGGCAGGTGGATCATCTTGTGCTCCAGGTACTCGCCCAGGCCCTCCGGGCCGAACTCCCGCCCGAGACCGCTGTTCTTGTAGCCGCCGAACGGCCCCAGCATGTCCAGGCTGAAGGTGTTCACGTTGAAGGTGCCGGTGCGGATCTGGCGGGCGAAGTCGATGCCGTGCTCGACGTCGCCGGTCCAGACGCTGCCGCTGAGGCCGAACTCCGAGTCGTTGGCGACCCGTACGGCCTCCGCCTCGTCCCCGTAGGGGATCAGGCAGACGACCGGGCCGAAGATCTCCTCGCGGGCGATCCGCATGGAGTTGTCGACGTCGCCGAAGAGCGTGGGCTCCACGTACCAGCCCCGGT
Source organism: Streptomyces erythrochromogenes (assembly GCF_036170895.1). Classification (NCBI taxonomy): domain Bacteria; kingdom Bacillati; phylum Actinomycetota; class Actinomycetes; order Kitasatosporales; family Streptomycetaceae; genus Streptomyces; species Streptomyces erythrochromogenes. The sequence continues at coordinate 5,689,631 of NZ_CP108036.1, read as the reverse complement.
CGAGGCCGGCCGGGCGGCCGCCGCCCGCCAGGACCTTCGCGCCCTCCTCCTGGCCGATGCGGATGTAGTCCAGGGAGCGCTGCTGCTGGCGCTGCGCGACGAGCGGGCCGAGTTGCGTCGCCGGGTCGAGCGGATCGCCGACGACGAGCGCGCCGGCCGCCGCCGCGAGGGCCTCGGCGACCTCCTCGTACCGGCTGCGGGGGGCGAGGATCCGGGTCTGGGCCACGCAGGCCTGGCCGTTGTTCATCCAGGCGGCGGGCACGATCCCGGCGACCGCGGCCTCCACGTCGGCGTCCGGGAGGACGACGGCGGCGGACTTGCCGCCGAGTTCGAGGGTGACCCGGGTGAGGTTGCGCGCGGCGACCTCCATCACGCGCCTGCCGGCGGCCACGGAGCCGGTGAAGGCCACCTTGTCGATGCCGGGGTGGCCGACGAGGTACTCGCTGACCTCGCGGTCGGCGGGCAGGATCGACAGCACGCCCTCGGGCACTCCGGCCTCGCGCGCGATGTCGGCGAGGATGTAGGAGTCCAGCGGCGCTTCCGGGGAGGGCTTGAGGATCACGGTGGAGCCGGACAGCAGGGCGGGGGCCAGCTTGGCGGCCGCGACGAACTGCGGGACGTTCCACGGGATGACGGCGGCGACGACGCCCACGGGCTCGCGGCGCACCAGGATCGGGCCGAGCACGCCCTGGCGGTGCTCCTCGTACGGGTAGGCGCGCGCGACGGTGATCGCGGCGTCGTAGACCATCATCGGGCCGAGCGCCTGGGCCAGGACGCTCCAGGAGTACGGGGAGCCGTTCTGGGAGCTGATCGAGCGGGCGATCTCCTCGTGGCGGACGGCGATGGCGTCCTTGATGCGGGAGACGACCGCGATGCGCTCCTCCAGCGCCATCCGCGGCCAGGGGCCTTCGTCGAAGGCCCGGCGCGCGATCGCGACGGCGCGGTCGACGTCGGCCTCGGAGGCGTGCGGGACGGAGCCTATGACCTGCTCGGTGTGGGGGGAGACGATCCGGATGGTGTCGGTGCCCAGCGGATCCGTCCACTCACCGCCGATGAACAGTTTTCCGTGTTCCACGAGCTCCGTCATGGCTGAGGCCTCCTGCGGCTTGGCGTTCCCGAACTGATACCAGTTCTAGTTCTAGGAGTCCACGGCCAGGACGGAAGAGTGGAGAAGATCCAACGACTAGCCAGAAAGCCGCCCGGATGGTCGACTTGGGCCACTACTGGAACGCGTTCTCGTTCGAGGACGGCCGACAGGCGGAGGGCTCATGCCGCAGGACACGTCACAGGTCACCGATCACGGCGGAGGCGTGTGGGGGATCAAGGTGCCCATCCCCGACAACCCCCTCGGACACACCCTCGTCCACGTCCTCGACACCGACCGCGGCTCGGTCCTCGTCGACACCGGCTGGGACGACCCCGAGTCCTGGGACACCCTCGTCGCCGGCCTCGCCGCGCTCGGCATCGCGATCGCCGACGTCCACGGCGTGGTCATCACCCACCACCACCCCGACCACCACGGACTGTCCGGCCGGGTCCGCGAGGCGTCGGGCGCGTGGATCGCCATGCACGCCGCCGACACCGAGGTCGTCGTACGCACCCGCTCCTCCGAGCCCGGCGTGTGGTTCGACTACATGAGCACGAAGCTCGCCGCCGCCGGAGCCCCCGAGGAGCACATCGCCCCGCTGCGCGCCGCCCGCGCCGGCGGCCGCATGCGCACCCTGCCCGGGCTGCGCGCCGCCGTCCCCGACCGGGAGATCGTCCCCGCCGAGCTGCTCCCCCTCGCCGGGCGTCGGCTGAGGGCGGTCTGGACCCCCGGCCACACCCCCGGCCACGTCTGCCTGCACCTGGAGGAACAGCATCCGGCGAACCTCCCCGGCAACGGCCGCCTCTTCTCCGGCGACCACCTGCTGCCCGGGATCTCCCCGCACATCGGCCTCTACGAGGCCCCCGAGGACACCCGCGTCACCGATCCCCTCGGCGACTACCTCGACTCCCTCGAACGCATCGGCCGCCTGGCACCGGCCGAGGTGCTCCCGGCCCACCAGCACGCCTTCACCGACGCACCCGCCCGCGTACGGGAGCTCCTGGACCACCACGAGGAACGCCTGTCGGGGCTGTGGGAGCTGCTGGCCGATCCGCTGACCCCGTGGGACCTCGCCGAGCGGATGGAGTGGAACCGGCCCTGGGAGCAGATCCCGTACGGCTCCCGCAACATCGCCGTCTCGGAAGCGGAGGCGCATCTGCGGCGGCTGGTGAAGCAGGGCCGCGCCGAGGCGGTCCCGGGCACCGACCCGGTGACGTACCGGGCGCTGTGAGGGCGGCCGCAGGGGCCGGCCGCAAGCTGCCCGGCGCCGCCCGCCCCCGGACGCCCCGGGGCCCGGGAGCTACGGGCCGGTAGAGTGAGGCGGTCGTCCACACCCCGTACGGGGGGAAGCCGGTGCGATTCCGGCGCTGACCCGCAACCGTGACCCGCCCCCGGCACCACCCGGGCGGGAAGCCGGAATGCCCCGTACCGAAGTGCGCGGCTCGTGCCGCCGGTCCTCCCGGCGGCCGGCACCGTCGAGGAAAACGGAGCCGGAGCCCGGTGCCCGTGCGTGCCTGCCCCGGTTCCCCAGCAGGAGAGGCACCCTCCCCCATGACCGTCCGCCGCAGCGCCGCCGCGCTCGCCGCCTCCGCCGTGCTCTGCGTGGGTGTCGCCCCCGCAGCCCTCGCCGACACCGCGCCGCCCTCCCCCTCCGCGCCCCCGGTCATCCCCTCCGGGCTCTACGGCAAGAACGACCCCGCCTACGACGGCGTGTGGCGGCAGTCCTTCGCGCTGCTCGCCCAGGACACCGTCGGCGTCAAGCCCGCCGCGCAGGCCGTGGACTGGCTGGTCGGCCAGCAGTGCGCGAACGGCTCCTTCCCCGCATTCCGCGCGGACACCACCAAGGACTGCGACGCGACGGCGTACATCGACTCGAACGCGACGGCCGCGGCCGTGCAGGCGCTGACCGCGCTCGGCGGCCACGACGCCGGCGTCAAGAAGGCCGTGGGCTGGCTGAAGTCCGTACAGAACGAGGACGGCGGCTGGAGCTCCAACCCCGGCGGCGCCATGGACACCGGCACCGACGCCAACTCGACCGCCATCGTGATCAGCGCCCTGACCGCGGCGGGCGAGAAGCCGGCCGAGACGAAGTCGAAGGCGGGCAAGTCCCCGTACGAGGCACTGCTCTCCTTCCAGCTGGGCTGCGCCGCCGAGCCGGCCGCGGACCGGGGCGCCTTCGCGTTCCAGCCGGTCGGCGGCAAGCTGGTCGCCAACGCCGACGCCACGGCCGCGGCGGCGCTCGCCGGCCTCGGCAAGGGCACGGCCGTCGTCCCGTCCGGTACGGACACCCCCGCGACCACGCTGACCTGCCCGGCGGCTGCCGCCGCGGACCCGGCCGCCGGTGCCGCGGCCGCCGCCCAGGGCGCGGCCGGCTACCTGGCCGAGGCCCTCAAGAAGGACGGCCACCTGACCGCCCTCACCCCGGGTGCGGACCAGCCGACCGCGGACACCGGCAACACCGCCGACGCGGTGATCGCGCTCGCCGCGGCCGGGCACAAGCAGTCGGCGGCGGGCGCGCTGGAGTGGCTGAAGGGCAACTCCGCCGAGTGGGCCAAGGGCTCCCCGGCCGCCCTGGGCACCCTGGTCCTCGCCGCGCACGCCACGGGCACCGACCCGAAGTCCTTCGGAGGCACCGACCTCGTGGCCGCGCTGAACGCGACGGGCCCGGCCCCGCAGGGCGCGGACACCGGCGCGACCGAGGTGGAGGGCGAGAAGGAGGAGCCGTCCGGCGGCCAGAACCTCTGGTGGATCATCGGTGCGGGGGCCGCGGCCGGTATGGGCATCGGCATCCTGCTGAGCGGCCGCCGGAAGAAGAACCAGCTCTGATGCGCCGCCGCCTGCCCGCCGCGGCCCTCGCTCTCGGCATCGTCCTGGCCCTGCTGGCCGCCGCTCCGGCGCTGGCGGCCGGCTACCGCTACTGGTCGTTCTGGGACGGCGCGGCCGGCGGCCAGTGGTCGTACGCGTCGCAGGGGCCCTCGCTGGCCCGCCCCGCGGACGGCTCGGTCCAGGGCTTCCGCTTCGCGGTGAGCAAGGACGCGGCGACGGAGGCGGCGAAGCCGCGGGCCGCTGCCGATTTCGAGGCCGTGTGCGGGGCGACCGCCCCGGCGGAGGGCCGCAAGCGGGTGGCCCTCGTCATCGACTTCGGTGTGCAGGCGGACGCCCCGTCGGGCGAGGTGGTCCCGCAGGAGGCCCCGCGCACGGCCTGTGCGCAGGTGGCGCCGGAGGCCACGACGGCCGAGGCGCTGGCGGCGGTCGCCAAGCCGCTGCGCTACAACAGTGCGGCGCTGCTGTGCGCCATCGCGGGCTACCCGCAGCACGGTTGCGGGGAGCAGATCGCGGAGACCGGCGCGGCCGAGGCGTCCGCCGAGCCGTCCGGGTCCGCCCCGGGCGGCGGGGGCCCGTCCGCCGGTCTGCTGGTGGGCATCGCCGCGGTCGCCGTCCTGGCCGCCGCGGGCGTGTGGCAGTCCCGCCGCCGGCGCCGATGACCCACCCCGCGTCCCGCCCCACCGGAGCACCCGCACCCGTATCCGCGTCCGCAGGAGCA